>DATCTT010000275.1:0-9056 GCA_036567845.1 Candidatus Ozemibacteraceae bacterium | reverse complement strand
CTGGCTCCGGTTCGCTCTCGAGGGGCGAACGAGCGCGAGGCAGGAACGGCTTTTCGACGCCATGGCCCGTGACGTCGAGACGGCGGCGGATGGCGCCGTCGATGAATTGATGGCCGATCCGGCCCTGCCGGGCGCTCCCTTTCTGGCCGGAGTCGCGGCCGCTCTCGATCTTGTACGATCCGACCACCAGCCGGATGCGGTCAGCCGGTATCGTATTATCTAACACACCCTACACGAGGCACCCATGAACCTCTCCCCGAAGCAGCGCAAGTTTCTCGAAACCCTGGCCCACGACATCGAGCCGGTTGTTCGAATCGGCAAGGGCGGGGTGACCCCGGCGCTCATCCAGAGCGTCATCGACAGCCTGAAAACGCAGGAGCTGATCAAGGTCAAGATTCTCGACAACTCGAGTGCCGAGAAGGACGATGTCGCCGAGATCCTGGTCGAGCACGCCGACTGCACCCTGGTGCGCATCATCGGTCGGGTTCTGATCCTCTTCCGGCCCAGGGACGAAGAGAAGAAGCGGCGCATCCAGCTTCCCCATGCCCATACCGAGCAGGAAGAGGATGAGCCGCAGGACCGCCCGGACCCGAAACGCAGCGCTCGGAAGGTTTTGAAGCCCCGGAAAAAAAATTCGCGCCGGTGAAGGCATCGGCAATCCGCGAGAGCCTGTTCCCCGTTGTGTCCGGTGCCACTTGCGCCTCGCATGGGGGATGAGTACCATGAGCTCCGGAGAAGAGATCTCCGATTTCGAAGGGGGAGAGTAACCATATGAAGAAGCTGTTCATTGCGATTATCGCCGTCCTGGCTCTCATCGCGCTGCCGTCACTGGTGTCGGCCGCCGAAGAAGGCTGGCTCGAGAACCTCGACGAGGGGCTCAAGCAGGGAACTGCCGACTCCAAGCTCGTCATGGTCGATTTCACCGCCACCTGGTGTGGTTGGTGCACCAAGCTGAAGGATGAGGTGTTTTCGACGGATGAGTTCAAGAAGGCTGCGGGGGAAAAGCTTGTTCTCGTCGCGATCGATGCGGATCAGAACCGCGAGCTGGTCGACAAATACAAAGTCGAGGGCTTCCCGACGATCCTGTTCCTGGACACCGATGGCCGGGAAGTGAACCGCATCGTGGGCTTCAAGCCCCTCCCCGGCTTCCTCGAAGAGATCGGCAAGCTGCCGGCTCCGACTGCGGCCAAGCCCGCCGCCACCGAGGAAAAGACCAAAGAGAAGAAATAAAATATTGGTCTAAATATAAAACACGGATCCCGGCCGGGATCCGTGTTTTTTCATGCTGCCAGCTTGATGGACGACATGTTTCCCTGCCGGGGGGGATTTTCAGCCCCCCCTTCCGGTTTGAGGGGCGTATGGACGGTTGAGGGCGGGCGAAAAAAAGCCCCTCTCCGTGTTCGCGAAGAGGGGACCAAGAGTAAAGGAGGATTTCAGTTGAAGAGGAGAGAGAGGGAGAGGAAATTCAGAGGGCCAGGGCTTTGTCGACACGCTTGATCGTGTTGAGAGTCGTCTGGAAGTAAATTTCTTCGGGGGTCCGGGGAACGGGACAGCCTTCTTGCGTGGGAATCCCGTCATCCGCTTTCTGTGGGTCGAGCTCGGCCCATACCTGCTCGACCTGTTCCCAGAAGGCATCGATCTGGCCGCTCGGCTTGTTCTGGAGGGAAGGGTGATTGCGCACCATCTTCTGAATTGAATCAAGCTCGGAGCTGCTGAATCGCTCTTTCAGATTGGCGAGAAACGGTCGGGCTTCGCTACTGATGCCATTCTGGCTGGCCTGGGAGGCGAGAACGGTCGCGGCGAACGACATCTGATCCTGACGGGGCATGCGCTGTGTCAGGTTCCAGAAGTCCTGGAGCATGTTCGGAACCTGGAAGGCGGAGTGCTCCATCCGGCGCTCAGTATTGTCAAAGATGATGGCCGGTTCGCTGCTGCGGTTGCGGCTGGCCGGGGATTCGAGCCGCGGCATCCGGGAGTTGAGGGTTCCGACGTTCATGTAGTGCCTCCAGACGACGTTTGATCTTTTCTACGATGGATATCGGCAGTTTGCCCCTCATGTATGAGCCGGTTTTTTGAAAAAGTTCCGAAAGGATTCTGAGACATCGCAGAAATGCTTCGTCGAACACCTCCGGAATTTCGGAACAGGAAAACGAGGAAGACGCTCATCACAGAGGGCACGAAGAACACGGAGGCTGCATGGGGAATGATCCGACCCGCCATGATGAAGCTGTTTCCCGGGGTGTTTCTTCCAGCTTTCATACGGGAATATTGAGAGGAAACACCCCAGCCATGATGCCGTTCGGCCGACCGGTGATGATGGCTGGAAACGACGCCGACAGGGGAGGGTGATAGAAGGGCGTTTCGAGCCGCATACGTGAGTCCAGAAAAAATTCCGGGGTCTCAGGGCTGCTCAGCTTGCAGAAACGGCTTGAATCCACGGATCCGTCATGTCGATGATTTTCCATGCGAAATTTTTATACAATTTTCGGGACTCCCCTTGTGGGATGAGATTCTGGATGCTATAAGGAGTTGACGCTCGCGAGAGAAGATCTTCCGAATACCCCAAAAAGGGCAGCGGAGCGGGCGCAGACGAGAAAGCGACAAAGGCAGGCAGACAAGAGTCCCATGACAGGTGAAGAACCCTCATCGCTGATTTCACGGCGCCGCCGGCTGAGGCGACGCGATGTGACAATTCCGGTTAGAATCAAGCAATCACGCTTCCCCGGTGAGGGAGGCTTTTTTATTTGTCCGGAATTCCGTGGTCAGGCGGTAACCCAGGGAGGCCAAGCGGCGTAGGGTTGCGTGTGTGCTCAGCGCGGGAGCCGAGAGGCTCAAGGGACTCCACAACGCTTGGCGAAGGCGGGTGGAGGGTCGGTCGGGAGGCCGGCCTTATAACAACAAGACATGGATCAAGAAACCCCTGGGAGTACGAATGCAGGATCGCTGAAGCTCGATACCACCTTCGGAAATGAGAACAAGGCGGAGGTGCTGTCATGAGAGTGGCACTTGCAGTGAACAGAAACGACAGATATCAGAGCGGGTTCGGTGGTCCTGATGATGAATTCGAGGAATTTGACTCTCCCGAGACTGCGGCAGCTA
This sequence comes from Candidatus Ozemibacteraceae bacterium, assembly GCA_036567845.1. Lineage (GTDB taxonomy): Bacteria > Muiribacteriota > Ozemobacteria > Ozemobacterales > Ozemobacteraceae > MWAR01. The sequence goes on along the minus strand of DATCTT010000275.1, from coordinate 5,957 downwards.
TAGCGAATACGATAGAAAGTTTTGGCCATACGGTCGACGTGCTCGAAGCCGATGCCACCTTTCCCGAGACGCTGGCGCGGGGAAAGTATGATTTCGTTTTCAATATCGCCGAGGGGCTTCGCGGCCGGTGCCGTGAATCCCAGGTTCCGGCCGTTTCCGAAATGCTGGGAATCGCGTATTCCGGCTCGGATGCGGTAACCCTGGGCGTAACCCTTGACAAGGAGCTTGCGAAGCGTGTCGTGGGAGGCCGTGTGCCTACCGCCGGAGGCAAGCTGTTCAAAACGGCCCGGAGTATCGATCTGCGCGGGCTGAAGTTCCCTATCCTCATCAAGCCGAACGCCGAGGGTTCCAGCAAGGGGATCACCAATGCGTCGCGGATTACCGAGGCCGAGGGGGCGAGAGAACGGATCGCGGCCCTGATCGACGTCTACAATGGCCCCGTTCTCGTCGAGGAGTTCCTCCCCGGTCTCGAATGCACGGTTGGTGTGGTCGGTAACGAGATGCCCCGGGTTGTCGGGGCGATGGAGATCTCGCCCCGCAATGTGCCGCTCGAAGAGTTCGTCTACTCGCTCGAGACCAAGCGCGACTACCTCAACCAGGTCGATTATCACATTCCGCCGCGCGTTTCCCCCGAAACGCTGAAGCAGATCTACAAGGTCGCGATCGAGGCTTACAAAGCCCTCGAATGCCGCGATTTCGCCCGCGTCGATGTGCGTCTCGACTCGGCCGGCAAGCCCCGGTTCATCGAGTGCAATCCCCTTCCTGGCCTCTCGCCCGTGAAGGGGGATCTCGTCATCCTGGCAAAGGCCTCGGGAATGACGTATCGCGAGCTGATCGGCGAGATTCTCGATGCGTCGATGTCCCGCCAGGGGCTGCTGATTCAGCAGAGAGCCGAACTCAAATGCGCGTCCTGATCCTTGTCAACGCCCCGGCCGTGGTAGAACGCTGGGAAGGCGAAGCCGCCTCGGACCGTGGTGTCGAGCATGCCGCCACGGCGGTCCGTTCGGCCCTGGAACGTCGCGGCCACGAGGTCGCGCCCCTGCTCGTGGGGGCCGACCCCGGGCCGCTGCTCCGCGCCGTTCGTGAATTCCATCCGGATGCCGTCTTCAATCTGTGCGAAACAATCGGCGGGAACAGCCGCCTCGAGGCTGCCGTCCCCTTCCTCCTGAGATGGCTCAAGGTGCCCTGCACCGGCAATCCGCCCGAGGCCCTGGTGCTGCTTCTCGACAAGATCTGCACCAAGCGCCTGCTGCGGGATGTCGGCATGCCGACCCCGACCTTCGCGGCTCTCTATGACGAGCGTGGGATCGAGGGCTGGAGCGACTGGCCCGCGATCCTCAAGCCCTCGACCGAGGATGCCTCGCTGGGTATCGATTTCGGAAGCGTCGTCACGGATGCCACCGCGGCGAAGGAACGGTTCGAACTGCTCTACGACCGGTTTGGCCTGCCCGTTCTGATCGAGCGGTTCATCGATGGCCGGGAGCTGAACGTCGCGATTCTCGACACCGAGGATGGCCTGAAATTCGGCATCAACGAGATCGACTACTCCCAGCTTCCGCCGGGGCGTCCGAAGATCCTGACCTACGACGCCAAGTGGAGCGAGGACTCGGAAGAATACATGAAAACGCCGGTCAAGGCTCCTGCCGAGCTCGAGCCGGAGCTCGACGCCGAGGTCCGGAGGCTCGCGGCGAGTGCCTTCAAGGCCCTCGATCTGCGCGGATATGCCCGTCTCGACCTGCGGGTCGACGCCGCCGGCAAGCCATGGATTCTCGAGCTGAACCCGAATCCCGATATCGGGCCCGACACGGGCTTCGTCAAATCGCTTCCCCAGATGGGCCTCTCGTATGATGAGGCGGTCGAACAGATCGCGCGGATGGCGATCCGGCCGCGATGAAACCGGTCATTCGGGAACTGCGGCCCGGTGATCGTGGCGCTATCGAGGCGATGGTCCGGGCGACGGGCTTCTTTTCGGAAGAAGAGGTCGTCGTCGCTCTCGAACTGGTCGACGTCGCGCTCGGAAACCAGAACCAGACGGATTATTATTTCGCCGTGGCGGAGCTGGAGGGCCGGCCGGTCGGTTATGCCTGTCACGGTCTCCGGCCTCTCACGCTGGGAACCTGGGACCTGTACTGGATCGTCGTCGACCCGCGCGTGCAGCGATCCGGGGCCGGAACGGCGCTTCTTGCATGGAGCGAAGACGATGTCCGCCGGCGGGGAGCGCGCATGCTCGTCGCTGAGACTTCGGGAAAGCCTCTCTACGAGCCGACCCGGAGCTTCTATCTCGGCCGGGGTTACACCGAGGATGCACGGATCCGGGACTTTTACAAGCCCGGGGATGACCTTGTAATGTATATCAAAAGATTTATATGATTCAATCTCTTTCTCGGGAGTATCCCTCCCGGTATGGCGTGCCGGTTCTGCGTCGTGTCGATGCCGAGATCTTCGAGCGGCGGGCCTTCGGAGCCTGCATGGAGTGCGGCCATTGCGGCGATTCATGCTGCTTCTACGGGGTCGACGTGGATCTCCTGAATGTCGGCAGGATCCTGCAGGATGCCGATCGGATCACGGCATTCACGGGAATCCGCTCCGAAGATTTTTTCCTGACGCAGACCACCAAGGATGCGGAGTTCCCGGGAGGAGGCTTTGTGCGCACGAACACCGTGAACGGCCGGTGCATTTTTCTCGACACCGGTCCGGGGCGGCGGGGATGTCGACTGCATGCCTACTGTCTTCAGAACGGGATCGATTATCACGAACGGAAGCCGATGGTAAGCAGCCTGTTCCCCGTCACGTTCGATGACGGCTTGCTCCATGCGATGGACGAGGTGATCGACGGTTCCCTGGCCTGTCTGGGCAATGGGCCGACCTTGTACCGGAGCACCAGGGAGGAATTGCAGTATTACTTTGGATCAGCTTTGATCGAGGAGCTGGATGCTCTGGAACGGTCATTCTTGTCATTGGCGGAATGAGCAATCCGCAAACAGCGACGGCGGCCCGATCGATTCCCGATCTGGCCGCCGTCGTTGAGGGCAGTGCCGTTCGCTCAGCCGGTGAGCCAGGATCTGATTCTGGCAGGGGCGTCTCCTGTCTGCGTCGTTACCTGCTCCCCCGTTGCAAGGTTCTTGAGGGTGATGTTCCCCGCCTGGACCTCCGAAGCTCCAAGGATGGCGGCGATGCGCGCCCCCGCGGATTCGGCGTAGGCGAGCTGTTTTCCAAGCTTGGGCGTTTCAGGATAAACTTCGACGTTCAGACCCGTGTCTCGAAGTTTGTGAGCGATTTTCAGAACTTCGGCGGGCGCAACATCCTCGAACCGGCAGAGCATGACTTCCGGCCCGGCGGTGAGTTTGCCGAACAGCCCCTTCTCTTCCATGACGAGAACGAGGCGTTCGAAGCCGATCGAGAAGCCGACGGCCGGAATCGTCTGGCCGCGGAACATGCCGATGAGATTGTCATACCGGCCGCCCCCGCCGAGGCTTCCCCCGAACATCGATGAGCGGATCTCGAAGATCGGGCCCGTGTAGTAGCCGAGGCCGCGTGCCAGCGTCGCGTCGATGCGCAGGTGGCTGCCCGCCGGCGTGTGAGCCGAGATGGCGAGCAGCTCCCGAAGCTGGGCGATGTGTACGGATGCCCCTTCGCTGCCGCTCAGGCGGGCTTCGAGCCGGGCAAGCTCCCCAGCCTCGTCGAGACCTTCCGGCCGGCGGAGCATCCCGAGCAGCAGGGACGCCGACGCTTCCGGGATCCCCCGCGTCTGGAGCTCCTTGAGCACGCCTTCTTCGCCGATCTTGTCCATCTTGTCGACGGCGACGAGAGCGGTTTCCTCCTGATCCGGACGCAGGCCGGCCGCGGAAATCAGGCAGCGGAGAAGCTGTCGGTGATTGAGATGGATGTGGAAATCCCTGAAGCCGAGTTCGATCAGGACTTTCGCGACGGCGGCGCAGACCTCGGCTTCGGCAACCAGCGAAGTGGTGCCGGTGATGTCGACGTCGCACTGCTGGAACTCCCGGAATCGGCCCCGGCCCGGCCTGTCGGCACGCCAGACGAGTTGGATCTGGTAGCGTTTGAAGAACCGCGGAAGATCCTTGCTGTTTGCGATGAGCCGGGCGAGCGGCACCGTGAGGTCGTAGCGAAGGCCCATCTCGGCAAGGTCTTTCTCCTCGACGGGGCTGTGCTGCAGCGCGCGGGCGAGCTTGTCCCGCCGATGCAGAATGCGGAACAGCAGCTGATCGCCTTCCTCACCGTATTTCCCGAGGAGGGTCGAAAGGTTCTCAATGGCTGGGGTCTCGACGGGAACGAATCCGAACGATTCGTAAACCCGCCGGATCACGCCTTCGACATATCGCCTGCGGGTCAGCTCTGCAGGCAGAAAATCACGCATTCCACTGGGAGGGAGGGTGCTGATGGCCATGGTTTCAGCTTTTTTGATGTGTCGTCAGCGGGCACGTACCCAGCCGGCGCGGGCGGAGGGGCGGGAATCGCGACCCCGGCGGTGCGGGTCGGACGTGGGGTCGGAGCACTGGAGCGAGCCGTCGGGGGCCATGATGAAGGGGGGGCGGACGGTATTCATAGGTTTCTCCTGCCGGGAATCGATTGGTTACAGTACCCATCGGCTGAAACCGGCCCGGCCATGAGCCGTCTTGCGTGTAAGCCTCGCGGAAGAGGTTCAGAAACGGTCGAGAAGGCGTCTGACCCGCTCCTTGAACGCTTCATTGAAGGGGCCCCAGACCGACTGGCCGCCGATCTCGGCCACGGGAACCATGTCCACGCCACCAGTCAGGATCAGAGCCTCCTGCCAGGCCGCATCATCGAAATCGACGTCATGATCGAGATAGGCGATACGGGATTCATCGAGCCACGCCTTGAACCGGATGCAATGGGGACACCAGGTGACGGTGTAGATGCGGATCGGAGGTTTCATGCGTCGAATCTCCGAGTGATCTGGCCGATGACGGTTCCGAGAGCTGCGAGGATGCCTGCGATCACCAGCGGTACCCAGAGCGGAACTGTGAAGCGGCGGTCGAGGTCGACGCTGATGACGGCGTCGGTGTTGATCTTCCGTGTGATGTCCGAGGGAAGGAAGCGTCCCAATACGAGAGTCCGGTCGTCGCCGTCATACCGTGCAGACGCTTTCGCGAACAGCCCCTGGACGAGCCGGTCGGGATCGTCGCTGACGAGCTGCATCAGCGGCTGCATCTCGGCGAGCGGCTGCGATGCCAGAAGCCCTTGGGATACTGCCAGAACCCAGTCCCCGACAGTGACGGGGAGGGGGGCAAGGAAAAGCGGGGCGGCTGGCAGGGACGAAGGAGCGGGGGCTTGGGCTTGGGAGGCGATGGTGCCTTGCCCCGTGATGGCGGCCAGGGTCGGCATATGTGTGGGCTCGAGACGATGGATGCGGCCGCCGATGCTTGCCATGAGACCGATTCTGCCCGAAATTGCCGCGTGAAGACAGCCCTGACGCACCCATGCAACGGCAAGATGCACGCTGGAAGCGGACCCTCCGGGCATAGAAGCCCGGGCGAACTCGATTTCCTGGTGAACGGCATCGATCAGGTCGCGCAGAGGGGTGTCGGCCAGCCGGGCTGTGCCGACGTGCGGAAGGCGGCCTCGCCGTCCGAGGGCGGCGATCGCGAGATCTGCGAGATCACGGCCGGCAGGGCCATCTCCGTCAGCGAGTACGAGAAGGCCGAGCTGTTCGTCGAGATGCCAGCGCTCCTGGTTGGATTCCCGAATTGTTCCTGCACCCGACTGGTGCCATATCAGCATCGTTCATTTCCTCCTGCCGCACGTTTCCGGCATGATACCGCAGAATGAAGAGCGGCTGCTCCGGACAAAAAAACAGGCGCCCATGCAGGCGCCCGTTTCGGGAAAACGTGATTCAGAAAGGAAGACCGCCGCCGGAACCGTCAGGATCGCTTCCGCCGCTGTAGCCACCATCGCTTCCGCCGCCCCCGCAGCCGCCG
>DATCTT010000274.1:0-7734 GCA_036567845.1 Candidatus Ozemibacteraceae bacterium | reverse complement strand
GGCGGGGGCTGCCGCATCACGTTCGCCGTTCCGATGGCGGTCGATCTCGTCGTCGTCCCGACCGAGGCCCGCGAGGTGTTCGGCGAGGGAAGCCGTGGCTCTGCGCTGCTGGTGCGCGGCGAACACGCGATGACGGTGGTCAGGCTGGCCGATCCGGCCGACGAGGCTTTCCGGGTCGAACCGAAGGAGACTTCCACCGGCTGGCTGGAGCTCGTTCCCGTCCTCGCCTCCCCAGCCGGCGTGGTCGCTCCCCCATCCCAGCCCCTGTATCTCGTGGGTGTCGAAGCCCGGCTGCGGGCGCTCGAAACCGAACTGGACGCGATCGCCCAGACCACGCTCGAGCTCCAGAACCGCGACCGATGTTTCCGGTGCCACATCGCCCTCCCTCTCGCCTGGACCGCCACGCTGGCCGAGTTCCGGTGTCTCCAGACACCGCGAGAAACCCTCGCATCTATTGCGGACGATATTATTACCATGCAAGCATCTGATGGCTCGTTCCCAGCGGCGAACCATCCGGAATATGGCATTGTGACCCCTTCGCTGGTAGCAGCGGCCACCCTTTCCGTCCTGCAGAAGTTCTGCGGCGATGACGCGGCCATGGAGACGGTGAGGAAGGCTGCGGGTTTCCTGATCAGCCAGCCTCAAACGGACGGGGTGCCAACCCTCGACTTCACCTTCCCGCCGGTGTTTCTGGGCAAGCCATTCGCGGCGCGCCTGTTTGCGGATCTCCTCGATGCCCTGAAAGCGACGGCTCTCGAGCGGGGTGAGCAGCTCGATCCAAGACAGCTCGAGGCCCTCGCCCGTGCAAAAGCGTATCTCGATAGCGGGAGGGACGGGGTCGAAAAACAGCTCTGGCGCCTGTTCTCGATCTCGGTGCCGGGGGAAGAACAGGGGGCAACCGCGGGGCTGCCGCTTCCCGGTCCCTTTCTCGCGGAGCTGTCAGGGGAACGGGATCCGGAGCTGCTGGCTCTTCGCGAGGGAGTGCTCCGGGAGCACGGCCTCGCGCCGGTTGCCGAAACGATCCAGACGGCGCAGGAAGCCCCGGAAGGCCAGCTCCCGGACAGAAGCCTGAAGAGGCGCATCTGGCGGCTCTTCCAACTGCTTTACCGGGAACCATTCCCGCGATAAAGGAAACCGCGACAACTGCCGATGGGTAGTGCCGACCGGAGGTCGAATCGCATGCATCATCGATGGCTCCTGACCCTCTGCGCGCTGCTGTTGCTCGGCATCGCGGGTTCTGCGCACGGAGCGGATTCAGACCCGACCGGCAGGATGCAGGAAGTGGGCCGCCGGCGCTCGGATGGCGCAGTTCAGGCGGACCCCTCGACGCCGCCGGATCTGATGAAGGATTTCGAAGTGCTTCGCCAGCAGCTCGAGCAGAACCCACGGGATGTGGGGGTGCTCAATTCGATGGGCATCATCTATGCGCGGGCCGGACGGCTGTCGGATGCCATACTCCTGTGGCAGCGGGGCCTGGCGATCGATCCTCGGTATGTGCATCTGTATAACAATCTCGGCTCGGCGCTGAAAACGCAGAAACGGTATGACGATGCGCTGCGCGTCTTCGCGGCCGGCCTGCGGGTCGAACCGTCCTACTGGCTGTATCACAATCTCGGTCTGTTGTATAAGGAGACGGGGCGGCGCGCCGAGGCGATTTCGTCGTTCCAGGCGGCCCTGCGCACGAACCCGGGGTTCGAGCCGGCGGCCCGAAAGCTGGCCGAACTGGGCGTCCAGGTTCCGCCCCCGACGGCCTGGGCGCATGTTCCCGGCATTCCGCAGCTTCCGCTCCCGGGAGAGTTCAAGCCTCCGGTCATGGACGGCAACCTCGGACTCGATGATTCGTTCGCGCTCGGCCGGCGGGATACGCCAGTGCCACCGGACCGCCTCCCGCCCCCCGCCGGCACCCCGGAAAAACCGGCGGTCGCGCGGCGGCCTTCCCCGCCGCCCCGGATCGAACCGGCAGAGCCCTACACGATCGACACGTGCGCAGCTGCCATCAGCCGTCTTTCGGGCGGGGGCGGAGCGAAACTGGTCGCACTAACGTTCGATGACGGCCCGCATGCCGCCTATACCAGACAGCTGCTCGATTACTTCCGGGCCCAGGGCGTCAAGGCGACGTTCTTCGTGCTCGGCTCGCGCGCCGAGGCGTATCCGGACCTGATCACCCGCATGTCGGAGGAAGGCCACGAGATCGCGAACCATACCTGGAGCCACAAATCCCTGGTGAACCAGGGCTCGGGGGCCGGGCTCGGCGAGCTGCGCCGGACGGCCGACATGATCGCGATGTTGACCGGATCATCGCCGCGGCTGGTGCGCCCCCCCTACGGGCACACGAACGCGCGGGTGCGCGGGATGATCCAGGGCCAGGGCTGGCGCGAAGTCATGTGGGATGCGGACAGCCGTGACTGGGCCGGCGGAAGCAGCGACCGGATGCTGGCACGCGTGGTGCGCTCGTTTTCCCCCGAGTGCATCGTCCTGTTCCATGACATCCACCCCGGGGCCCTGCGCGTGCTTCCGGTGCTGATACCTGCCCTCAAAAAGTGCGGCTACCGGTTCGTCACCGTCTCCCAGCTCCTCGGCTCCCCCAACCACGCCGGCTGACAGCTTCCCTTCAATTGCCGCCCTGTCCCCGGTTCCGGAAGGGTTGCACAAGATCGCTCGGGAGCCTTAGAATGAAAGGGCATGAAACTTCACGAACAGCGTCTGCCATGCCGGAGATAAGCAGATTTTTCGGTATCATCATCACGATGAATTATGAGGATCATTCACCGCCGCATTTTCATGTGCGGTATGGTGATCAAAAGGCGATGATCGAGATCAGAACGATGAGGCTTCTCGAGGGAACCCTGTCACCGCGAGTGTTTGGAATGGTCATGGAATGGGGTTTGTTTCATCAGGCCGAGCTTCAGCGTGCATGGGAGATGGCGCAACAACATTGCGCACTTCCGAAAATTTCTCCCTTGGAGTGAAACTATGTTGCCTGATATAACAGTCGTCGAAGTCCTTGGAAAGTATCAGCTGCGCCTGACCTTTGATGATGGCAAGAGTGGCGTCGTCGATCTGGCAGACCGGCTTTGTTTTTCAGGCATTTTTGCCCCTCTGCAGGATCCGGATTTTTTCGACAAGGTTCGTGTCGATCCCGAGCTGGGTACCATCTGCTGGCCGAATGGGGCTGACATCGATCCTGTCGTTCTCTACTCCTGGGCGTTCAACACCCCCATTCCGGACTATTCTGGCGAGCGTGCTCAGCCGAAAGGCAAGGTCGCATAGTCCGACATGTGGGTGGGTCTGTTTTTCTTCTGCCTCTTTCTGCTGTTTCTGGGCTTTTTCCTCTACGGCCTGGACCAGTGGGACCAGCTGTTCGCCGCGCCCGACGAGACGGCCGCCCCCACAGAGGAGGCGCATCCGCCGCAGGATCGCCCGGGACAGCGGGCGGCATTGTGGTTTCTGGTGATCGGCCTGGGTGTGATCGCCGTGATGACCGACCTCTCCGAGTTTCTCAGCCGTCCCTTCAGCTGACCCGGAACCAACGCACCACAGAGGCACAGAGACGCAGAGTTTCAGAAACGCTTTTTCTCTGTGTCTCCGTGACTCTGTGGTTCATTCTCCTTCGTGCCTTTGTGGCGCAGGGATTCGGTTCCGGTCAGTCGTTCAGGCGCAGGACGGTGCAGTTGATCGAAGCGCCGGTCTGCTGCCCTGAAGCGTCGACGGCCTGCATGTAGAGGGCCGAAGAATCGGCCGCGTAGCCCGGGGGAGGCACGATGACGAACATCGACATCGCCCCGGCTCCGATGCTTCCCTGGAATCCGCCGCCAAACGAGTGCGTTGCCGCCGTCACATCGATATCGAAGTCGGCCGTATATTTCTGATACGCGGGAATGGCATTCCATCCCCCTCCCGCCAGCCTGCTCCGGTTCAGCTCGGCAAAGACGGTTTTCTTCCAGTTGCCCTGGATATCGGCAAAGCTGCGCAGCCGGGAATTCGAATGATTCACGAAGGCCGCCTCGATATTTGCCGTTCCCCGCAGGCCGGATGTGACGATACTCCTGATCCGGTCGGCACCACCCTGCTCATAGAGATAATGCGCAAACAGCCCCACACCGCCGTATTCCCAAAGTTCATTATTGAAGATGGTCAGGCGTGTTTTGGAAATATTGTTTCTATAATAGATAAATCTGTTTTCGGTTGCGGGGTCACCGACCGACAACCGGTATCTGATTTCCGCCCCCATCGACAGAGCTTCGTCGAGCCAGACCTCCTCTTCGACGATGCTGCCCATCTGGTAATTCACTTTTTTCAGACGGTCGGAAAAATTGATCAGATGCTGAAACTCGTGGGCAATCGTCTCGCAGGTCGCATCGAGCCAGGTTTCTCCCGACCACGAGGCATCGGGCGTCCACATGCAGAACATATCCCGCTGGTTACTGTCGGAAGTCGTTGTAAAGTTTTCGGTATCGAAAAACCCCGCAAACCCGTTGCGTGTAACGAGGGGGGAAAGGAATACGGCCACCTTGCCATCCCCGTCCAGGTCATAGGACGGTCCATAACCGGTCGTCATCAGGGGATAAATTTTCCTGTCGAAATTATCCATCATCTCATCGAGCTGGGCATCCGTGATGGCATAGGCTCCGGCCACGGCGCTGAGGCCGCCGTATTCGACGGGGTCGACGAACAGCTTGCAGAATGTGCCGATCCGCCGCAGAACCCCGGTGCGGCTCGTGTAACTCGTCGGAGACAGCAGGCTCTCGACTCCGCCCGAGTAAATCCGGAAGGTGACGGTCTGACCCAACTGTTCGGTGCTGGTGAGGGGCTTCACCGAAGCGGCAATATTCGCCTGAATCGAGCCACGCAGCGAGAGCTTCCGTGCTTTGTGAAGGAAGGGCGTTCCGCAGAGGGGGCGTTGGGTGGGCTGGACTGGGGCCTCGCTGGCGCGGATGTCGGCAAGGCCGGCGGATCCGCCGCCATTCACCTTGACCGTGGTGGCTGCGCCGTCGTTCACGAGAAGGACGGCATATTTCTCGTTCTGCGTTGCCGTCGGTAGCCCGAGGGCGAGAGCACCCTGGGTGAACGAGGAATCGACGCTCTTGCCGGCAGCGGAGAGCTGGGCGGTCGTCAACGGAACAAGCGGGGTATCGGGCAGCGAGGGTGTGGTTCCAACAGGATTGCTCCCGCCCCCGCCGCCACAGCCGGCAAGAAAAAGAATAGCAATAGCAATACAATAAAAGAACGCGCCCCGGAAAAGGCCGGCGGGATGTGACATCTGTTCGAACGACTCCTTCGAAGCCCGGCCATCTGACGCGCCCGGGCAGTTTTTTATTTTACCCCGACCCATTCTGGGTTTCAACGCTCGAGGAGTCTGTCAGACGAGACAATTACTTCTTTGAATATGGGGCAAAGGTATCTTGAAACATCGGGAAATGCTTCACATTCAAACTCGCCAGGGCAAGCCCGTATTCCTTTGCCGTTGCTGCAATCAGAGCATCCGCCAGACTCACCGAATGGCTTTTCCCGAAGGCACGCCTGAACAAACCGGCCATGACCGCGATATTCATCGAAACATCGATGACATGACAGGCATTGAGGGCATTCTCGAGCGTACGGCGCTCGGCTCCTTCACGCACCCCCGAATAGAGTTCCCCGACGGATATGGCAGAAATGTGGATGCGTGGAAATTTCGAGCGAACGAACGTGACGGCCTCTGAACGCCCCCTCAGAAAGTCGATGAATACGTCGGTATCAACGAGACAATCGCTTTTCATCGATGTTTCCGAGATATTTTCGCCGGCAGCGCCCTTGCATTCCATTCCTGACGAAGAACTCGGGTGTCGGGAAGATCCTCCCGATCCTTCCACATTCCTGCCGCTGCCATGAGAGCACTCAGCTTCTGATGCTCTTCGGCAGACTCGAGATACAACTCCAACGCCTCACTGATGAGTTCGCTTTCGTTCTTCCCCGTGCGGGCGACCAACATCTGCAGAACTTCCAATTGCTTTTCAGAAATCAGGATCTGCTTTCGAGGCATCGGCAACTCCCTGTCATACGGTTTCAACCTGAGGTATCGTCCCCACTGTATCACAGGTCAAAGACAGACTACGAACCAGGCGTATTCATTCCCCCTTCCTCAATGTCACGAGGGTGGCGCCCCAGGAGCCGGCGTCGAGATCGGCGAGGCGGAACCCGGCGACGGCGGGATGGCGTTCGAGAAGGGCGTGGACGGTGCGGCGGAGGTTGCCGATTCCCTTGCCGTGGATGATCCGAAGGTGCAGGATGCCGCGTTCCAGGCAGGCGTCGATGTAATCCGCCACGACATCCTTCACCTCGGCCGGCCGGAAGGTGTGCAGATCGAGCGTGCCGTCGACGGGAAGCTCGACGGGTTCATCGCCGGGGGGGCGGGTGTCGATTCGGTCGCGTGTCATATTCACAGGATATCACCACCCGTGCCGGCGCCCCTTCGTGCGCGGCCAAGCGGATACAGAAACCGAGGGGAAGAAATTGAAGGCAAAAGTGCGCACGGCGGTGCAGGCGTACGCTATGATAGAGGGGCAATCGAAATTGCATGGGAGGAAGAATATGGGTTTTTTCGGCAATCAGCTTCGGTCGGTCATCGAGTGGAAGGATCCGTCGCCGGACGTTTTGATCTGGCGTTGGGACGGCGCAAACGATGAACTGAAGAATGCATCAAAGCTGCTGATCAATCCCGGGCAGGCCGCGATTTTCGTGTATCAGGGCCAGGTCCAGGCCATCCACGATTATCCGGGCCTGTTCGAGCTGCACACCGCGAACATCCCGTTCTGGACGACGATCAGCAAGATCATGCAGGGCTTCACATCCGAGCACAAGGCAAACATCTACTTCGTGCGCATGACCGAGTTCATGAACCAGAAGTGGGGCACGAAGGCCCCGATCAAGTATGACGACCCGAAATACAAGTTCCCCGTCGGGCTTCGCGCCTTCGGGAACTTCTCGTTCCGGCTGGTGAATCCGCGCGGGTTTTTCACGGAAGTGACCAGCAACCGGGACGTCTACACGATCACCGAGATCCGGAATATCATCGTCGACCGGCTCCTGACGCCGCTCACCGATCTCTTCGCGGAGTCCGGCTTCAGCTACTCCGAGATCGACCGAAACCGGGTCGAGCTGTCCGAAAAGCTGCAGAAGATGGTCGGGCCGGTTCTGACGCCGCTCGGTTTCGAACTGACCGACTTCCGCATCGAGAACACCGATTTCGACGAGGACACCAAGAAGCGCATCGACAAGATCGCCGACAAGATCGCCGACGCGCACGCCATCAATGCCCTCGGCGGCGTCGATCAGGGGAGCATGCGCAACTACGCGACCGTCGAGCAGCTCAAGGCCGTCAACACGGCGGCGGGGAACCAGGGCGGCGGCGCGGGGCTCGGCATGGGCCTTGGCGCGGGCATGGGGCTCGGCCAGGGACTTGCCGCCGGTATGATGAATCCCGGCATGAACGCTCCCGCAGCACCTGCCACCATCGCCTGCGCGGGCTGCCGCGCGCCGATGGATCCGAGCGCCAAGTTCTGCCCGTCCTGCGGAAAGTCGAACACCCCGGCGACGGCCGCCACGGCCAACTGTGTCAGTTGCGGCAAGCCGATGGCCGCTGGTCAGAAGTTCTGCCCCGAGTGCGGCGCCCCCCAGAGCCGCTCCTGCCCGCAGTGCAAGGCCGCCATCGCCCCCGGAGCCAAGTTCTGTCCCGAGTGCGGTCAGAAAACACAG
>DATCTT010000273.1:0-1853 GCA_036567845.1 Candidatus Ozemibacteraceae bacterium | reverse complement strand
CTCACGGGCCGCCAGCCGGTCAAACAGCGCCTGGATGCGGACCGGATCCGGCCGATCCGCGGCATTCGCGGCATAGTTCTCGCTCAGACGAGCAAACAGGTCGTGCCAGACGGCGAACTCGGCCCGGCACGCGGCACATTGGCGGATGTGACGCTCGATGCGCGTCCGCTCGGGCAGCGTGGCCTGCTGGTCGAAGTAGGCCTGGAAGTCGATCTGCTCATGGCAGGGTTTCGGATTCGGGTTCATCGGTCTCCCCCTTCATCGCCGGCCTCGGCGGCATCGGTGAACAGCCGTCGGAGCTGTTCGCGAGCCCGGAACAGCCCGACCTTGACCGTGCCGACGGGCTCATCCAGCAGCAGCGCGATCTCGTCGTAACTCAGCATCAATCCATGTCTCAGAACGAACAGAAGCCGATACCCCGGCGGCAGCCCCTCGATGCACCGGTCGATCGTCACCCGGCTGACGGCGCTTTCCCCGGGCTCGGGCAGAGCGGCTGGCAGCACCTCGTCGTCGAGCGGCACCAGGCGCAGACTGCGCCCGAGCCGCCGGTAATGCTCGCCGATCAGGTTCACGGCGATGCGCAGCAGCCAGGGAGCGAACTCCCGGTTCGCATCGAACTGATGCAGTTTTTCAAAAGCCTTCAGAAACGTTTCCTGGCAGATATCCTCGATCGTGGGCTCGTCCCTGAGCATCCGCCGCGCGATTCCCCGCACCCGCACCCAGTAGCGCTCCACCAGCGGCCGAAACGCCTCGGTATGCCCCTCACGGACCTGGATGATCAGGTCCCGGTCGAGATCCCCGCTGCCGTGTCCCATCTGCTCAGGCCGTCATCAGCGGGCGGCGCCAAGAAACCGGCGGGCGCGTTCGAGCCAGGGCGAGGCGGGATCATGCGTTTGAAACCAGTCGCAGAGCCGGACGGCACGTTCGGTCTGATCGATATTCCAAAGACCGCGGATCAGGTGGTAGACCCCCTGCGGCTCGAGACGGGCAACGCCGCCCCGTGCCACGGATTCGATCCGCTGCCGGGAAAGTCGCGGCCCGAGCGCGTCGATGCGGTCTGGGGCGAGGTAGGCGGTCACGCGTCCGGGATCGACCGGGAGCGAGCACGAGACCAGGCTCAGATAGGTCCACGAGTCCTGCCAGAATGGAGGAAGGACAGCCACCGCCGATGCGACTTCGGCCGCCTCGGGCAAGGGCTCGGCATGGTTCCCGACGATCAGCCGGCGCAGGATCAGCTCCCGGGGATCGTCGACGGCCGGCCGGCTCCGCAACGGAGCGAAGATCTGGTACATCCGACCGGCGATCACGGTTTCATCCTGACGCAGGCATCGTTCAAACGCTTCATACCAGGCCTCGGGATAGCGATCGACAGCCTCCGCGACCCGTCGGGCCAGGCCGGTACCGCCCGCTTCATCCAGATGCGCCAGCGCGATCATGGCCTCCTGGCTCATCCTGCCACGCAACGCGGGCGCCCCGTGCCCCAAAGCCAGCAGGCGTTCCGCCTCGAGCCCCGCCATGGCGGCTTCACGCCAGAACCGGGCACCGGCACAGTGCCAGACCCGCTCTACCGCGGCAAGGGCCGGAATCAGGGGCGCATCCGGCGCGGGCGGGGTGCCCCAGGCTCCTGGCGATGACAAGAGCCGCGCCGGCCCGTTCCCGGAAACGAGCTCTGCGGATCCAGACGGCAGCAGGCCCCCGACGGGCGTGACGAGGCAACGGCCCTCGCGCACCCGAATCCGCCTGGTGCCGGCCTTCAGGACGACCGGCAGCCTGCGCCGCCGGACGATCAGCCGGATCATTCCCGCCTCCAGATCGTACTCATCGATTCTCCTGTGAAGGATGGTTCCCGGGAA
>DATCTT010000272.1:0-14621 GCA_036567845.1 Candidatus Ozemibacteraceae bacterium | reverse complement strand
CGCGGGTCGCCTTGGTGATGCGCTGTGTATTTCCGAGGATCTTCTGGATCGAATCGTTTTCCTGGGCCGTCGCCTCGGAGATCTGGTTCGACATTGCGAACAGGCGGTTGATGACGTCCTGAATCTGGAGGAGCAGCTTCTGGATGTAGCTGATGAACTTGTTGAACCGGTCGGACACCTCGGACATTTCATCCCGGCCGATGACGAGAATGCGCTTGGTCAGATCGCCGCGGCCCCGCGATATCTCTTCGAGTCCCGTCGAGACGCTGTAGATCGACTTTACAACCCCCTGGATGACCATCATCGTTACGATCGTCATGACGATGAGACCGAAGATGATCAGGAAGATCGAGAAGTTCTGGGCTTTGTCGAGCGCTCCAAGCATGCCGCCGGAATCGACGACGGTGAGCATGACCCAGTTCGTGTTACGAATTGGAGCCGCCGCAACGAACAGGTGCGAGCTCTTCCCCGTCATGAAACGAGCAAAAGCCGCGCTTCCCTGCAGGATGCGGTCAGCCGAGTCCTGAAGGTCGACCTCGTCTGTATTGAGAAATATATTTCGCTGGGGATCGAGGATGATCGAGGGATCGGAATGAGCTATATAGAACCCGTAATGGGTCTTGTCGGAGGTGATGATCGAGGTTTTCCCGTTGACCGAGTCGAGGGCACCCGGGACGCTGTTCAGGAGGTTCTCGACATTCACCCCGATCAGCAACACACCGATGACACGACCTTCGGCCATGACCGGCATGCCGCAGTAGAACATCCGCTGCATATTCCCTTCGGCGAAGGACGGTTCTTCCGTTTCGGCCTGGTCGCCACTCTCCCCGTTGCCCGCGGGTGCTTCGGTAGCATTGTCCCCCCCCGCAGCCGGTGCCCCGTCAGCGGACTTCGGTGGTGGGTTCGAAACGGTTGGCTGCTTTTCGGACACCTGCAGGACAGGCGATTTGTAGATGGTTTCCTCGGTCATTGAGGCAATCTCCATCTCGGAGATGTGAGACTCGTAGGGAGCGGAGGCGGTCGGAAGCTGGACACCGCCGCGACCGACACGGTAGAGGATCTTCCCGTCGAGGGAGAGCACCGCAATTTCCTCGATATCCGGGGTATCGACACCGCTCACTCGGGTCATCTGCGTCATCGGGGAGTGGAGCGCCTTGCGCCACTGTTCGATCACGTCGGCGGCATCCGGCTTCTGAGTCCGCCAGGAGAGATACTGGACGGTCGCGTCGAGCCCAGCCATGAACCGGGTGAACTTCTCGTAGGACTCGACGACCTTCTCGACCCGGCTGGATTCGGAGTTCAGCAGCGTCTGCACCTGCAAGGGAATCTGGGATTTGACGGTCTCGCGGATCATCCCGGTGATGTAGAGATTGAGAACGAGCAGCACGACGGAAACCACGACCATCGTGATGAACAGCCGCGTCTTGATCTTCAGATTGGCAAGCAGGTTCAAAATGCCCTCCGACGCCGCATCAGCGGCCAGGGATCCGGATCGTTTCCCCTGACTTCAGGGCGCGCTTTTTTCCGAACTGGTTTAGATCCCGGAGTTCAGCGAGGCTCACGCCGAATTTTTTCGCGACGGATTTTACGGTGTCACCTTTTTTGACTTTGTATGGCTTGCTGTTCGCGATCGCGCGCGCACGGCGTTCCTTCTCACGGCGAATCCGCTCAGCACGGGCCTTCTTCTCCTCCTCGACCCGTTTCACGTAGTCGAGGTAACCGGCATCGTAGCCGTGCTGGATCGAGCCTTCAAGGAAATCCCGCACACCAAGATAGATGGCCTGGGCCATCCGTGTCTTGGCATCAGACGAACGCATCTGGAGAACATCCTGGGGATTCGACATGTATCCGAGTTCGACGAGGATCGAGGGCATCGCCGTCGAGTGGAGCACCTTGAATCCTGCCCGCTTCACCCCTCGCAGGGGAAGCCCGGCAACGGCGACACCAAGACGCCGCGCCGCCTTTTCGGCCAGCTGACGACTCTGGAACATCACTTCCGCCTGCTTCTGGACGATATCCTGTTTGGAAGCCGCGATCGAGGAGCCGACACCGCCGATGATATCCTGGCCGTTTTCGGCATCGACCAGGAGCCGTTCAGCTTCACCGGATGCGCCCTTCGGCGACTCGTAATACACCTCGATGCCCCGGATTGCACGCTTGCGGTTGAAGTTGCCATGAATGCTGACGAACACGTCGGCCCCGTTCTGGGCGGCGATCTGACTGCGCCGCTCAAGTGGGATGATATAGTCGCCGGAACGGGTGATAATCGCCTTGTAGCGGGGATCGCGGTCGAAGTAGGCCTTTACGAGACGGCTCATCTGGAGAACGTAATCCTTCTCGATGATGCCGTTGTGATGCGCGCCGGGATCCTCACCGCCATGACCGGGGTCGATCACGACGATACGGACATTGCCGGATTTGAGTCGTCCAATCTCGGCAACCTCGCGCGCACGCCGCGCCTCGGCGGCAGCAGCAGGCTCGCTGAGAAAAACCACGATACGGTCAGCCTTGTCGGCATTGGCAGGGAGGACGAAGGTCCGCTGCAACACGCCATCGACCGGCTTGAGGAACACGCGAACCCCGCCCTTTACCCGCTCCTGAACCGTGAGGGACTCGACGAACGAGTTGTTCAGCGGGTAGTTCTGCCGCCCCGGTCGAAACGCGCACTGTTCAATATCAAAGAAAATTGTTCCATCCGTCAGGGTCTGGACAGGAGAGACGCGTGGTGCCCCCGACAGGTCAAGAACGATCTGCGCCTCTTCGGGGCTCTGCCAGAACCGGATGTCCGTGATGCGCAAATCCTGGGCGATGGCCGGAAGCAGGCTGCCGAGCAGGAGGACGGCGATCAGGACGAACAGCCGCAGCCCGAACTGCCTGGAATGGTCGAAGGTCATGGAACGTCTCCTGGAAGGCAATGAAGTCCCCACCGAACGGGAGGAAATTATATCAGAGTGCCCCCCCTCTGAAAAGACACGAAATCGCGTATTCCGGAAAAAGCCGCCCATCAGGGGAACTCACAGGCCAGGGCAAGGGCACCGCGCAATCGTTCCAGATATGCCGTCCGGGGGAGTTCAATCGCGCCGAGCATGCGGGTGTGATTGGTCAGCACCTGTGTGTCGAACAGGGCGAAGCCACGTTCGCGAAGACGCCGCATGAGCGCAGCCAGGGCGATCGTCGAGGCGTTCGAAACGCGGTGAAACATCGACTCGCCGGCAAAAAAACCTCCCAGGGCCACCCCATACGCCCCCCCGACAAGCCGCCCGTCGATCCGAGCCTCAACACTGTGGGCTATGCCGAGATGATGCAGACGGGTGTAGGCAACGACGAACTCTTCGGAAATCCAGGTGTCCTCCCGACCTGGCCCGGGTTCGGCGCACGCCTCGATGACATCACGGAACGACCGGTCGAAGGTGATCTCGAACCGCCCCGTGCGTTCATAGCGCTGCATCCGTTTCGGCAGCTCGAAGGTCCCGATCTCGAAAATCGCCCGGGGATCTGGCGACCACCAGGTGATCGGTGAGACACTCCAGGGAAAGATCCCTCGTGCATATGCCCGGATCAGGGTCCCAGGAAGGAGATCCCCTCCGACGGCGAGCAGCCCGTCCCGTCGTGCCTTTGCTGGATGCGGAAAGACAACGAGGCTGGGAAACAGGTTTTCGAGCCTGATGATCCCCGCTGGCGGGGGGGCGTCATGGGATGCTGCATTGCATTTCATCGGGGATTATGATACCTTGCGAACCTCTCCGGATGCTACGGCCCGGTTCATTTCCATTAAAATGCTGATCGACGAAGAAGCGAAGCCATGACACAACAACTCGTCTCGTATTTTCTCGCGGTGTATCTGATCGGATCGATCCCTGTCGGGGATCTCCTCGCACGCCTGTTCCATCGGGAAAGCGTTCTGAAGCCAGGCGAGTGGACAACGAAAGACTCCGGGGACGTGTTCCGGATTCTCGGTATGAAGCTCGGTCTTCTCGTCACGGTTTTGGACATTCTCAAGGGGTGGCTGGCCATATCCCCGCTCCTGGTGAATCTCGCCCGCCCCACCCCCGACCAAGCAGTCTGGGTCATGTGCCTCGGCGGCGTCCTTGCGGTGTTCGGGCACTGCCACTCGATTTTCCTTGGGTTCCGCGGCGGCAAGGGCTTGGCACCGACAGCCGGCGTGCTCTTCACGATTCTTCCCGTGCCAGCGTTCGTATCGTTCCTGTTCTGGGCCGCCATCTCGTTCTGGGGACTTTCGGTACGGCCGGGCGCCGTCAGCGCTGCCGGCGTAATGCCGATCGCCAGTATTCTCTATATCTATTTCATCGCCCCGGAAAAGCTGGATTTTCTCTACGTCGTGGCAGCCCTTTCAATCTTCACGATGTGGGAATACCGGGTGAACTTGCTGAGCTACATGGGATTCGGCGCCACGACCCCGCCTCCCCCCCCAAATCCCGCTTCACAACCGTCCGAATCGGATCCGTCGGCCTCTACCGGGTCGAAGTAGCCGTTTCCGAAAGATTCTCCATCTGGGCGTATTTGATGGAGAGCTTTGCCGGTGTCATGATCGTCTCGAACTCGTCCGGCCGCGTATCGCGCGTGATGAGTTGCAGGAAAAAGCTTCGCGCCGTTGGCTCGATGACCTTGTAGGGAGGGCGTGGCTCGACCTGAATCTCTCCGACATTCCGGTTCCTGTCGAAGAGGATCGTCACCAGGTAAACCGAGAGCTGCAGCCGGCTGTATTTTCCGAAAGCATACGAGTAGGGTTTGGCGCCATAGGCGCGAAACACCCGCTCTACCTCCTTGACGGGCCGCCCGAACATTCCCTGGGCCGCCACGGGCGCGGAGAGATGGTTGTCCATGAAGGGATCATAGCCGGCGAGAGCCCCTGAAGCGATCGTCGCCGAAGGCGGGCGCACCGTCGGGGATGCCACATACGACGGCACAGGTGCCGCCTCAGCAGCCGGAACGTGATACCCGCTTCCCGCCATAGGATCATAGGCCGCTTCGGTCGCCTGCTGCCCCGGAACCAGCAGGAGGAGGGCGCAATAGAGGTATGAGATGCTCTTCATCGCGGATTGCCCGGTGAAACGAAATTTGCGTGCCGAATCCAGCTTACCACAAACCACACGCCCGCCGCCGTTTTGACGATTCGGCAGGGGGGTGGTATCGTTTTAGGAGATCCAGAAAAATCTTTGGGGAGGACCGGGAGTTCCCGGAATATCAGCATGAAAAACAAGTTGGTCGCGGTTCTCGTTGCACGCAATGTTCACGACACGGAGGCCGCTTCCCCCGTCGCATATCTGAGGGAGCACGGTGCGGAAGTCCGGTATATCGGTATCCAGCGCGGATCAGTGACCGGCCAGAACGGCTCCGTCATCACGATCGACGCGCCGGTCCAGGACGTGCATGCGGGCGAATTCGACGCCCTGGTCATCCCGGGGGGAAAAGCCCCCGAACTTCTCCGGCTCGACGAAGGGGTGCTGGCGTTCGTTCGCGAGTTCATGATGCAGGCCAAGCCGATCGCCGCCATCTGTCATGGGCCCCAAGTGCTGATTTCCGCCAAGCTCGTCGGCGGCCGCAAGATGACCTGTTATCCCGGGATCCGTGATGATCTCCTCAATGCCGGCGCCCACTACCGTGACGCCGAGGTGGTTGTCGACGGGAACCTCATCACCTCTCGCACACCGGATGATCTCCCGGCGTTCAACAAAGCTCTCGGCGCCTGCCTGATCGATTACGACCGCGTGAAATCCCCCTGGATTCATGCCTCCCCAACCCGCGTCCTCGAGTATGCCATCTTCCTGGAGATCAAGGCCCAGGCTCTGTATGAGACGCTGGCGAAACAGTGCAGGGAAAAGCACACGAAAGCGAAATTCAAGTTCCTGGCCGAAACCGAGAAATCACATCGTGACACGCTCACGGAGCTGTTCGTAAAATTGTCTCCGGGACGGAAGCCCACCCCGCGGGATTTCGGAGGCGCATCCGAAGGCGCCCGGGATATCGATCCGTCGAGCGGGTTGATGGAGATCCTCCAGGGGGCGATGGCGGGCGAGGAGTCGGCTTACCGCATGTACACCGGAATTGCCGAAAAAGTGAAAAACGCCGAAACCCGCAAGCTGTTCACGATGCTCGCCGAAAGCGAACTCCAGCACCGACAGCTCCTCGAGCAGGAAGTCGCGCTGCTATCCGAGCGGCCGCTTCCCTCTGCCATCGAGAAAGAGCCGTGGTGGCTGGAAGACCAATGGTAACGGGCTAAAAAAAAGGCCCCCGGTTTTGAAAAAACCGGGGACAAAGTGAGAGGATCTTTTGAGAGGATTTCGTGTGCCCCTCGGGTGAGGGGCGAAAATATGAAGAATTTTCCGGGTTATGTGGTGAAAATGCTGTGACCATGCGTATTCGGGGTTTGACCGTTCAGTGAAGGGAGAATGAGAGAGGAGGATGAATGAGTCTGAATCGCGTGGCACGACTGTTGTGTGGCTGGTGGGTAACAGTGCAGCGACTGCAGTCAGTTTTGGGGAGTGTCCCTCAACCGCCTGCTTAGAACCCGGAAAACTTCTTTTCAATGAACTGCTTTTATATATGCAATCCCCGTGCCAACATTGAAATCCTGAATTGATCGGGTTTTTCATCGATCCGGCCACGAGCGGAAATGACAAGAGGGTGTGCAAATCGCACGCCCTCGTTCTTTTCTCGATCAGATCAGGATTTCCTCGGGTCGACAGGGAGGAAGGCGGGGGGGTGTTCCTGAATGTTCTTCCAAAATGCGGCAGAAATAAGGAATTGTTTCACATATCAGAAGTGCGCTTTTCACACATCACGTTTATAAAAACGTCCTGTGTTACCGATCAACACAGACTTTTTTGGTATGTGATGTTATTCACTATCAGCAGATGGAGCCTGCGGCGGGGTCGGTGGCCGAGTGCCGGGAAAAGCGGGAGGCGGGAGGGGCGCCTCGCGGCCAGTGGTGACCACAGGCTCCTCCCGGAGCGGAACCGAGATCATTGCCGCGAGTGTGCTGGCCAGTTCGGCGGCAAGGGCGCGATCCGACCGCGTCGCAGAACCCACAAGTATCGGTTCGCCTTTCCGGAGGCGGATCATCGTCACCCAGGATTTCCCTCGGTTTTCGAGAGTAATCCCAGAAATGCTTTCCAGGTACACCGTCACGACGGCATGCTCAGCTCCCCAAAGGGCATCCCCGGGACGGTCCGAAACGATGATTTTCCCCTCATCCGGCAGATACTCGACGACCGGATACCAACCCCGCGCCCGAAGCACCGGCACCACGAAACACGTGATCACCAGCCAGAAGGCATATCCCGCCAGAAGACAGGACGCGGCCCCGATCGCTGCCGCCTGTTTTTCCCACCCGGCCTGCAGGGCAAACGCCACCCACCCTCCCCCGGCCACCCAGGAGATACCCAGAACCAGAACCGGCAGCCAGCCAGGGTAATCGCGTTCATTCAGGAACAGCTTCTGGGGAATCCGCCGAAGCAGCTCGGTCGAAAACGGCTCATTTTCCATGTCCAGGATTGTAGCATGCCCGCAGCTCTTGATGAATACAGGCGGAATGCGGTATCATGGGGGTCTGCATCATGAAGAAGCCGATACTGATTTCACTGAACACACGCCACACCCATGCGGGCCTCGCCTGCGCCATGCTCCAGGGCTTCTGGCAGCGCGTTCCCGGCCGCTGTCCCATCGACCGGATCGACCACGACCTGAACATGGGCACCGACAGCCTTGTCCAGGAACTCATCCTCCGAAACCCGCCCCTGGTAGGGTTTTCTACCTACATCTGGAGTCTCCACCAGGTGTTGGCCGTCTCCGGAGCACTTAAAGCGGCTCATCCCACAACATTCATTCTTCTCGGGGGTCCCGAGGTCGGCCACCGGGCCGATGCGATCCTGCGCGACCACCCCTGGGTCGACGCGATCATTCGCGGAGAGGGCGAGGCGACCTTCGAAGAACTGATGCTCCGGTTTACCTCGGGCACCGATATCTCAGGCGTCGCGGGCGTTTCCCACCGGCGCGGTTCCGAAATCATCCATGAGGCCGACCGCCCCTTCATCGAGGATCTCGACTCCATCCCCTCCCCCTTCCAGCTTGGGCTTTATGGTCGGGGAAACGGCTTCACATACTACGAGGCCTCGCGCGGCTGCCCCTATCGCTGCAGTTACTGCCTCAGCTCCGTCACCGGGCCGTGGCGTTCGTTTTCGCTCGACCGGGTTTTTGCCGACATCGACTGGTTCGTCGCCTCCGACTATCAACAAGTACGGTTTGCAGATCGCACGTTCAACCAGGATCCCAGACGCGCGGCGGCCGTGCTGCGCCACATTCTGCAGCGCCAGACCGGTCGCATCCAGTTTCACCTCGAGCTGAAAGCTGACATTCTGAATCAGGAGCTGCTCGACCTGCTCGGCGAGGCCCCACCTGATCTGTTCCATCTCGAAATTGGCGTCCAGACGACGGATCCGGCCACCCTGCGGGCCGTTTCCCGATCCCCAAACGTCGATCTGCTCGCCGAGAAGATCCGCCAGCTCCGTACTCACACGCGGTGTCACATCCATCTCGATCTTCTCGCGGGGCTGCCGGGCGAAACCTTCGACCTGTTCCTCCGGTCGCTTGATGAGGCCCTCTCCTGGAACCCCAACACCGTCCAGGTCGGCTGGGTCAAGGTGCTCCGCGGCACAGCCCTCGAGGAGAACGTTCGCAGGGGCGAGCTTTCCTGTTCGCCGATGCCCCCCTATGCCGTGGTCAAGACGAACTGGCTCACTGCCGAAGAGCTGGTGCACATCCAGGATATCGGCAAAATGGTCGAGGGAATCGGCAATCCCGGCCGCTTTCATCGCACCCTCGACCTGATCGTGCACGCCTGTTTTCAGGGCGCCCCATCGGCGATGTATCGTGAGCTTGCCCGGTTCTGGCGCGCGACCAAGCGCCCCTTTTACCAGTTTGGCCCCGACGCCGTGCGCGACGGGCTGACCCTGTTCATTGCCAGCCTCGCCTGCCCGGTCCAAGTTCTCGAGCAGCTCCGGGATCTGATCCGTCATGAGCACCGCCTGACCCAAAAGGTGCCCTCGGGCGCCGCCGGCCCCGCCCCCGCATTCCCGAAGTGTGGTGATGGCCCGTCCCTCAAGCTCGTTCCGGGCCACCGGATATTTTGGTATGGAACCGACCCCCTCGTTCCCGCCGATCAGGCTGTCAAGATGTCCGGCGCCCCGATGGTATATCCTGTTGTATATTATCATGAGACCGACCTGTCGAAGACTCCGCGCACCGAGGTGCTCGACCTTCCGCTCGCCGACCGGTTCGTGCTTGCCGGAGTCGCAGCCGGTGCCGGTCTCCTTTCTATCGCAACGGCCTGGACGAACGCCGGCTTCGATTCCGAACCCATCTCGGCCTGGCAGGATCGCCAAGCCCGTCTTCTCGCTGCCGGCCGGCTGTTCGACCCTGCCGCCCGCCGAAAGCCCAGAACCGTGGAAGATTCCCGTCAGACCCGGGAACAGGGAGATTGATTAATATGCCAACCTACACATACCGTGCCCGCAGTCCCGAAGCCGCCTGTGACACCTGCCGCGAATGCTATGAAGTCATACAGCGCATGAGCGAGGAGGCTCTCACCGTCTGCCCCAGCTGCGGTGCCGAAATCGTGCGGTTCATGCACGCCACTCCGACCGTGCGCGACACGTCCACGAAAAACATCCTGTCGGATGACAATCTCAAGAAGCACGGGTTCAAGAAACTCGTCAATCGCGGCGGAGGAAAATACGACGAGGTCGTCTGAGCCGCGATGACGCAAGTTCCCTACCTCGGCCGGCAGCTTCCGGTCGAACTTCGCCGCACCCCCTTCGCCACGGGCCGTCTGATCGAGCACGAGGGGATCATCAAAGCCGCCATCCCGGCCTCGATTCCCGAGCATGCGGTCGCCGTCGAGCTGCGAAAAATGGTCGAGGCCTGGCTGCGCGCCCAGGCCCGGCGCATTCTCGGGGAGCGTGTCCGCGATGTGTGTGACCGGCACGGCCTCCGGATCGGCACCATCGCGATCAAGGACACACGGAGCCGCTGGGGAAGCTGCTCGATCCGTCGCAACCTGAATTTCAACTGGCGGCTGATCATGGCCCCTCCCTGGGTGATCGAGTATCTCGTCGTTCATGAAACGGCCCACCTCGACGAAATGAACCACTCCGACCGGTTCTGGCGCCTCGTCGCTCAGCGCTGCCCCGACTATCGCAGCCACGAAGCCTGGCTCAAAACCTGCGGTGCCTCCCTCCTGTCCTGGTAGAAATCGTCCCGAAGGGACCTTGTCACAACCACTTCTCCACAGAGTCACAGAGACACAGAGTCCTTTTTAGCCTCGTGTACCATGCGACAGTCATTGCCTTCGTGCCTGGCAAGTGGATATCCACGAAAAAACCGATCCGCAGACCTTGCGGTGGAAGAATCGTTCTCACTCTGTGCCTCTGTGACCCTGTGGTTCGTCTCTCTGTCCCGTGAGGTCGAAATGGACAATCGGGGGTGGACGTGTTATTCAGAAAAGAAAGTTCCTGGAGGGAGGAAAGGTATGGCAACTGGCAGTACAGCACTGTTCGCGTCTGATCATGCGATGGAGCCCCTGAACACGTGGGATAAGATAATAAACAAGATAATTGCATCCCGTGAAGAGCCCGTTCAGGAGAGGAAGATCGACATCATCATCGCCATCCTGGTGAACATCCGGCTCCTCGACAAGGAAGACAAGATTTACGACTGCAGGGACGTCAAGGAAAACATCGAAAGCATTTACCAACGCGTCCATGACGAGACCGTGCAGACCCTCAACGGCATGGAGTCGCCGTCCAGCGAGTATATCTACTACTTCCGGGAGCTGTTGAAAAAACTCCCGATCCGCTCGGGCGGAAGAGATCTCATCGGCGACATTCGAAGCGCCGCCGAGCAGTTCGAGGAAGCACGCCCCGGGAACGACCCCCTGCGGTCCTTTGCCGGCGACCTTCGGAAAGAGGTTCACAGACGTCTCTCTCCGAGAATCCTCACGAAATATATCGATCCATACCTCAAGCTCGTCATCGACAACGATCCCGAGCCGATGAAGCGGGCCGGCTACATGGCCCTCGCGAACCGGTATGTCCGCGGCTCGGAAGACCGCGAATTCATCGAACTCGCGAACGAGATGAACGAAAAGCTGAGCTACCTCTGGGACTACGAGAACGGCGACATCCCCACCGTCAAGGCGAACCTGGCCAAGCATCTCGACCTGTTCGAGAAATGTTTCCTCCGGAAAGAGATGGAAACATTTCTGGAAATATGCACATCAGCCTATATCCACGACAAGCACAATCTCTTCGATTGCCTGAAGCGCCTCGCGAGCTTCAAGATGCTTCTGAAGAAGTCTTATTTCGAAAAGCGCATCGCGCTATACGACTTTCTTGATCTCGATCTCGACCTGGGCAGGCTCGTCTTCCTCTTCACCAACGATCTGACCAACAACCATTACGAAACGGTCACCTTCGCCAACATCAAGGAGTGCGTCCTTCTCGTCAAGGAGGTTCTGGAACTCCTCAACCAGAAAGGCATCATCACCGAATCGAACGACAAACTCCTCAAGGATCTCGGCACCCTCTACACGATGGAGGCCATCGACATCCTCAAGGCGAAGCGGACGATGCAGACCATCTCGATCGAGCTGCAGCAGCACATGCAGAAGACGACATTTCACCGCCTCGGCCAGATGCTCAACTTCGTTCTCGAAGCCTACAAGATCCCAACCTCGAACCTGTCCCCGATCAAAGACAGGTTTTTCAATAATTTCGTTCGGACGACCGAGTTCCACGCGCTCAACGAGTTCATCGAAAAGATCATCTCCTTTCTCAACCGCGAACTCGCTTCCAAGAACGCCGAGAACAGCCTTTACGGCAAGTACCGCGCGCTCGAGGTCCCGACGGTTCGCGGCAACTTCGATGAGTTCATCGCCACGACCTGGACCCCCACCCCCGATGCCGTCCGACCATGGCTGGGGGGCAAGGGCAATGGCATCATCGACATGCACAACCTCGGGGTCAACATTCCCCATGCTTTCATCCTCGGCCTCCCCATCTGTAAGGCCATCTTCAGCGACAATCCGGACATGACCGGCTTTCGGGCAACCGTGAAGAAATATCTCGGCCAGCTCGAGGAAACAACCGGCAGGAAACTCGGCTGCCCGGACAACCCGCTGCTCGTCTCGGTGCGCTCCGGAACCACGATTTCCCTCCCCGGCTCCATGTGCACGATCCTGAATGTCGGTATAACTTCTGATATATTGAAATCCCTCGCGGCCCGGCATGGGGAGACGTTCGCGTCGAGTATCTACCTCCGGTTTCTCAAGAATGTTCTCGTGGCCCTGGAAATCAGCCCCGATAAACAGGAAAACGAGCCGATCAAAACCGTGATTGCGTGGGCGGAACAGATCGTCAGAAAAGAACTCGGCGACTCGTTCCTGTCGAACCCCTTCGAGCAGCTGGTCAAATGTATCCGGCTCGTCTTCGCCTCGAGCCGTTCGCAAACGGTCAGGGAGTATCTGAAGGAGCTTTCGATCGACGTGCTGTATGGCACTGCCGTAACAGTCCAGCAGATGGTGTTCGGCAACAAGAACCCCTCCTGCCTCAGCGGCGTGTTGTTCACCCGCAATCCCATCACCGGAAACGATGAGCTGTTCGGCGAATACAAGGAAATGACCCAAGGCGAGGATGTCGTGATGGGCAATATCATCACACATTCCATCACCGAGATCCCTGCGCACATCCATGCCGAGCTTCTGAAATACAAGAAAACGCTCGAACGCGAGCTCAAACACGATCTCGACATCGAGTTCACCGTTGAGGACGATCGGCTCTATCTCCTGCAGACGCGCCGCGCGAGCATCAGCAACTACGCCAAACTCGTCGTCGAAACCGATATGCTCAAAACCGGTATCATCACGATCGAGGAGTTCATCAAGCGGATCGAGCGGCTCTGCACCTCGAACCCCTTCATTTCTGTGCCGCGGGTCGAGGGGGAATACCGCGAATGGAAGCCCCCGGTCTGCGAAGGCGTTCCGATCAATCACGGCATCGTCCTGGGCATGCTGGTGCTGACCCCCGAAAAGCTCGAGGAAATCCGGGGGAACCGCGAAAACATCGTGTATTTCGCCCAGAACACCAAGCCCTCGGATTTCTCCATCATCAACAATTCCCATGCAATCGCCACCGTTTTCCCCGGCCGGACATCGCACGCGGCCATCACCTCGATCACCCTCAACAAGCCGTGCATCGTCGGCTGCTCGAACGCGATCATCGACCTCGAACAGCGGACGGTGACGTTCAAGGGCGAGACCGACGTCGTCTTGAAAGAAGGCGAGCTGGTGACGCTCGACGCAAACGGCGGCTACCTGTATCGGGGTTCGGCGCCTCTCTCCAACAGTTTCATCAAGACGCATAATATTCTCGATACGATACGAAAGGCCGGCTCTTCCGTCGATGCGGCGAAGGAAGTCGAGCGGATCATCCATGACAAGATCTCGATCCTCGAGAAGGAAACGGGGTTCCGGAAAAAGGTTATCACCAGCGTTGGCAGGGAGCTGCTCGGCGGTCGGAACGTCCTGGTCCGTCTCGACCTGAACGTTCCCCTGGCAAAGGGGAAGATCACCGACACGACCCGCATCGATGCCGCGCTTCCGACCATCAACTACCTTCTTGAGCAGGGCGCCACGCCAATTCTGTGCTCGCATTTCGGCGAGCCCGACAAGCAGGAGAAAAAGGGCAAATCCCGCGAGGAGATCTACGCGGAATACAGCCTCAAGCCTGTCGCCGCGTATCTGCGAGGCCGCTTCGAGGATCTGGCGTTCCACGAGAACAGCATCGCCTCGTCGGGCGTTCTGATCCAGAAGAGCGACATCGTCAAGGGCAGGATCAACATGCTCGAGAACTTGCGGTTCGCGATTGGCGAGAAGGAGAACGATTCGGTGTTCTCCCGCGGCCTCGCTGGCCTATCCGACGGCATCTACGTGAACGATGCGTTCGGAACGAGCCATCGGAGCCATGCGTCGATCACCGGCGTGACCAAGTTCGTCAGCATGAAGCTCGCCGGCCTGCTGGTCGAGAAGGAGCTGAAATATCTCGGTACCGCGGTCAGCTCGCCCAAGCGGCCGTTCGTCGGGATCACCGGCGGCTCGAAGATCTCAACCAAACTAGGCATCATTGAATCCCTGCTCCAGAAGATCGACCAGCTCATCGTGGGCGGGGGCATTGGGTACACCCTCCTCAAGGCCACCGGCTTCGACGTGCAGAAGTCGCTGGTCGAAGAGTCGATGCTCGACACGGCGAAAAAGCTGATGGACAAGTACGGCGACAAGATCGTGCTTCCGCGCGACTTTGTCATTACCGACAAGTTCGACTTCGCCAATCAGAAGGTCGGCAATCTCGAGCGGAACGTGACGAAGATCAAGGAAGGTTGGGAATCCTTCGACCTGGGCGAGGCCTCGATCAATCATGCTCTCGGCATTCTCGATAAAGCCGGCACTGTTCTTTGGAACGGCCCCATCGGGGCCTTCGAGCTCGAGGCGGGCTCGCACGGCACGATGCGCCTCTCGCTCGAACTCGCGAAAATGGCCGAAAAGGGCAAGA
>DATCTT010000271.1:0-2775 GCA_036567845.1 Candidatus Ozemibacteraceae bacterium | reverse complement strand
GCCGAGGCGATCGACGAGGGCGTCGAGATGATCTTCCTGACCGCGCCCAACGCGATCGAGATGGTGGACGGCCGCAAGCAGCTGCACTGCATCAGGATGGAGCTGGGCGAGCCCGACCGCTCCGGACGCCGCCGCCCGGTTCCGATCGAGGGCAGCGACTTCACCATCGGGGCCGACACGATCATCGGCGCGATCGGCCAGAGCACCAACACCCAGTTCCTCTACAACGACCTGCCGGTGCGCCTGAACAAGTGGGGCGACATCGACATCGACGGATCGACGATGGAGGCGTCCGAGAACAAGATCTTCGCCGGCGGCGACTGCGTCACCGGGCCCGCCACCCTCATCGAGGCCCTCGATGCCGGCAACAAGGCGGCCCGCAGCATCGATGCCTACCTCCAGGGCAGGACCCTCGAGCCCGAGGTGAGCTTCAAGGGGATCGATGTCGGCATGCAGCGGGCCATGGGCTTCATCGATGCCTGCGCCCAGGAGAAGGTGACCCTGCTCGACCCGAAGGAGCGCCTCAAGGGCTTCGCCGAGGTCGAAGGCCCCTACAGCGACGCTGCGGCCATGAAGGAAGCGAACCGCTGCCTGCGATGCTACCGGCTGGCGGTTTGGGAATAACGAAAAAGTCTGTTCAGTCTGTCCGGTCATTTCCGTCTCTTCGGTCGAAAGACGCGGACGGGAGGACGGAACGGGCGGAAAAGACGGAAGAGACCGGATTTTGAGGGGAATGTCGATGCTGAACGTCACGATCGATGGCAAAAAGTTCGAGGCGAAGGAAGGGATGACGATCCTGAAGACCTGCCAGGAGAATCACATCCAGATCCCGACCCTGTGCTTCCACAGGGATCTCATGCCCTTCGGGGCCTGCCGCCTCTGCGTCGTGGAGGTGAAGGTCAACGGCAAGTGGCAGATCTCGAGTTCCTGCGATGCGGCCGTACAGGATAAAATGGAGGTCCGGACGAACTCCGACAGGGTGAAGGAGAGCCGCAGGCTTGCCGCGGAGCTTCTGTACTACAAGTACCCCACGACGAAGGCCGTCCGCGACATGGCGAAGAGCCTGGGCGTGGAGGTGGCCGAAGGGGAGGCCAAGGGCAGCGACTGCATCCTCTGCGGCCTGTGCACGAGGACCTGCCACGAGATCGTCGGCGTCGACGCCCTCAAGTTCCTCGACCGGGGACTGGGGCGCAGCGTGACCGAACCCAAGATCGAGTACATCGCCGATGCCTGCATCGGGTGCGGCTCCTGCGCCTACGTGTGCCCCACGGGATTCGTGAAGATGGAGTCCGCCGGGGACCGCCGGGTGATCTGGGACAAGACCTTCAAGATGGCCGCCTGCGAGAAGTGCGGCCGGTACTTCGCGCCCGAGGACCAGCTGAAATGGATCAGCCGCAAGACGGGCGTGCCCATGAGCCAGCTCATGGTCTGCACGAGCTGCAAGTAGGCTGCAGACCGGTTTCGTGACGACAAGAAGACCGCTCTTGACAAGGGGCGGTCTTTCCATTAATATCCGGGTTCCGATTTTTTAACCGACATATTCCCCGGTAGCTCAGTCGGTAGAGCAGCTGGCTGTTAACCAGCGGGTCACATGTTCGAGTCATGTCCGGGGAGCCATAAACAAAGGGCTCGGCCTTGTACCGGGCCCTTTCTTTATGGCACTCTAGGTCTGACGAGAGCATCGACATTCCCGGCTGAAGGAACCTTCTTATGAAGCATGCTGATTCATCCTGGTTGGTCTATATTTGCACCAAGAGCGGTAAACTATATGTTGGAATAACCACCGACCTGAAACATCGGATGAAGCAGCATGTCGGGGCGGAGCTTCTCTATCGAGAAGGCCCATTCACTGAGGCCGAAGCAGCAAACCGCGAGCGGCAGCTCAAGGGCTGGAGTCGGGTAAAGAAGCTCCGACTGCTGCAGAACAAGCCGGGAATATCTATGTGAGCCTGCCCTGAGCATGCCGAAGGGAGTCATGTCCGGGGAGCCAAAATTCAATCCGCCGATTTCGGCGGTGCTGAGTTAACGCAAGACCCCGTGGGTTCATCCCCTCGGGGTCTCGTCGTTTCAGGATTGCCCACGCCGGCTTACGCCCGCCCGCACATTTTCCCTGATTCTCCGATTCGAAGCCTGCAGTCCAGGGGCCGGGTGCAACCCTTTCAATCCCCAATCCGAAATCCCCAATCTGCAATTGTTACGGCTCTTCGTCTACGGCACACTGAAGCGCGGTTTCTGGAACCACGACCGCTTCTGCCGGGGAGTCCTGGCGGTGGAGGACGCCTTGGTCCGCGGCCGCCTCTTCGAGACGCCCTCCGGCACCGCGGTCCTGCAGGTCCCGGAGGAGGACATCCTCGCCGTCGGGACCACCAACCCGCTCGCCGACGTGGCCACACAAGCGCACGTGACGGCCCGCATGTCCAATCCCGAGCCAACCCCCGACCGGCTTCCGAATAAGGGCACAGGCGCGCCCTGGGGCACCGTGTAGGGGAGCTTCTGCCCTTCGACGATCCCGAAAACCGCCTTCCGGCCATTGACCGGCTGGAGGGGTTTCACCCCGGCGGTCCCTGCCTCTGCCGCTGTGTCTTGGTACCCGTCCGGATAAACGGAACAGTTCTCCCGACCTGGCTTTACGTGGTGGGGGATCGCTGGACCGGGAGCGTCAAGGAGCTAACCGGCGGAATCTGGCGCTGATTTTTCCCTCTGCGCTTTCAAAAGCGCTTGACAGCAACTGTCAATAACTGTAAATTATGTGCTTGATATGAGGCATGCTGGGTC
>DATCTT010000270.1:0-3133 GCA_036567845.1 Candidatus Ozemibacteraceae bacterium | reverse complement strand
CGGGAGCAGCAGCGGTCGGAACCCCCGGCCCGGCCGACCTCCGTCCAGCAGAGCCGGAACGGTCTGCCGCCGCGGCTCGGCCAGCGGATTGACATCCGGGCCTGACAGACCGGAATCCCGAGGTTTCACCCGGCGCCTTCCCATGCGGAAGGCGCTTTTCGTTTTCAGAGCACCAGCTCGTCGAGCGACCGGTAGACGGGCACGCCGCCGGTGGCCAGCCGTGCATGAGAGTTGTGGCCGGCCGCCACGAGCACGCAGTCGATGCCGATATGCCGCGCCGTCTCGAGGTCATGCAGCGTGTCGCCGATCATCAGCGCCTTCGCCGGATCGACGCCGCATTCGGCCACGAGGCGCTTTCCGAGGTCGACCTTGCTGCGGGCATACTGATCGGTCAGACCGCGCACGTCGGCAAAGCAGTCCGAGAGGCCAAAATGCTCGATGATCCGCTTCAGATCGCTCTCATACAGTGCCGAAAGGATATACTGCCGTTTTCCGCGCGCTTTCAGGTCATCGAGCACCCGTTTCGCGGCACCGTGGAGGGGGCAGTCGAACATGGCCGATTCATAGGCTCTGATATATTCCATGCCGACGTCCTCGAACCGTTCCCTGGAAAAATCGAAGCCGGCGCTGCGGTAGAAGTTGATCACCGGGAACTCGAATATTTCCAGATATTTTTCGGCCGTCAGCACCGGCAAGCCACGCGAGACGAGGCTGCGGTTGAGGATCTCGACGCATACTTTCATGTCGTCGATGAGGGTACCATTCCAGTCCCAGATGAAGGCGTCGTAGCGTTGACTCAGGGGTTTCATGTGCGCCTCCTTGCAAAGCGGTTGTACCCATGATCTCTTACCCGGCCGATTTTTTCAACCACCGACCTCGTCGGAGAAGATGAGAATTCATCAAGCTGTTGGAACGGATTTCAAGAGACTCGATCCGCCCGCCGGGTTCGCGTGTCGAGCCGTTGGTCTCATTCGTGCTTCCCTTCCAGGTCTTCCTCCCCGGGGAGTTTCGCGTTTGACCTGCCCCCCATAGCTGGTGACAGTTGCGCGGGAAGGTGGGTTCTGGTAGAGTGTGTGGGATTATCGGCCGTGGGCCGTCACTTCTTCAGCGAAACCGGAGTCGGCATGTATCTTGGTCGCGTTCTTGGCCGCGTGGTCTGCACCCGCAAGGACCACATGATGAATGGGCTGAAATTGCTCATCGTCACGGCCATCGACGGAAACGGCAACCCGAAGGGAAAACCCTTTGTCGCGACCGACTCGATCGGCGCCGGGGCTGGGGAAACCGTGTTCCTGTGCGGCGGCGGCGAGGCGGCGCTTCCCTTTCCAGGCAAGCAGAGGCCCCCGTCTGATGCGACGATCATCGGGATCGTCGACTCGATCGAGCGCTGACCATGCAGATCGCCCGCGTCGTAAAAAAAGTCGTCTCGACCGTCAAGAACCGCGTGTTCGAGGCCCGGCCGCTGCTGCTCGTCCAACCCGTCGACATGGCGCTCAAGCCACACGGTTCCGAGGTTCTGTGCATTGATTTCATAGGCTCTGATATTGATGAGCTCGTCCTGATCATGAAGGAGGGCAGTTCCGTGCAGCAGATGCTCGGCAACAAGGATGCCGCCGCCGACGCCGCGATCATTGGGGTCGTCGACACGGTCCGCCTTCATGACACCTGCGTTTTCGACAAAACGACCGAAGCCACCCGCTGACCAGGAGACGTTGAAATGGAACAGATCGTTGAACAGATCGCCCGCGAAGTCATGATGAAGCTCAAGTCCCAGTCCTCGAACCGCGGCGGTTCCTACA
The DNA here is from genome assembly GCA_036567845.1 of Candidatus Ozemibacteraceae bacterium. Taxonomy (GTDB): domain Bacteria; phylum Muiribacteriota; class Ozemobacteria; order Ozemobacterales; family Ozemobacteraceae; genus MWAR01. Next base: position 1,334 of record DATCTT010000270.1, on the reverse strand, counting down.
CCCCGCCCCAGCCAGGCGCCACCCAGGGCCGCCCCTCGACCTCGGGCTGCATTGCGGTGCTGGTGACGGCGAACTTCAAAGTCGTCGACCAGGTGATGCAGCAGCTCGGCTCCGTGGTTCCCCAGGGCGGCCGGCTGCTGGTTTCCGACTACATGGTCGAGAACGTCGGCGTCAAGAACCTGGGCGGTTCGGTCCAGGTGCACACGTCGCGCACGATGAGCTCCTGCGACGCCATCCGGGGCATCAGCGAGCTGGTCATCCCCTCGCTCTCCCTCAACACGCTTTCCAAGGCAGCGAACCTGATCGCCGACAGTTATGCAACGCAGATCATCTCCTATGCGCTGTGCGAGGGCATTCCCGTTACCGTGACGGACGAATCCCTGCTCGACGCGTCCCGCTACTTCCCGTCCGGCATCGCCCGCAAGATCGACAGTTTCCGCCGCGATCTCGAAAGCATGGGCGTGCGGTTCGTCCGCGGCAACATCGTCGTGAAACCCGAGCACAAGTGCACCACTTGCACGGGAAGCGGCAGCTGCGGCTCCTGCTCGACCGGCACCGTCTCCTCCACTCCCGCTTTCTCGCCGCTTCCGGGGAAAGCCGAAGCGTCCCAGCCCGCCGGCACCTGCCTGCGTGACAACTGCCCCCGCACCTACGGAAGCTGCGCCGGGAGCTGCCCCTCCTCCGTCAAGCAGGTCATCGCCGCCGGCGCCGACCGCATCGAGAAGGGGCACGAGGCTGTGGTTCCGCCCGCCGAGCTGGCGCGTTACATTGATCATACCCTGCTCAAGCCGACCGCCACGACCGCTGAGATCACGAAACTGTGCGAAGAGGCCCGCCAGGCCCGATTTGCCTCGGTCTGCGTCAACCCCGCCTACGTCGCCCTGGCCGCGAAACTTCTGGCCGGAAGCGGCGTCATGGTCTGCACCGTCGTCGGCTTCCCGCTCGGAGCCACCTCCTCGTTCACGAAGGCGATGGAAACCCGCGATGCGATCGCGAACGGCGCCGATGAGATCGACATGGTCATCAACGTCGGGGCGCTCAAATCGAAAGACTACGAACTGGTCAAGAACGACATCGCCCGCGTCGTCGAGGCGGCCAACGGCCACACCGTCAAGGTCATCCTCGAAACCTCGCTGCTGACCGATGAAGAGAAGGTGAAGGGCTGCGAGCTGTCGAAGGCAGCCGGAGCCGACTTCGTAAAAACCTCGACCGGCTTCAGCTCGGGCGGCGCCACGGCCGCCGACGTTGCCCTGATGCGAAAGACCGTCGGCCCGTCCATGGGCGTGAAGGCCAGCGGCGGCATCCGCGACACCCAGACCGCCCAGCAGATGGTC
>DATCTT010000269.1:0-22125 GCA_036567845.1 Candidatus Ozemibacteraceae bacterium | reverse complement strand
CCCTGCCGCCGTTCCCTCTGCTGGCCGGGCTTCTGGTGGCCGGACTGTCCAGCATCGCCCTGTTGCGCCTCGTGCAGCTCCTCTCGCTGCAGACCCTCCAGGCCGAAGCGGCAGCGGCAGGCCAGGTCCAGCGGCAGCTGTTTCCCCCACCCGTCTGGAATAGCGGCGAGTATATCAGTTTCGGCTGCTGCCAGCCGTGCAGCGCGGCTGGCGGGGATTACTTCGACGTAATCCCGGTCGGCGAAGAGGAGACCGTGTTTCTGGTCAACGACGTCGCCGGCCACGGGATTGGGGCGGCGATGGTCGCCTCGATGCTCAAGGCTGCAATTACCACGCTGCAGGACCGGGAATCGTTTTCCCTCGGCCAGGCGGTGGACCGGCTGAACGCGCTGCTGTTCCGGCTGTTCCACGGCCGGAAGATGGTGACCGGTGTCTTCTGCCGGCTCGAACACCGGACACACCGGCTCACCCTGATTTCGGCCGGGCATGTTGCAAGCATGATCGTCCGCGCCGGCGGCGCGGTTGAGGAGCTCGGAAAGCCCGGACTGCCCCTCGGTGTACGGGCAACCACGCGTGTCATACCGGTTGAAATGGAATTTCTTCCCGGGGACACCCTGGTGTTGTATACTGATGGGGTGGTCGAGATGATCGACCGCCAGGGAACCCCGCTGGGCTACCCCGCCTGGAAGGAGCTGCTCGCAGCCCGGGCGCCTCTCGTTCCGGATACCGAGACGGTCGGGGAGCTTCTGGCGAAGGTGCGGGCGCACGGGCAGGGGCTCGAGGCGGGCGATGACGTGACGCTGCTCCTGCTCCACCGGCAGGCGGCCCCTGCCGTGACCGTATGAGAGAACGATGGAAAAACGGAGGATTGAGATGTTCGGGCCAAAGTATACACATAAGCATATATCGTTGTTTATATTGTCTAATCTGCATTCCGGCTTTCGTGCGATCCTTGCCGTCTGTTTTCTGGCCTCGATCCTGATTGCTGCGGGATGTGGCGGAGGTGGCGGGACTTCCCCCGTTGCATCGCTGAAAGCGGTTCAGGGTAAGGTCGAAATCCGCCCTGTCGGCGCATCGACGTTCGCCGCCGCGGCTGCCGCTCAGCCGCTTGTCGCCGGCAGTGCCGTCCGGACGGGCGAGGACGGACAGGCCCAGATCCAGTATGCCGATGGAACCGACGTGGCCATCCAACCCGAAACCTTTTATGAGATCAAGTCTCAGAACTCGCTCGGCCGTCAGGAGTCGGGTTCGGCGCGGTATCGCGTCACGCCCCAGAAGAGCTCCGTCGGCGTCGAGACGCCGCACGGCGTCACCGCCGTTCTTGGCACCGTGTTCCGCCTCGACGTCACGGCCCAGCAGACCGTGGTGACCCTGCAGGAAGGCAAGGTGCGGTTCACCGCCGCCGCCGGCGGTTCGGTCGATTTGGCGCCGGGCCAGCAGGTGACGGCTCCCGCGGGAGCCGCTCCGGGCAAGCCCGCCGAGCTCGATCCCTTCACGCTGGAATCCCTGTTCAACCCTGGCAGCAAAGCTCCCGCTATCAATCAGCGCTGACACCCGGGAGGAAACGCATGATCGCCTCCGGCCCGCACTCCCCCCGTCGCGGGGTGGCTCTTCCCATCGCGTTCCTGGCCCTGATTCTGGTCATCGGCATGGTCACCTCGATCTCGACGATGAACCAGGGGCTCAAGAGCCAGGTGTTCCATTCCAGCAACAATCAATGGTCGTTCCTGCTTGCCTATTCGGCCATGTCCAGACTCGTGGCAAAGATCCATGCCGGCGCCTGGGCACAGCGCCCCTTTGCCTCCGCGCCCTACCGGGAAACCGGGGTTCCGCTGCAAGGGGGGACGTATGACCTGTTCGTCGAGAACACTCCCGGCCACCCGTTTCAGGCCGACATCTACGTCAAAACCTCGCTGGCCGGCACATCGCGGCTGTATTTCTGGCGCATCACCTTCAACGACGATCTGCTCGACGTCTCGAATCGGATCATCGTTGAGTTTTTCAAGGCGGGTGAACCGGGCGATTTCCCTGCGACTGCAGGCCCTTCACGCTTCTCGAAGCTCGTCGATGATCTGCTGACCGAGCGGGCGGCGAACCAGAAAAAATCCGACGAGATGGCCGTGACGCTCGGCCCGGTGACGACCGTGAAACAGGCATTGGAGCAGCTCGGGGGCCGGCAGCCGCCTCCCTTTACGAAGAGTTATCCATCAACCCCCGGCGACACCCTTTTCCCCAACAGGCCGGCGCCCACCTTCCCCGTCGTGGCTCCGCCCACCAACGGCGAGGTGCCCACCAGCCCCGGTCCCGGTCCCTCGACTCCCCTTCCGGGCGCCCCATCTTTCCCGACGATGCCCACATCCCCCATTCCCACGGACGCTGCGATGTTCGATCTGAACAATCAGGTCAAGACGATCAAGGATACGGCGAAGCTCGCGAACGAGAAATACAACTCGGGGAAGGACGTTGCCGACCAGGGAACGGGAGGCAACTGGGCAGAAGCCAATCCGATCCTGAATGAAGCCGAGGAAGCGCGCTACAAGGCCATGGCCGGGATGAACGAGCTGGTGTCGCTAGCCAGCACCAACCTTCTGAACGCCCCAAGTGCAGAGGCGGCACGCGCAACCGAAGAAATGGTCTCCTCCACGATGATCACGGCGTATCAGGACATCGTTTCTGGCGTTTCCCGTGCCTTCGAGGATTTCGGCAAGAGCAAGGAGATCACGGCAGGTCTGACGACATCGGCAGCCGCCCAGGAGCTCCTCGACGGTTGGGTCGGGACGCTGGAGGGACTCACCAAGTCCCAGCAGGCCACGAACGAGCTGATGGACAAAATCGACACGTTTTCCAAGACCCCCGAGGTCGCCAAGGCTCAGGCAGATGCGGAAAAGGCTCTGCAGGACGTGGTGGATTCGGTGAAACAGGCCATCGAGGACGCCAAGGCGAAGCTCGCGGAGCTGAAAGCCAAGGAAGAGGCTGAAGCTGCCGCGAACGGCGGCTCGCAAGGGGGAAGCTGACGTGGTGAACGACATCTCTTCGGCTCTTCCTCGACGTGGTTCGCGGAACAGTGCCGGCGTGACGATGATCGAGCTGCTGGTCGCGATCGGCATCGTCGTGTCGGTCTCGACGATCGGCATGCGGTTCATGCAGTCGGTAGGCAAGTCGCAGAAGGCAATGTCGGCCCAGACCAACCTGCAGATGGAGGCCCGGCGCGTCTTCGACAAAGCCGTCGAGCAGATCCGGGAAGGAACGGAACTGGTCCGGCCATATACCGGCGAGACGCTTTCCTACCTGATTTTCAAGGATATCGTGAACTGCACGACCATCCTGTATCTCGAGCCGAACAATCCTGCATCGGAGAAGCTGAACCGACGCGTATTCAAGCTTCTTTCGTATCGCACGAACTATACCGGCACATATGATTCCCGGAACGAGAAGGTGCTTCTCGACTCGGTTCGCGGGATGACCTTCACAAGTCTCTCGCCAAACAGTGTCCAGGTCAACGCAACCGTCCTCCATGAGCAAGACGAGTTCCAGTTTCTTGCTCATATCGGCCTGATGAACCTGGGAGGGCTCGAATGAAGCGTCTGCCCCGCCACGCCGTGACCCTCGTCGAGATTCTGGTCGGTCTCGGGATCCTGGCCGTGATCGGAACCATGCTGGTTTCCACGCTGCGTTCCGGCCGGAAGGAGATCCAGTTCTCTTCAGATCATCTGAACGCGATCATTCTCTCGCAGAAAGTATTCGAGGATCTGATCGAGGAGATGGCGATGAACCCCTACGGTCTCGAAACTCTTGGCGTGGAGGGCACGTCGCCCGTTCCCCAGGAGATCACAGACGGGCGCTCGGTGTTCTTCTCCTATATCGAGGATCGCAGGGAGCCCTGGGGCTTCATCGACCCGGTCGCCGACGGTTCTATAGGACCTCAGATGAAACCGCTCTATGACGACATCAAAAAGTTCAAGTTCGGCCTGTCGGGAAACAGGATCGCCCCACCGGGAAACGGCGAAGACAGCAACCTCGTCATGTGCAGGCTGGGCTTCTCCTGGCAGACCCAGACGGGAAAGGGCGAGTTCGAATCGACCTGCCAGCTGTTTTCCCCGGCCGAGGAAAAGAAAGCCGATCTGGCCGCTGCCGTCGACGAGCCGGCGCTCGACGCCCGCATTCCCGCCGAGGTGTATAGCCGGCCGGGCAAGACGATTCCGGAACTGGCGACGGAGATCGGGGAAAACGTCGAGACGATCCGGGCGCTCGGCCGAATCGCCCTCCTGACGCAGGATTTCGTCGACTCCGAGGGGTTCCGGCGCCAGAAGGAGAAGATCGCCGAAGCAAAGCAGCGGCTGAGCCTGACACCCGCCACGAGCCTGGACGTCCAGTATGAATACCGGCTCACCCTCGCGCGCCTTTGGTATGATCTTGCCAAGCGGTGTTTCCAGGTCGTCGCGTATCTGGTGCCCGCCTTCAACGAGTTGAAGCAGCAGGGCCGTTTCACGGCCGGGACGGGAAGCGGCTTCGATCCGATGGCGCTTCAGGGCCAGCTGCAATCGTATCGGATCATCTACGAGCATTTCGCGGGCAGCCTGATCCAGTCGCGTTACTATTATTACAGCCTGCTCGAAAGCGATCTGAGCCGGTACAAAGGGGGCAAACGCCAGCTTCAGACGCTACAGAAGCTGATGGACATTTATCGGGTCGTCGCCATCCTGCCCACGCGGCCGCAAGGCGCCCAGGAGTACCGGAGTTTCCTGGAGCGGATGAAAACGCTGGGCCGGGGCCGCAACCCATTTCTCGTGCGGCTGGTGGATCAGGAGCTGGTGTTCGTGCAGTCGCCCTCGGAATGGTATGACCGGCTCCCCAACCTGAAGCGGATCGCCGCCATCCTCCAAGACCAGATCCCCGACATTCTCGGATTCATCCGCGAAAAGAGCAACGACGCCGTCACCGGCAATTCCCCGGCCAGCTCGACCGCATCCACCGGGAGCTGACCGGCTTCACCCCACGATCACATCCCTCGGAGGCACCCATGATCCCGTCACAGCAACGTCCCTACACCCGTTCTTTATTCTATAGCATAAGATATTATAATCAATGGGTTTTTCAACGATATCTCGCGGCCCTGTTGTCCCTGGCCCTGCTCATCGCGGTGGGAAACCGGACTGCGTGCGCGGAGGACGAGGAGGGCCCATCGTCAGCCCCCCTCAAGCGGCTTTCGACGGGTGAGGCCCAGCCGTTCACGGTGGGCGCCTCCGGCAGACTCGCCCTCGAGTTCATCCATGACGGGAACCGGTATCTCGGACTGCGGTTCTCGGTGCCGGCCTCGGCGGTTCTCGAGCTGGAGGCGGCGGCAACGAAAGAGGGCAACGGGAGCAGTGTCTCGATCCGGCAGAACGGCACGCTCGAAGGGACGGCCGGCCCCTCGACGTTGTTCGACGCGCTCCCCCAGATCGCCGGGCCGCAGCGGGTCGTGCTGACCAACAACGCCACGGAAACGGTCGGCGGAACCGTCGGGATCGTCGATCTGGGGCCGCTTCCGAACGCGGATTTCACGGGCCGGAGCGGCACGCTGATCGTGCGAAAAGCGGCTCGCACCGGCCTTCTTCCCGAAATCGACCACGCCCCGGACGGCCTCGTCGAGCTCGAACACCCCGAGTTCCGCAGCGACGCGCCGCGGTATGACGTGACGCCCGAAGGTGATCTCGTGTTCACGCTTCCCGCGGGCCTCTGGAAGCTCCGGGCCGATGCCTCGGAGGCCGGCGTCAACATGGCGACGCGGTTCGTCCCGGTGACGGAGGGAAAGACCACCGTCGTCGAGAACTGGCCGATCCTCGAAAACGTCGAAGCCACGGGCACGGCAGGCGTTTCGGGGCTGAAGATCCGCTCGGTCGCGACGGCAGGAGCGGATGTGGCGGTGCGGTTCTCGACGCCCGGCTGGAACGGGACGATCGCACCCGCGGACCTGAGCGTGACGGAGGGCGGCTCGCCGGGGACGGTGACGGATGTGCGGTCCGTCGCCACGCCGCTGCGGCTCGTCCTGCTGCTCGACTCGTCGGGTTCGATGAAGGGCGATATGAAACAGGTGCTCGCGGCCGCAGCAGCCTTTCTCGGGAAGCTTCCCGAATCCAGTCGTATCGAGCTGATCGATTTCGACACAAAGCCGAAACCTGTGACGGCAAAGGGGCGGACAGCCCTGCTCGAAGCGCTCAGGAAGATCAAGGCGGACGGCGCGACGGCGCTGAACGACACGGTACTGCTGGGCCTCGAACGTGCAGCCGGCCATGACCGGCGGGCCATCGTGCTGCTGACCGACGGGTTCGATGCGAATCACAACGACACCGGCCCCGGCAGCAAGGCCACGCCGGCCGAGATGTTCGATGCCGTCCGGGCGGCCGGGGTGCCGGTCTTCACGATCGGATACGGCAAAAAGCCGGACGTGGCAACGCTGCGGCGGCTCGCCGAACTGTCGGGAGGCTCGTTCCACCGGGCCCAGGCCGACACCGTCGGGAGCGTGTTCGGCCAGCTCGAGGCGATCCTCGGCCGCGAGTTCGAGATGACCTACCGGCGGCCGGCCGTCACGGCGCCCAGCGACGTGCCCGTCGTCTGCATCGTGCAGGATGTGAGCGGCTCGATGAACATGCCCCCCAGCCCCGAAGGCGACACGGGCTACCGCATGGAGGAAGCGAAAGAGATCCTGCGCAGCTTCGTGCGCAGTCTGCCGGCCGGCGCGGTCGCGCAGGTGATGTCATATAGTATGTACACAGATATAAATCAGGTCTGGACCGACAACCGCGAAGCGCTGCTACGCGGCATCAGCGACATGAAGGCCTACGGCGGCACCGATACGCTCGGCGCGCTGGATGCGGCGTTCCGGAGCCTGAAGGCCGTTCCCTCCAGCCGGCGGTATCTGCTGCTGGTGACGGATGCCGACCTGCCGTCGGTCACGGCGGACGAGGATGCCCAGGCCATTCTCGGCAAGTTCCGGGATGCGGGCATCGACTGCACGTTCGTGGGCATGGTCCGGAACGACCAGCGCGGATGCTTCGACGAGGCGGCCAGCTTCACGCGCGGATTCGCTGCCGTGTCGGAAGACCCGACCGCCATGCGGGACGCCGCTGAGCGTCTCGGAAAGCGGATCGTCGCAGCCGCGGGCGGGGATGCGCGGCTCGAGGTGCGACTGGTGATGACGAAGAAGGGACCGGACGGCGCAATGACGCAGATGGGCGATGCCGACCTGTTCCGTCTGCCGCCGTCGCCGCAGACGGCCTCGGCAAGCGTCAGCGGCGTGAGATACCGGATCGAAGGTGGCTCCGCCCTTCCGGCGGCGGTCAGAGCAGGCGCGAGTGCTGCGTCTGCAGCGGCTTCCGGCTCGGGCACCGTCTCATCGACACCTTCGGACGGCTGGCAGGTGGAGCGGCGGATCGGCCTCGACGTGACGGCCTCGAACGCGGCGATGAAGCTCACCGCCACGGAGCTGCTGTTTCTGCGCTCGATCCAGGGCATCCCCTGCCCCGATCAGGAACGACTCGTCGCGGTCGGGCTGAAGCTCGAAAACATCCTTCCCGAGCAGGACGTGATCGTCCCCGAAGGCTCGGATGCCCACCCGGCCGGCATCGTGGGCGGTCCGAAGGCGGCCAGAACGACGCGCGGAACCCCGACCTTCGTGATCGACAACCTGCGGCAGCATCTCTTCCTCTCGTGGAACGGCGGCACCGACGCGCAGATCACGGACTTCTCCTGGCTCGCAGCCGAGCCGCTGCTCACGCCGGATCGCGAGGAGATCGCCCTGCGGCCCGGCGAGCCTGTCCAGGGATATATCGTGTTCCGCGTGCCGGCCGAAAGCATGGACGCGGCGGTGCTGCGGTTCTTCGATGACAGCAACGGCAACCTCACCCTGCCGCTGGCGGGGGAAATCCAGCCCCCGATGAACGTCGCGACGGCCACCCCGGTTTCCGGCAGCGGATCTGGCCGGCTGTATGACGGGGTCGAGATGCGCGTGGTCGCGATCGAGGACCGGACCGAGCCGCAGCTCGAGACGGCCGAACCGCCGCAGATCCTGCGGGTGCTGACCGTCGAGCTCACTTCGCAGGTCGCGGCCCTGTTCCGGCTCGACCCGTTTTCCACGTTCACCTGGCTCGGCCACACCCCGGCAGGTCCGGTCGCCGTGCACGTCTCACCGTATACAACGCGGATTGCCGGGGGCTGGCGAGCGTCCATGTACCTGACCCCCGGCGGAACGAATCGGGTCAGGCTCGCCTTCGCCATTCCCCGGACGCTTGCCGCCGCCACCCACGGCACGCTTTCGGTCCGGGCAGGGGATGCCGCCTTCGATCTCGCGCTCGGCGACACGGGCGCGCCGGCCGCGCAGAAACCGCTCGGCATTGGAACCGGTGACGGTGTGGCGGTCCGTGTCAACGGCATCTGGAAAACCGAGGAAGGTGTTTTTGCAGACGTGACGTTCGCGGATGTAAAGGACGGAGCCGACACCTCGTTCGAGCACGGACTCGCCGTCCGTGCCAACAACGGGGTAGTGCCTGCCGCTGGGGATCTGGCCGAAACGCATCTGTTCGGGTTCGGCCCCACCGTCGTCGTCCCCGACGGCCAGGAACGACGGGGTCTGATCGGGCTGGATCCGGCTTCGGAACAGGGCCATCTGGTTTCGGCACCGTTCGGTCTCGATCTTCCGGTCAGGTTCGCACCTCTTCCGAAAGAGCTTTCCTGGCTTATCGCGACCCGACAGACAGGCGGCGACGATGAAGCCACACCGGAACTCGATGAACGCATCCGCAGCAAAGCCCTGGAACTTCAGGCAAAACGAGCGAAGGCCGGATGGACAAAACCCGGCCAGGGAAAAGGCGCCATTGTCGGCCCAAAAGCCGCTTCCGGTGTCTCTCCAGCCACCACGGCCACATCCGACGGGGATCGTTCGGCTCTGCCGGCAGCCGGAGCGTTTCACACGCCGCTGACGCATGCCGGCGCGGAACGCTGGAAAGCCCTTCTCGGACTCGACGAGGTGAAGTTTCTCGAGGAGCTCGGCCGGCTCGTCTGCATGCCATCCGCCGCCCCGGCAGCCGGGGCGCTGTTCGGCCCCGAGGCCGTGCTGACGCAGGGCTGGGGTACGCCGGCGGATCTGTGCGCAATGACGTGCGACTGGGCCAAAGCCCGCGGCCTCACCGCCACCACAGGCTCGGTCCCACTCACGGATGCCGGCAGAGCCGACCTCGCCTCGGCAACCGGGTTTGGTGGGCGACTCAAGCGGCTGCCCGTCTTACGGCTCGGCAACCGGCTGCTCGCTTTCCCCTTCGGTGGGGGCGATTCACGGTTTCTCGACCCGGCCGGGTTCGAGCCTTCCGGCAGCTTCACCGACACGCTTGTCAAACTAACGGTGCGCGCATTCACACAGCCGGCCGGCGGCACTCAAGCCGCGCAGATGGGCGGCCTCACGGACGCGCTCGGCGGTGGAAGCAGCGGCGAGCGGCAGGAAGTGACGCTGCTCGATCTCGAGATTCCGTCCCGCAAGCTATCCGCCGACATCGCCGAGCTGGCCTTCCCCACCCGCGGAGATGGCAGTCTGAAGGCCGCGCTCTGGCTTCCCGACGGCACCATGCTCTCAGGCACCGACGACCAAGCGGTCGACACCCGGGAAACCCGCATCACGGGCTGCGAGATCACGATCCAGCAGGGCGACGACACGTCTCTGCCACCCCTCGGGATCGCGTTCGAAAACGGACGGGAAGCGGCAAACACGGTTTTCGCCCTCGGCGTGATGGCCCCCGACCTGCCCGCACCTGCCGCCTCATCCCTCGAAATCGCCTGGAAAGCGGCATCCACCGTTGCCTCCTCCACGGCCTGGAGCCGGACGCGCGAGCTGCTGCACAGCCGTCTGGCGACGCTGATCGCGCTCCAGACCCGGCACGAGCGGGAGCTTGCGGCAAAAGCGGGCGTTCGCATCGCCCGGCCCGACAACCCGCGCATCGTGATCCTGTCGGCCTTCTCCACTCCCCGCGGGCTCGAGACAACTGTCGACCTGCGTCAGGCGCGCGCCCAGGCCGTGGGGGATCCCAAAGCCGTGGCCGCCTTCCAGTTCGGCACCGGCATCTTCGATGCGGTGCTCGAGGAGAGGATCTGCGGCGGCGAAGGTCTTATTTCGCGGTGGGGAAAGCAGCCTGGCGTGAATCTCATCCCGCCCGGCAAGGCCGAGGCTCTGGCAGAACTGTTGGCGGCGAACGGGACCCCCGAGCGCGTGGTGCAGCTGGTGCGGGCCTCACGCGGGGTGCTGCTGTTCCCGAAACTCCCCAAGATGGAGGGGGCAACCCCGCGTTGGAGTTGGTTCGAGATCGATCCCGAGACATTCGCGATGACCTCGGTGCTCGACGACGGCTCGCACGGAGCGGCCGAGGATGCGATCCTGGAGCATGCACAGAACGCCAACTCCTGGACCGTCGGGTTCCTGATCGGCGTCGACGTGGCGCTCGGCTCGACCGCCGCCTTCTCGCTGACGGGCGAGGAGTATGCCACCGTCATGAAGATGGCCGCAGCCTTCGCGGCGAGCCTCGAGGACCAGCTCACGCGGATCGGACCCAATCCAGGCTTTTCCTACGGCGGGGTGACCGTCAGCCTCGAAGGCGTCTCGTTCGACCCGACGGATCCCAATGGCACCCATGGGGCTTTCGGGAACTTCACCGACGGATATGAAAAGGGCGTTGCCTTCTACTTCCTTCTCGCAAAGCCCCCAACCCCCTCGAACAACGGGAAGCCGGCAGCGCAGAGATAATATATTCTGCATAATAACAAAGGCGCGAAGGGCAACTTCCCTTCGCGCCTCGTTTTCCGGGAGACGTCGGCTCAGGCGGCTTCGGCCTTCTTGCCTCCGTGGTGGGCGCCAGCTTCGATCCAGCGCTGCGAAAGAATCAGACCGATCGGGGAGATGCAGGCAATGAAGCCGTAGATCAGCCACAGCGTGCTCGAGTCATGATGCACGAGCAGCTTCATCCACTCGTTCAGCGGCGTTTCAGCCCAGCCGAGGAAGAAGCTGCCGAGCGTCTGGGGCATGCCGAAGAAGGCGTAGATGCTGTTCATATCGGGCGGCGCGGGAACGAACCTGCTCAACATGAAGCCGGAATACAGGCCGGTAGTGAACTTGGCCAGGAACCAGGGGATGCCGGCCAAACCCATGTAGGCGCCAACCTTCCCTTCCGGGGCGAGATCCGCCACGTATTCCAGGAACCGCGACGACCACAGCGCCTCACCGAACGAGAAGAGCAGCACGTAGAGGATCAACATGTTCAGATCCGGGCCGGGCACGAGAATGAACGTCGTGAGCGCCGATACAGCGGAGCCGATGATCATCATCGTGATGACCTTGACTTCGCGGGTAATGGCGGCAACGAGCGGTACGAAGATGACGATGATCGTCGGGTTGAGGGCGTTGATCCATTCGAACTTGGCCCCGACCTCGGCCGGGAAGCAGCGGAACACATAGTCGGGCATCGTGAGGAACTGGTGCGCGAACAGGGTCCGCACGGGCAGCAGGATGAAGATGAAGAACATGAACCGCGCATCGAGGAAGGGCAGCTCCAACAGCTTGTCCTTCCAGGTCTTGGGCGCCTCGTCGGCGGCCGGTTTCGGCGACTCGGCCGGCGCGTTCGGGTCTCTCCAGCGGCACTTCTCGTCGACCGACCGGGTGAACAGGAACAGATGCGCGATCGTGACCAGACCGGTGATCGCCACGCACACCCAGAACACGCCGTCGATGCCCCAGCCCAGACCGTTGAAGCCGCCGATAAAATGCTCGTCGGTGCGTACGAAGGGCGAGATGAATCCCTCGGCCATGATGCCGAGGTTCATGATGGCATAGAGAAGACTATATCCGATCGTCGCCGTGCGCGGGTCGGTGTATTCCTTCGTTCCCGCATACAGGGCGGGCTGCAGCACGCCCGAGCCGAAGGCCATGAGCAGCAGACCGAGCCAGGCGAGGCTCCAGCCGGCGTAGGACTCGCCGCCGAAGGGCGCGATGACCGTGAAGACACGGCCCCCGAGCAGCATCAGCAGCGACAGCGTCAGGGCGTTGCGCACGCCAAGCTTGTCCGAGATGAAGCCGCCGCCGAACATGAACAGCGTGACGAGGCCGGTGAACGCCGAGACGCTGATGCCGACCATGGCATCCGGCATGCCGAGGCGGGTTCCGAGGAACCGCGTCAGCAGGGTGAGAATGCCGAAATACGCGATTCCGTCGGCGAAATTCACCAGGTTCACGAGCCAGAACACCTTCGAGGCCCCGAACAGAATCCTCAGGGAGTCCATCAGGGACAGTTTTTCGTTATCGTTTGCGGTCGCTTCCATCCGTCTCTCCGTTCACTGGTTCGCTGCGCGGCAGCACCGTCTCCGGCCTCATCTCCGCACAATCCGTCCGCGAGAGTTTACTCCAATTCCCGCCATTTGTCTTGCCCGGTATTTGCCGATTCCGCGAGCAGCACCCTCTCCGCAGCCTCCGTCATTCTGCGGCTCCCGGTCACCACCGCCGTGTTCACGCTCCCCGCCGGCCGGGAAGGGGTAAACATTGGGGTCTGGAAATGGCCGCGGCGGATATGTTACTCTGCAAGCGTGAAGAAGTTCCTGTGCTGGATCCAGCTGCTGTCCATCATCGCCCTGGTGCTGATGGTGCCCTGCACCCATTGTTCGGATGGATTCACGGGAACCCGCACCACGACGAGCATTGGGTCATTCTGTCACGGCGAGTCAGAAGACCATCACAACTGCACATCGATCCACTGCAGCTGCCACGGCATCTTCTGCCCGATCCCCATAACGAGCCTGAGCCTGGACCATCCGACGGCGGAATCGTTCGGCGATCTGCCGACATCCTGGACCAAGGCCGAACCCCTCACCGACATTTTCCAGCCTCCGAGAACCTCCATCGGTTGATTTCGCCCGTATCAGGCGAAATCCTGCTGTTTTCCGCCCCAACGTTCCCGAACTGATGGAGGTTTTTTCATGCTCATCTTTCGCATTCTATTGGCACTCATATCTATCATCATCTGCCAGTCCGCTCAGGCTCTGACCCTGACAGAGGCGTTGGCAGAGGCGGCCTCGAGTCCGGCGCTCCTCGAAAGCCGGCTCAATGTCGACCAGACGGCAGCGGCCGGGGAAGACGCCGGGAAACGGGGTCCGGACGGGATCTCGTTCGAGGCCGAAAATGTCGGCGGCCGGCTGCCCGGCCTTTCCCAGGCCGACCTCACCCTGTCCTTCAAACGGCCGATCATCAACCGCCGGAAAGCGACAGCGGAAAAGCGGCTCGCCGCCCTCGCCGTCGACAACGCGAAGCTGGATGCCGCCGCCCTCGTGCGGGACATCAAAACCCGCGTGCAGGCGTCTTTTCACGTCGTCATCGGGCTGCAGAACCTGTACCGCAATGCGCAGGAGATTTCACGGATCAACCAGGAGATGCTGGAAGCGACCAGATCGAGGGTCGATGCCGGCGCCAGCCCCGAAGCGGAGCTGGTCAAAGCCCAGCTCGACAGCGACCGGGTCGAGGTCGAGCGAATCAACCTCGAAGGCCAGCTGGAGGAAGCCATGCTGACTCTGTTCCGGGAAATGGGGAAACAGCCGGATTCCCAGATCGAAGCCATCGGCACGCTGTCCGCCGATCTGGAACTTCCCGAGATCGACGAGCTGCGCCGGAATCTGGTTGACAGGCATCCCCAGCTTCTCGCCTCAGGCCTGAGTATCCGGGCAAGCCGGACCAGGCAGGAGCTGCTGAAGGCCGAAAACCGGCCGGTTTACAGCTGGGTGGCCGGGGCCAGGGATTTCCGTGAAACCGGGAACCATGCCTATGTGTTCGCCATCGAGGCGGAGCTTCCGAACAGGAACGGCAACCGGGGAGCCCGGAAAGCGGCTCAGACGGAGCTGGACAGGATCGCCGCAGGAAGAGAGAAGATCCAGCGGGAGCTGGTGGCAAGCCTGGAAGAGCAGGTGAAGCGGTTCCAGCGGACCAGGGACACCGTTCACCGGTTGAAAAACCAGATTTCCCCCAATGCCCAGAAAGCCCTTGAAATGGCGCTGGACGGCTACCGCCTCGGCAAGACGGATCAGATCGTCGTTCTCGAGGCGCGAAAGGCCTATGCCGAAGTGACGAAGCAGATGTTCGCGGCGTTGCTGGAGATGTATCAGGCTGTCGATGCCATCGAAGAGCTCACCGGCGTCTGTCTCGTCGGCGAGCGGCACTGATCGCGGCTCAAGCGCTTCCGGCAGGTCCGGAGGCATGCAGAAAACGGAGAACGAACCATGTCACAGATGAAATACCGCGTTGCTTCCATGCAGAAAACGCTTTCCTTCCTTCTGATCGCCCTGTTGCTGTTGCTCCCGATCGGCCGGGCCAGTGCCGCATCCGAAGAGGCCAAGCACGAACACGGTCTGGAAACCGCCGCCGAAACCGGACACGGGGAGCAGGACCACAAGTCCGCAGAGCCCGGCTCCGCCGGTGGCCACGAAGGACACGGCCACGGCCCGGATGCTGACGAAGACTCGGGAAAGACCCTGGCGGAAAGAATGCAGGAACCCTGTGAGCATGGGGTTCCCATCATCGGCTGCGACAAGTGCCGGTTTGAAGTCGGGGCGGTGAAGCTGTCTTCGACCACCCAGACCCTGGTCAGGTTCGAAACCATCCAGACCAGCCCCGCCCCCAAAACCATCGACCTGGTCGGCGAGATGACCCTGGACGAGAATCACAAGAGGGTGGTGACCTCCAGGATCGGTGGCCGGCTGGCCTCGATGAGCGCGACCGTCGGAACCAGCGTCAAAGAGGGTGATATTGTGGCCGTTATTGAAAGCAGTGAGCTTGCGCAGGCTTCGCTCGAGTATCTCAAGCGCATTTCCGAACTCGGCTTTGCCGAAAAGAAGCTGGCGCGGGCCAGACTGCTGTTCGAGAAGAAAGTCGGATCGGAGCAGGAAGTGCAGGAGGCTCAGTCGGCGCGTGACCTGGCGGACCTGGAAGCGGCCAACGCGCGGGACCGGCTGAAGATCTTTGGCCTGTCGGACGGCGACGTCGCCCGCATCAGCAGGAACCGGAACGATCCGATGGCCCAGGGGAAGATCCAGCTCCGGGCGCCGATCTCTGGCAACGTCATCCAGCGTGACGGCATCGCCGGCGAAATCATTGCGGGAGATCGGAAGCTTCTCACCATCGCCAATCTCTGCCACCTTCTCGCCATCGGCCAGATCCACGAGAAGCAGGTCGGCGAGGTCGTGACGACGCTGGTCAAAGGCACGATTCCCGTCGAGGTGACGGTCGAGTCGTTCCCGCTCAAAACCTTCGCGGGCGAGCTGGTTGCGGCGGATTCGCAGATGCTCGAAGAGACGAGGACGCTGCCGGTGCGGGTCGAGATCCAGAATCACGACTTTCTGCTGCGGCCCGGCATGTTCGCCAAGATCCGGTTGTTCTTCGAGACGGCTCAGGACCAGACCCTTCTGCCGACCACGGCCATCATGGACGACGAGGGAAGTCGCTTCGTGTTCAAGCAGATCGAGCCGAATCTCTTCCTTCGCCAGCCCGTCGTCGTCGGCCGGAAAGTCGGCGACAAGACGATCATCCAGAGCGGGGTTGCCGCCGGTGATGTGATCGTCGTCGACGGGGCCTTTCTCCTGAAGTCCGACGTGCTTCGGGAAAAGATGGGCGCCGGCTGCGCAGACTAGGAGCACCACACGATGGGACGATTCTTCTCTCTCTTGCTGCGGTATTCACCTCTCGTCGTCGTCTGCACCTGCCTCCTGATCGCGGGGGGAACCTGGGCATGGAGCAACCTGCCCATCGACGCGTATCCCGACGTCACCAGCATCCAGGTGACGATTCTCACCAAGGCTCACGGCCTGTCGGTGAGCGATGTAGAACAACAGATATCTTTCCCGATCGAGCAGAAGATGTCCGGAATGAAGGGCGTCCAGCAGGTCCGGTCCCTGTCGAAATCGGGGCTGTCCCAGATCGTCATCGTGTTCGAAGACGGGACGAACCCGTATTTCGCGCGGCAGCTCGTGTTCGAGCGGTTGCAGGAGACGCGGGAGGAGCTTCCGCCGGGCATCGAGCCCGAAATGGCGCCGTTGAGCACCGGCCTTGGCGAGATCTTCCAGTACACGCTCGAGAGCGACAAGCACTCGGACATGGAGCTGCGGACCCTGCAGGACTGGGTTGTTGCGCCGCGCCTGCGGCCCATCGCCGGCGTCAGCGAGGTCAACAGCTTCGGCGGCACCGTGAAGCAGTATCACGTCCTGGTCGATCCCGAACGCCTGCAGAAGTTTTCCCTGACGCTTGACGAGGTCGTGGAAGCGGTCGAGAAAAACAATGCCAACGCTTCCGGCAAGTATCTCTCCCGCGGCTGGGAACAGCTGAACATCACGTCCGTCGGCCTGTTTCATAGCCCTGACGATATAGGCAGAGTTATACTGAAGACGAAGGACGGCATCCCTATCCGGGTCAACGATGTGGCCGAAATCGCTGTGGGCCACGAAGTCCGGCAGGGGGCCGTGACGCGCGACGGAAAAGGCGAAGCTGTGGCCGGCATGGTCATCATGCTGCGCGATTCCAACTCGAAGGACGTCGTCGACGCGGTCAAGGCGGCGGTGCCGGACATCCAGAAGAGCCTGCCCGAAGGCGTGAAACTGAATGTCTTCTACGACCGCACCTACCTGATCAAGGCCTGCATCAAGACCGTCATGGATGCCACAGAAGAAGGCGGCATCTGCGTCATTTTCGTGCTGTTCCTCTTCCTGGCCGAGCTGCGGACGGCGTTTCTGGTCGTGCTCTCGCTGCCGCTGACGTTCCTGTTCACGTTCATCGTCATGCACTCCGCCTCGATCACCTCGAATCTCATGAGCCTGGGCGGCCTGGCTTTCTCGGTCGGCATGGTGGTCGACGCAACGGTCGTGGTGCTGGAAAACGCGAGGCGGCATCTGGCGCATGCCAAATCGGGCGAAACCACGCGGGAGCTGATCGCGCGATCCGTTGCCGAGGTGGCCCGCCCGGTCGCCTTCTCGGTTTTCATCATCATCCTGGTGCTGGTGCCGCTGTTCTCACTGGAAGGGCTGGAGGCGAAGATGTTCGGACCTCTGGCCCTGACGATGCTGATCTCGCTGCTGACCTCCCTGATCGTAGCCCTGTTCATCATGCCGTCGCTCGGCTTTTACGGCCTTCCGCACGGCGAGGAGCACGAGTTTTTCATCGCCCGGGGGATTCACTGGCTCTACGGAAAGCTTCTTCGCCTGGCGATGCGCCTGCCGCGGCTCACGGTGCTGCTGGCGGTGGTGATTCTCGTGGGAACCGGCTTCCTGGCCCCGATGATCGGCACGGATTTCATGCCGGCGCTCCAGGAAGGCGCCCTGGCGATCAATGCGGTCCGGCTGCCGAACGCGTCGCTCGAGGGCGCGGTGAAGGTTTCGACGGAGATCGAGAAGCGGCTGATGAAGTTTCCCGAAGTCGCTGCCGTCATCTGCAAGACCGGCCGGGCGGAGATATCCGAAGACCCCATGGGCCCGGAACAGAGCGATATCTTCGTCACGTTCAAACAGCCGGAGCATGGCGAGAAGTTCCGCAATCAGGAGGAAATGACGGATGTCATCCGCGCCGAACTCGAGCAGATCGTCGGGCTGCGCTACTCCTTTTCCCAGCCGATCGCACTGCGGGTCAACGAGCTGATCTCCGGCATCAAGAGCGATGTCGCGATCAAGATCTTCGGCGACGATCTCGACGTGCTGAAGCAGTTCGCCCAGAAAGCGGCGGACGTCGCGGCGGGCGTCGAAGGGGCGAAAGACGTCAAGGCCACGCAGATCTCCGGCATGGCCCAGCTCGAAATCAAGATCGATCACGATGCGGCCTCGAGATATGGCCTGAACGTGGAACAGATCAACTCCATCATCGAAACGGGGGTCGGCGGAAAAGTCGTTTCGAAGCTGATCGAGGGACAGCAGCGATTCGCCATCGCGGTCCGCTTCGGGGAAAAGTGGCGCACCGACGAGGAAACCATCGGTCAGCTCAAGGTGCCGACCGGCAACGGCACCTGGGTACCGCTCAACCAGGTCTGCCGCATCCGGCAGATCGAAAGCCCGATCGAAATCGCCCGGGAAAACGGCCGGCGACGCATGGTGGTGGAGACCAACGTCCGGGGTCGCGATCTGGGCGGCTTCGTCGCCGATCTTCAGAAGAGCATGGCCCCCGTCGAAAAGGAGCTGCCCCCCGGGTATTACATTCAATATGGGGGGCAATTTGAAAATCAGCAGCGCGCGATGGCGCGGCTGTCGGTCGTCGTGCCGGCCGCCATCATCCTGATCTTCATCCTCCTGGTTCTCGCCATGGGCTATCTTCGCGACGCCGTGCTCGTCATTCTCAACCTGCCGTTCGCTCTGGTCGGGGGCATCCTGGCCGTCATCGCGTTCCGGATGTCCCTCTCGGTGTCGGCGGCGGTCGCGTTCATCGTCCTGCTGGGCATCGCCGTCCAGAACGGCGTGCTGCTAGTGGCCTTCTTCCGACAGCTGATGCACGAGGGCCTCTCGATCAACCACGCCGTCCGGAAAGGATGCGCCATCCGGTTCCGGCCCCTGATGATGACGGCCCTGACATCGTTCATCGGCCATCTTCCCATGCTGTATGCGACCGGCTCGGGGGCGGAGATTCAAAAGCCTCTCGCCGTCGTCGTCATGGGCGGCCTGATCACCTCGACCGCTCTCACACTCCTGATTCTTCCGGTCATTTTCCGGTGGGTGGAGGGAAGATGGGCCCGACGCCGGCGGATGCGAAAACTGGCACGGATTCGCGAGGCGGAGCGCAGAAGCGCCCTTGCCCAGAACGAGCCGGCGGGATCGCTCTCCTGACAGCCACCTACACGGGGCTTGATAGCCCCTTCTGCGGCAGACCTGCCTGAACGGGGGAAAACCGCTCCTCTTCCTGCGGCAAGCCGGAGGACTTCCTTCGGCTTGCCGCTTCGCCTGTCATTCAGCCAACATGGAACCGCCACCCATCGCGGGGTGGCGGTCTGAAGGGGGATGAGGTTGGATCTGTTTTCAGACGGCTTCGGCGGCGACGTTCCTGGATCGCGCCGGAGCCGTTTGCAGGTCTCAGGAAAGGGCCTTGCCGATCTCCTGGATCAGGTCGCGCACGGCTTCCTGGGCATCCTGGTAGATCTGGTAGTTCTGGTTGTCGGTGTCTTCCCATGAGGGCATGATCGTGTAGTCGGCATCGCCGCCGGGGAGCGGGAACCCCGCGCCGCCCAGGGAATCCGGGTCGAACTGCATGTTGGCCAGCCACAGGGTCACGATCGCGCCGCGCAGCTTCGCATACTTGGTCAGCAGCGCCTCTTTTTCCTTCGGCTCGGCACCGGTCCTGATCAGCATCTCGAGGTTCGCGAGGCGGGCCTGCATGACGCTGCCCTTCGCGACGAACGCATTCCAGATCAGCTTCGTGTTCTTCCGGCGCACGGCCGAGGCACGGAACATCGCAACCTCGGCATCGGCGGCCAGCACGCTGTCGAACACCTTGGGGGTCAGAATCGTCGCATCCTTGATCTGTTCGAGCTTCGCGGCGTCGACGATCCCGATCACCTCTTCGAACACCGACCGCAGACCGTTCCAGTTCACGCCGCCATCCGAAAGAAGCACGCGGGCATGCGTGTTTCCGGCGACGACCTCGGGGGGGGCGGCAAACACGGCACTGCCCAGCAGGGCCACGCTCAACAAGGCAATCTGCATCATGCGGATCATGGATGTTCTCCTGTGTTTCTGTGGGTATTCGACAGGAATTTTCGCAACTTGTGTACCATCCTGCGTTCTCGAGGCAACGTCAGGCCCAGCCACGATTTCCGGGGAAAACGAACGCGGGGCTGCCGGATTTTCCGCGGTCGCCTGCCGCCTTTTCGACACCGGATCCGTGCTATGCTCGGATCATGAAATACCCCTTTCCTGCCGATTTCATCTGGGGTGCCGCGACGGCGGCCCTCCAGATCGAAGGGGCGACAACAGAGGATGGCCGCGGTGACTCGGTGTGGGACGTTTTCTGCCGCGAGCATCCCGAGCGTATCTTCGGACGGGCGACGCCGGAAACGGCCTGCGACCATTACCACCGTTTCGCCGAAGATGTGCGGCTGATGCGCGAGTTCGGCATCACCGGCTACCGTTTCTCGATCGCCTGGCCCCGACTGTTTCCGGGTGGGGACGGGCCGCTGAACAGCCAGGGGGCGGCATTTTACCACCGTCTGATCGACGCCCTTCTCGAGGCGGGCATTCAGCCGCATGTCACGCTCTTCCATTGGGATCTCCCCCAGCCTCTCGCCGCCGATGGCAGCTGGGAAGCCGACCGCACCCTCGCCGCCTTCGAAACCTACGCAGCCACCTGCTTTCGCCTGTTCGGAGACCGGGTGAAGCGCTGGGCGACCTTCAACGAGCCGGGCTGGATGACGCTCAACGGCTGGGTGACTGGTCTTCACCCCCCCGGCCGCCACGCGTATCGTGCCGCCATCCAGGTCGCGACCAACCTGCTCGCCGCCCATGCTCGCGTCTACGAGGCATTCCATGCTGCACGTCGCGACGGGGAAGTCGGGATCGTCATGAACACCTCCCCCGTCCTGCCCGCAACCGATTCCCCGGAAGACCTCCGGGCAGCGCGCCTGGCCGACGCGCTTCTCAACCGCTGGTTCTGCGACCCGGTGCTGCACGGCCAGTTTCCCGAGACAGCCGTGGCCCTGTATGAGAACCGCGGCCTGATGCCGCACATCACCGAACGTGACCGCGCTCTGTTGAGCAGGCCTTCGGCCGATTTCCTCGGGGTGAACTACTACTACCCCCACCATGCGTCGGCCGACGCCCCGGACACCGGGTTTCACCTGAACACCTCCGGCAACCGGGAGGAAGCATGCCGGTTCGCGATCGCGGGCCTGTTCCGGTTCGTCCAGCCCCCGGTGGAACGGGTGACCGACTGGGGCTGGGAGATCGCCCCCGACGTTCTCGGCGACCTTCTGCTCGAACTGCATCGCGAGCGGCCGGATCTGCCATTATATATTACAGAAAATGGCATAGGTCTGCCTGATCCCGAAGATCCCGCCAGCCGGCTCGAGGACCACCGTCGCATCGATTTCATCCGGGACCACCTGATCGCGATCCACCGCGCGATGGAGGGCGGGGCGAAGGTCCGCGGCTACTATCACTGGTCTCTGCTCGACAATTTCTCCTGGATCAACGGTTTCAAAAAACGGTATGGCTTCTTCCGCGTCGATCCGGAAACGCTTGAGCGCACGCCCCGGTCCAGTGCGTTCTGGTATCGTTCCATTGCATCCAACAGGGGATTCTGACAGGATCGGGAACTTCCGCCAGAGGCGACGGACTCGTCGCAGGCACAAGTCCGTCGCTGGTTCCAGGAGGTTTCCCTCTCTGGATGTGGCCCGTTCCACGGGCGTTCCTTGACGCAGCATGCATCCCCTGATATCTTGCCCCCGGAGCCATCCGGTGCGTCATGATCTGCGGCCAGCCTGCTCCGTTCCCTCATGGGTATCGCGCCGTTCGACAGGAATAAGGAGACCTTCCGATGCACCTGAAATGTGGAAACTGCGGCTTCTCCCATCGTTTTCCGGGAGTGTTTCCCTTCTTTGTGTCGCTCTTCATCGGGTGCGCCCTTGCGGGAATCTCGCTGGCTCTGCTGCCCCTGCCTGCGATCATCATCATTCCCGCCGCCCCGGTGGTCGCGTTGCTGTTCACCCTGACAGCCCGCCTGGTGCCGCTGCTCCTCTTCTATCTCCTCCACGTCACCCGCGCCTGTCCCTCCTGCGGTCAACGGAAGTGGCATTTCCCCGAATACTCGGCGTTCGGACTGTAAATGCCCCCCAAAGCGGAACGCCGGAACGCGGCGCACCGCATCCCGGCATTCCGGCGGCTCTTTTTATAGCAGAAACTATCATCTGGAGGCGGCAAGCAGGGCCTGCAGCTCGGCGGCATACTGGTCGGCATTGAGGCCGACCACGAGGTGCATCACGTCCCCGGAGAAGCCCATGACGGCCTGGACACCGGCCTCGCGGAGGGCGGGGTCGGCAGCCCTCTTCGCATCGGCGAGGGTCACGCGCAGGCGCGTCGCGGCACAGACGTCGAGACGCTTCACGTTGGCGGCTC
>DATCTT010000268.1:0-18060 GCA_036567845.1 Candidatus Ozemibacteraceae bacterium | reverse complement strand
CGGCACCGGACGAGCTGCTGCGCCGGGCTGCCCGTATCCGGACCAGTCCGGGCATCCTCCTCGTCATCGATCCCGGGGAGCCGGGCCAGCGCGCCATGGGAGGGGAATGCGTCCGGGAGACGGCTGGGGACGTGGCACGTGGCCTGCTGATCCGGAACGATCCCTGGATCGAGGCGGACGGCCGGATCTGGGTCGGCGGGAAAATCGGGGAAGCCCGGATCCTTATCGCGCGTCCCACGCCGGCGGTTGCAGCTGACCGCCTCCGCCGGGCCGCGGACGCCGGAGGTGCCGTTCTTGCCCTCCTGCTGCTGATCTTCTGGTACCGCTGGCTCCTGGCAGGCCGGGATCGATGGGTATCTGTTCGTATAAAACTTCTCCTGCTCTTCCTGTTCGCGACGTTTGTGCCGCTTGCGGGCTTGGCCGGCCTGGCATCGGCCACCGTGACCGAACGGGCCCGGGTTTTGACGGATCGCGCCTGGCAGCGGGGGAAAAACCTACTCGAATCCCTCGATGCAGGGTATGAAGCCGATCGGCACCGGATTCTCGAGGTGTTCCGCCGGGTCCGGGATGACCCCGGCCTTCGGTCTCCCGATCCGCAAGCCCGCCATCGGCGCGTCTTGGCGTTGCGAAAGAGGTTTGGCATCGTCAAGATCGAGCTGCGCGACACGCGGGGAGAGCTCGTTGTCTCAACCGAGCGGCCCGAGGCGCTGGCACGCATCGAAAACGTGTTCCGGGTGATGGCCCAGATCGGGCTCGAACGGCAGGCTCCCGAGCTGATTCCGCCCGACCGCGTAGAAGGCGGCCGCCAGGTCGATCTGATGACCCGGATGGCGTTCGAGAGCCCGATCATGGGTCTGTCCGCCGCCATGGACCAGCCCGACCGCGTTCACAATCTGGATTTCAGCATCATGCGCGGTCTCTGGTACTGGGATATCTTTCGCGATCCGGCCCATCCTGCCGCTTTCATCAACATGGTGAAGGCCAAACACGAGGCTGTGAAAGACTATTTGAACCAGTATTTTATCACCCGCAGGAACGCGGACGACGGATACCGGCTGTTTGCCTATAACATTGACGGGGGGCAGCTGGTCCGGCGGAAGGCAACGCCCATCCCGCAGGACGTCCAGGCGCTTCTCGACCAGGCGCGCGTCACCGGCCGCACCATGATGGAACGCTGCCGCACGGCCGGGGGGGAATACCTGGTGGTCGTGCTGCCATCAACCTTTCTCGGCCGGTTCCTGCTCGTAACCGCCATTCCGCTGAGCGAGGCCCTGCACGGGCTGAATGCCTTCACCTTCGCCCTGTGGCTGATGTTCTTCTCGATTGCGATTGCCGCCATCGCAGCAGGCCGGATTCTCGCCGACCTGTTTCTCAGGCCTGTCGCGGAACTAGCCGCCGGCATGAACGGCTTGCGTCGGGGAGACGTGTCGGTCCGGGTCCGGTGCGGGTCCGGCGACGAATTCGGGGAGCTGGCTCACGCATTCAATCAGATGGTCGAGGATCTGCAGGAGGTGCGGATGGCGAAGCTGATCCAGGACTCCCTCATCCCGGCCGGCAACCTTCCGCTGCCGGGATTCGACGCCGCCGTCATCATGGAACGGGCCTCAGAACTGAGCGGAGACTATGTCGATGCCGTGGAGCTGCCCGATCGCCGCCTGCTGCTCGTGACGGGGGATGTGAGCGGCCAGGGGACCAGCGCCGCCCTCGCCATGGCGATGGCGAAATGCATCGTCATCCAGGCCGCCGACGAGGGGGGGGACCCGGTGAACCTCCTGGAACAGGCCGACCGCACCCTGTACCGGCTCCTCAACCGGCGACTGCTGATGTTCTTCACCGCAGCCAGACTGGATCCCGGAACGGGCCAGGTCGAGCTGTCCTGCGCCGGCGCGCCATCGCCCGTGATTCTCCGGAAGGATGGCTGCTGGGAGACCCTGCGTATGCCTCACCTGCCGCTCGTTGCAACCGCGCGGCCGACGCCGTTCCCCCGTCTCGTCACCAGTCTCGGCCCGGGGGACTGCCTTGTCATGCTGACGGACGGCATCATCCGGAACACAACCCCCGATGGTGAGCCGTTTGGCCTTGACCGGTTCGAACGCGTCCTGCAGTCGGCACCTCGGGAAAGCGCGGAGGCTTGTGCCGGCCATCTCATGGCGGCCTATCACGCCGCCGTCGGGCAGGGGCCGAAGGAAGATGATCTTTCGCTTCTCGTCCTCCGACGCCAGATCGCCCCGGAAAGCACCCCCGGGCTTGCGCCTCCGATAACAGAAAGGCTAGAATGAAATCGGAAGTCGAAGCGCGTACCCCATCCGAGGGAGGAAAAGAGCCCATGCCTGTCGACAAGAAGCCGGCTGCCGTCGTGGTCGCGGCAGGCCCGAACGCCTGTCCATCCTGCCGTGCACAGAACGAGCCCGGCAGCCTGATGTGCAAACGGTGCGGCGAGATTCTTTCGTCGAAAGGCAAACGGGCGCCCTCACAGGAATACGACGGCACCGAAGGTGGCTTCCATCCCGGCTGCTGGGTGGCAGTGGCCGTGATGATGCTCGGCGCCCTGCTGTTCTTCTTCCTCGCCGTCAGGGGCGGGGCCAAGCCCGGAACCTGTGAATACAACCAGGGCCATATAGGCATGGCTGTCGTCCGATACAACAAGGCACATCCCGACATGAAGATGACGACGCTCGATCTTGCCGAGCTGCAGAAGCCGGGAAAGAGCGGCAAGCCGCTTCTCAAGGAGACGCCGGTCTGCCCGGTCGATCCCTCCGCCCGATACGAGCTCGATACGGACGGGGTGACGGTCATCTGCACCAGCTGCTCGAAGAAGCGGAAACGCTGACGCCTTCTCCCGCGTCCCGCGAGGTGGCATTGACGCCATACGGCAGGCTTGCTATGCTGACGGCGCCCGGTGCATGGGCGTGATGTCCATGAGCAGAATGCCGGGAAAAACCGCTTGGCGGGAGAGTGTATGCGTCACGAGCATCCGAGAGTCCCAGTCCTGTTGCTCTGCTTTCTTCTGGTCGCCGTTTTCGCGCCGGCTCAGGATCTCACTGCGACCCTGTTCAATCAGGGAATGCAGCTGTATGCCCGCCAGGACTGGGCCGGAGCGGCGGATTATCTCGGCCAGGTGTGCGATATGAATCCCGACCTGCACCAGGCCCGGTATTATCTGATCTACTCGCTCCTCGCCGCGAAGCAGCAGGCGAAAGCCCTCGAACACGCGAAGATCCTGTGTGACAAAAATCCGGGAAACAAACAGTTCGTCGAACTACGCGACCTTATTTCCCGTTCGGCTCCGGCAACCGGCCCGCAGATGGCCGCTCCGAAGGCCGTGCCCCAGGAGCTGGTCCTCGGGGAATACACCCCGGCCGAGCCCGCGTCCGAATCCCATCGCCCAGCTCCCGCTTCGGCGACGGTGAAGCCCGCTGCCAAACCCTCAAGCGATCTGGAGGCCGCGATCTCCCAGATCGACATCGAGCAGTTTGCCTCGGCGGCCCAGATGCTCGATGCCATCCTGAAGAAAGAGCCCAAAAACCAGCGCGCTTTGCATTATCGCGGCGTCGCCGATCTCAACCAGCGCCAGTTCGACAAGGCTTGCGGCTGGTTTGAAAAGGCGCTTGCCGTGAAGAGCGACAACTTCGAGACCCTGTTCCTGCTCGGCGATGCGCGGCTGAAGAGCGGGGACGGCAAAAGGGCCCAGGAAGCCTTCGAGAAGGCGCTCAAGCTCCGCCCCAATGACGTGTTCGCGATGCTGAACCTGGCGGATGCCAAACGCAAACAGGGGGCCGTGAAAGAGGCCATCGAGATCTATACCCGCGTGAAGGAGATCGATCCCAACGTTGTCGAGGCACGTCTCGCCCTTGCCGAGACCCTCATCGACGAGGGCAAGCTCGACAAGGCCGCCACTGCCGTGAACGAGGTGCTCGCGGGGGACCCCGAAAATGTCCAGGCCCACTTCCTCAAGGGAAAAGTGCTGTACCGCAACAACCTCATCGATGACGCCGTCGCCGAAATGCGGCTCGCCCTGTCCGGCAGGCCGGATGACGTGTATATCAAGACTTGGCTGACCAAGGTGCTGCTGAGCGGATTCAAGACCACCGAGGCGCTCGACGTGGCCGGACAGATTCTCAAGGCCGACCCCGAAAACTTCGATGCCCGGCTGCTGACCGCCGAGGCGCTCATCGCCAACGGCGAGGTCTCGGATGCCCGGGACCACCTCGACCAGGCCGAGAAGGTGCGCAAATCCCCGGAGATCACCCGCCTCCGCGCCATGCTTGCCCGGAAATCCGGCAACAACGACGAGGCTAAAACATATTATTCCGTATATATCCAGCAGGATCCGAAGAACGGATATGCATCCGTCGAGTATGCGCAGTTTCTCGAGGAGATCAACGAACTGCAGGAAGCCGTGCAGGTGCTGAAGGCGATGAAAGCCGCCTTCCCCGGCACCACGCTCGAACAGACGGCGGATGCGCGGATCGACGAGCTCGAGGCGAAGCTCTCGCCCGGCACCGGCGCCGCTCCCGCGGCAGCCCCCGACGCGGCAACGGAAGATCCCGGCAGGGTTCGCTACTGACCCCCGCCACACGACCAGACACGAAAGGAACGTCGCACCATGTGTGGAATCATCGGCTACATCGGCACCCGGCCGGCCAATGAAGTCATCTTCGAGGGGCTCACCCGCCTCGAATACCGGGGATACGACTCGGCCGGCATCGCCGTCCGCGAGGGAGATGGGCTGCTGGTGCGCAAGGATATCGGCAAACTCCGGCATCTGCGCACGATTCTCGTCGACGAGTTCGGCTCGGTCAGCTCCCAGGGTATCGGCCACACCCGCTGGGCGACCCACGGCCGACCCTCCGCCTTCAATGCCCACCCCCACGGCGACTGCCACGGCACCCTCCAGGTGGCCCACAACGGGATCATCGAGAATTATCTCAAGCTCAAGCAGAAGCTGATTCAGTCTGGCCACACCTTCGTCTCCGAAACCGACTCCGAGGTCTTGGCCCATCTGATCGAGTCCCACTACAAGGGCAATCTCGAATCGGCCGTCTTCTCGGCGCTCGCCGAAGTCGAAGGAGCCTATGCGATCGTCGTCCTCCACCGCGATCATCCCGATCGCCTCGTCTGCGCGCGGAAGGAAAGTCCCCTCATCGTCGGCCTCGGCGAGCACGAGAACTTCGTGGCCTCCGACGTGACGGCGATCATGCAGCACACCCGCCGCGTCGTCTACCTCGACAACTACGAGGGCGCCACCGTCTGCCGCGAGGGAATCGAGTTCTTCCGGCTCGACGGCACCCCCGTAGAAAAAACCGTCACTCAGATCGAGTGGAACCCGGTGGCGGCCGAAAAGGGCGGCTTCCCTCACTTTATGCTCAAGGAGATCTACGAGCAGCCCCAGGTGATCCGTAACACGATCGGCGGCCGCACATCCGAAGAGGAAGGCAAGATCTATCTTACCGAGCTCGGCCTCTCCGGTCCCGACATCTTCAAGACCCAGCGTATCGTCATGGTTGCCTGCGGAACCGCCTACTATGCCGGCTGCGTCGGGAAATACCTGATCGAACAGCTTGTCCGCGTGCCGGTCGAGTGCGATTTGGCCAGCGAGTTTCGGTACCGTTCCCCTCTCGTCGATGCGAACACCCTCGTGGTCGCGATCAGCCAGTCCGGGGAAACGGCCGACACGCTTGCCGCCGTTCGCGAGGCCCGTTCGCGCGGTGCGAAGGTGCTCGGCATCGTCAACGCCAAGGAAAGCACGCTGACCCGCGAAGTGGACGGCCTCGTCTACATCCACGCCGGTCCTGAAATCGGCGTCGCCTCGACCAAGGCTTACATGGCCATGCTGACGGCGATCACCCTGCTGGCGCTGCTTCTGGGCAAGATTCGCGGCTGCCTCAGTCCCGAGTTCGTCAAACAGACGATCCGCGATCTCAAAATCCTGCCCCAGCAGATCGAGCGGATCCTCGCGAACGTCGAGCCGATCCGGGCGCTTGCTGAGCGGTTCCGCGATGCGCGCAACTTTCTCTTCCTCGGCCGGGGCATCAACTACCCGACTGCCCTGGAAGGGGCTCTCAAGCTGAAAGAGATCAGCTACATCCATGCCGAGGCCTACGCGGCCGGTGAGATGAAGCACGGCCCCATTGCCCTGATCGACAAGGAGCTGCCCGTGATGGCCGTGGCGACCGAGTCGTCGGTGCTCGACAAGCTGCTCAGCAATCTGAAGGAAGTGCAGGCCCGGTCGGGAATTCTCATTGCCATCGTCACCGAAGGAAATGAGGAGATCCGCCATCAGGTCGAGCATATCATCGAGGTGCCGAAGGTTCCCGAGATCCTGTCGCCGATTCTCAACGTGGTGCCCATGCAGCTGTTCGCCTACTTTGTTGCCGATCTGCGCGGCCTGGATGTCGATCAGCCCCGCAACCTCGCCAAGTCCGTCACCGTCGAGTGAAACGCCTTCGTTCGGGAACCAGGGGGAAGAACCACGTTCATCACGGGAGGCTGCGCCATCCCTTGTCATGATGGAGCTTTCATGATTCTTCGTGCCCTGGTGCCCGGTCTGTGCGATTCAGAACGATATCCGAATCCGCAGATGCCACAGAGGTCGCAGATGGGCGGAGTGAATCGTGGGGACGCCTGACTTGAGATCACGGGGAAATCGACCGTCGACCGAGCCGGTCCCTACGATGCCCGCGCGACGGAAACCCACCCTGCGCGCAGGGGTGGATCATGAGCTGTCTATGATGCGGCGGCAGTGGTTGCCACTCGTCTCGGCTTTCGGATGAATCCTGCAGGAAACTGCTATTGTATAACTAAAAATATATATTGTGGTGGTGTGAAGAATCGTTTCGCCATCACGATCGGACTCGGTATTTCTCTGCCTCTGCGGCGCGTTCTCATGATTGGAACGCGGGAAAAATAAAGGATAAACGATGGAATCCAAGACTCTCGAAAATCTCGAATTTGAGAAGATCCTGAAGCTGATTGCCGGCTTTGCCGGATCGCGGGCCGGCCAGGAGGCGGTTCTTGCTCTGACGCCGACGTCGGAACTGGCGGCGATCGAGACCTCGATGAGGGAACTCGACGAGCTGATGGCATTCATCTCGGGAGGCGGCCACCTTCCCGTGGGGGGGCTCCGCGACCTGCGGGATCTCCTGGTTCGGCTTAAAACAGGCTCGGAAAGCCTCGGCGGTGAGGAACTGCTGACGGTCCGGGCAGACATCGAGGTGGCCCGTGCCGTCCAGAAGGCATTCGAATCCTCGGCCTGGTTTTCTGAGCGGTATCCCGACAGCCGGGTTGCCGAGCGGGTTGCGCGGATGCCGACGCTCGGCACGGCCCACCGCGAGATTGTCCAGGCCATTTCTGAGAAGGGTGAGGTGCGGGACGATGCCTCCCCCCGCCTTGCCTCGCTGCGGCGGGAGCTTTCCCAGGTCCGCAGCGAGATCGAGCGGCGGCTGACCGAACTGGTGAACGCCGGCGACGAGATGTTCCAGGATCGGTTTTTCACGATCCGCAATGACCGGTATGTCGTTCCCGTGCGGTCTTCGAGCCAGAGCCTGATTCAGGGCCTCGTTCACGACACGTCGGGTTCTGGTCAGACACTGTTCATGGAACCCCTCGAGTATCTCCCCCTCAACAACCGTCTCGCCCGCCTCCGGTCCGAAGAGCGGGAGGAGGTGCTGCGCATCCTGCGAGCCCTCACCGACCTCCTGCGTGGCGCGAGCGTGGAGCTTGCCGAGATGTTCGGGACCCTGGTCTTCTGTGACGCACTGCTGGCACGGGTCAAATTCGCCCGGGCCTACGATGCCCGGCGGCCCGAAATCGCGCCCGCCCGTGAGCTTCACCTCGTGAATGCCCGGCATCCGCTTCTCCATCCGGAGTGTGTACCGCTCGATCTGACGATGGATCCGAAGAAAGCCTGTGTTGTCATCACGGGCCCGAACGGTGGCGGCAAAACCGTTGCCCTCAAGATCGTCGGGGTGAACGCCCTGCTTATGCAAATAGGATGCTATATATTGGCAAATGCGGGATCGAGGCTTCCCGTGTTCGATGAAATTCTCGCTGACATCGGCGAGGCGCAGAGCATCGAGGAGCATCTTTCGACCTTCACCTCGCACCTGAAACGCCTCAAGGAGATACTGGACGTGTGTGGTCCGGAATCCCTCGTGCTGATCGACGAGATTGGAGGGGGGACCGATCCTTCCGAAGGGGCGGCGCTTGCCGGAGGGATCCTGAAGGAGATCACCCGCCGGGGGGCGTTTTCCCTCGTGACGTCCCATTACGACGCTCTCAAGGAGGTTGCGTTCGTGACCCCGGGTTTTGTCAACGCGGGCATGGAGTTTGACGAAGCCTCGTTCCGGCCGACGTTCCGGTTCCTCATGGGGGTGCCGGGGCGGAGCAATGCGCTTGCCGTGGCCCGGCGGTTTGGTCTCCCCGAGGCCGTTCTGGCCGACCTCTCGCTGCGGATGGGCACGGGGGAAAACGAGGAAAAAGCGCTGTTCGCGGCTCTTGAGCAGGAACGCCACCGCGCCGAGGCATTGCGGCGGGCCTGGGAACAGAAAAACTTCGAGGCCGACCGACGCCAGGCCGAGCTCGACGCGGCCCTCGAACAACTCAAGGAGTTTCGGCGCACGAAGCGGGACGCTGCGACCGAGGAGTTCGAAACGAAGCTTCGCGAGCGGCTGCGTGAGATCGAAAACGTCATCCATGAGTTGCGATCCGCTGCTTCCCGCGGCGCCGGCGCCGAAACCGATGTGGAGCGCGCGCGGGAACTTCTCAGTGATGCGAAACGGTCGCTCGACGAGATCGATGCCCACCGGCAGTCCGGCGAGTCCCGGGATGAAAGGCGGGAGGAGCCTTTGCGGCAGGGGGAGTTCGTTGTCTGGACGGGCATGCCCCATCCCGGCATTCTCGAATCGCTCGACGAAAACCGGGGAAGGGCGGTTGTCTCGTATGAAGGCAAGCGGATGACGGTTCCCCTCGATCAGCTCCGGCATGCCAGCATCAAGATCCAACCGGAAAAGCCCGCGTCGGTCGTTGTCGGAACGGCAACCCCCCTCCTGCGGGACGAGATCGATCTACGCGGTATGCGGGTCGAGGAGGCTCTGGAAAAAACCGAAAGCTATCTCAAGACGGCTGAAGCCCAGAAACTTGGTCGCGTCTTCCTGATACACGGCAAGGGCACGGGGGCGCTCCAGAAGTCGATTCACGAGTTTCTGAAGAAAAGCCGCTGGCGGACGAAGTTCCGGTTCGGTCGGTACGGTGAGGGCGATCTCGGTGTGACCGTCGTCGTGTTCGATCCCGCCGCGGATGCACAGAAGCCCGGAGAAGAGGAGCACAGCAGCCGGGGAGTCCGTCTCGGCCCGGGGAAAAAGCCAAAAGGTGGCCGCGATCGGTGAGTTTTTTGACACCACCCCTCTCCATGGGTATCATGGTGGGGTGAATGCTGCGGCGCATTCCTAGAGAAACCAGCCGCAAGGGATATCCATGGACAATTCGATGAAACTGGGCCTGAGCCAGAAGCTCACTCAGACCCTCAAGATGACGCCGGAAATGCAACTGGCGATCAAGATTCTCCAGTTGAACAGCATCGAG
The DNA here is from genome assembly GCA_036567845.1 of Candidatus Ozemibacteraceae bacterium. Taxonomy (GTDB): domain Bacteria; phylum Muiribacteriota; class Ozemobacteria; order Ozemobacterales; family Ozemobacteraceae; genus MWAR01. The sequence continues at coordinate 8,478 of DATCTT010000268.1, read as the reverse complement.
CTGAAGAACCAGATCGAAGAGGTGCTCGAAACCAACCCGATCGTCGAGCTTGACGAGAAGGATGCGGTTTCGACCGAGATTCCGCTCGACAAGCTTCCCGAGACGGCCGCCGATCAGTCGGCTCCGCCGCCCTCGACGGATTTCGCCGAGCCTGGCCGCCAGGATTATGCCATCGACTGGCAGAAGTACATTCAGGACAGCGAAAGTTCCGAGATCCGCGTTTCCGGCGGGGGATACTCGGGGGACGAAGAGACCACGTTCGAGAACTTCACCTCCAAGAAAAGCACTCTTCGCGACCATCTCGAAACTCAGCTTCGCGAAGCCCCGCTCAATCCGACGGAGCTCAAGATCGGCGAATACATGATTGGCCTGATTGACCGGAACGGCTATCTCCGCCATTCCCGGGACCAAATCGCCGACCTGCTCAAAATCGATCAGGCCGTCGTTGATCGTGTCATTCGGGCGATCCAAAACATGGATCCGCCGGGGGTCGGAGCGTTCGATCTGCGGGAGTGCCTCCTGATCCAGGCCCGGGATGAGGGATATCGGGATGACGCGGTGACGGCCGTGATCGATCGGCACCTGGAGAATCTCGCAGCAAATAAACTTCCTGCTATAGCAAAAGAGACGGGCTATGACATCGAGGAAATCCAGGCTGCGGTCGAGATCATCAAATCCTTCAATCCCAAGCCGGGTGCCGCATTTCCGTCGGGAAGCGACGAAGTCTACGTCACCCCCGATGTGTTCATCCAGAAGGTCGACGGGGAATACGTCGCCACGCTGAATGAGCGTGACGTGCCGCGGCTTCGCATCAACACGCTGTATCGGGATGCGATGAAGAACAAGGAGATCACCGACAAGGCGACCTACGAGTTCATCCGGACCAAGCTCGAGGCGGCGAAATCCTTTCTGCGGTATGTCGATAAGCGCAAAGAGACGATCCTGAACGTGACCCGGGCGATCATCGAGGTCCAGCGCGACTTCCTCGACTTCGGCATTCTCCACCTCAAGCCTCTGACCCTCCAGGATGTGGCAGGGATGGCCGGAGTGCACGAGTCGACGGTCAGTCGTGCAACCAGCGGAAAATATGCACAGACCCCGCGCGGTCTGTTCGAGCTCAAGTTTTTCTTCTCCGGCGCGGCCAGGACGCAAAGCGGGGAGGACGTTTCCACCCTTGCCGTCAAGCGGCGCATCGAGGATCTTGTGAAACAGGAGGATCCTGCAAAGCCGCTTTCCGACAGCGATATCGTCACCCGTTTGAAAGGGGATGGCATCTATATCGCACGGCGTACGGTCGCGAAATACCGGATGGAATTGAACATTCTCAGCTCTTCAACGCGTAAACGGGCATGAAAATGTTGCAATTACGGCCCGTGGCATATAAAGTTTTCAAAAGCGAGTCAAGTTTTTCCCCGGTTGTGCCGATGTGTCATACAACCAATCCAATGATGGATACCGATGCATAAACGATACATTGTTTCGCTGCTCCTAGCCGTGCTGCTCCTGGGCGCATCTCAGGTTTTCGCCCAGGAAACCCTTGCTCCCGGCGACCGCATTCGCGTCTGGGTGAAGGGCGAGCCCGATCTCACCGTCGAGCGCGTCATCGGGGCCGATGGCAGCATTGCGTATCCGCTGATCGGCAGTGTCGGTGTGAATGGCCTCAAACCCCATGAAGCCGCCCGCGTCATTGCGCGTATGCTCGATGACGGGTATATCCGGCAGCCGCTTGTCCAGGTTGACGCGATTGCGCGGGCTGCCGTCCGCCCCGAAACTCCCGCCCCCGAACAAGGGGCCGACGGGAAGGGCGAAGAGTCCGCTGAAAAGACTGGCGGATCGAAAGTGGTCGAGATCGTCGATGGGAAGACGGGTGAAGGGATCGGCAACGCCGCTCTCCTTCTGGGTGGAAAAATCTACCAGAGCAACCGGCTCGGCCAGATCGTGGCCGAAGACCTCTCGGGCCGGATCGTCCTCATGGCGGATGGCTACAAGATCCTTCAGGGCCCCGCCGACCGGTTTGTCCGGGCCGGAAACCCCTCCAGGATCATCATGGACCGCATTACCCTTGCCCGGGAGATCACGGTGAAGGTGGTTGACGCGGATACGAGGAAACCCCTGCCTGGTGCGACGGTGAAGCTCGATGAGATGAGTGTGAAGACGAACGGACAGGGCATTTTCAAGGTGAAGGATATCCGGAAGGAGTTCGGGGAGATCCACCTCGAGATGGCCGGATACAAGCCGCTTCGCAAGGTTCTCGATTTCAAGGGGCCTGCCGAGCAGGTGCTGGCATTGAAGCGTCATGAGTAGGGGGGGGTTCACCCTCATCGAATTGATCGTCGTTGTCGCGGTGATCGCCATTCTGTCGGTCACCGCGTATAGTTATTACCAGGATTCGATCGAATCCGCCCGGTTCAACGTCGTGAGGCAAAACCGCGCGCTCACTCAGGATGCGCTGGGCCGGTATTTTCAAAGCAACCTCTCGTATCCCACCGATCTGCATGCGCTGACTCCCACCTACCTGAGCCAGTCGGTCGAGGAACTCCTGATTGTACCGCTGGGAAGCGCATCGATCGAGGTGCAGATACCCGACACCTATAATCCGAGCACGAATCCCATGCAGCACACCGGGGGATTTGCATGGGTGCCGATCACCAGCACGCAAAAAGGGCAGATCCGGGCCGTCCGCGTGAAATACGGAGCCGGCTCATATATCGAGTAGACTCTATTATGACCACGGAGGGGACGAACCATGGCCGAACAGGCGAAACGACAGCCTGAGCAGACGCCGGCACAGGCGCCGGACACCCCGGGCTCCGAGCCCCGGACGCTTCTTTCCTATATCAACCCCTTTTACGGCAGCGTCTCTCTCAGCGAACGTCTCCTGTTTACGAAGTATTTTGCCACACTGACCAAGGCCGGTATTCCCGTCCTGCGTTCGCTCGCGACACTTGCGCGGCAGATGCAGACCGGTCCGTTCCGTAAAATGATCTGGGAGATGCGGAACGACGTCGAGGGCGGTATCCCGCTCAACATGGCATTTCGCAAGAACGAGGACACCTTCGGACTGCTGTACACAAACCTGATCCGGGTCGGCGAGGAAAGCGGCCGGCTGTTCAATGTTCTCGACCGCCTCAGTTCCCTGCTTGACCGGCAAATCAAGCTGCGCCGCAAGGTGCTGGCCGCGATGACCTATCCGGCGATCATCACGCTCGTCGCCACAGGGGTCGTGCTGTTCCTCATGCTCGCTGTGATCCCCCAGTTCGCGAAATTGTTCGCCCAGTTTGGCCAGGAACTTCCCTGGATCACCCAGGCCGTCATCGACGTGAGTGGCTTTCTCGGGAACAACGTGCTCAACCTGATCGCCGCCCTCGTGACGTTCCTGCTTGTCATCTACCAGGTGAACCAGACGACGGCGGGCCGTCACTTCTTCGACAATCTCAAGCTGAGCCTGCCGCTGCTCGGGAATCTGACGCAGAAATACGCGATAGCGATGTTTGCACGGAACATGGCGACCCTGTTCCAGTCTGGTGTCACCATCATCACGGCGATGAAGATCAGTATCGAGTCCATCGAGAACGTCATCATCGCTGATGCGCTGAAGACCGTCGTGAACGAGGTCGAGGGTGGCCAGCCGATCGCCAAGGCCCTCGTGCGGGTGAATATCATGCCCGAACTGTCGACCCAGATGATCGAGGTCGGCGAAGAGTCCGGAAACCTCGATGACATGCTCGAAAAGGTCGCCGACTTTTACGAGGACGAGATCAACTTCCTCGTCGACCAGTTGACGGCGATGGTCGAACCGATTTTCATCGTCGTACTCGGCACCTTGGTAGGAATTATTGTTGTTGCTATGTATCTTCCCATCTTCCGGATGGCAAAAGTCGTTTCCGGGGGCGCCGGCGGGGGAGCTGGCATGTAGGCCGATCCTGGTTGCGAAGCAAGGGGGCACGGGGATGTGCAGTCAGCTCTCCGTGCCCTTTGTTTTCCCGGGGTTCCCAGCGGTGGCAGAGAGAATGGAAAGAAAAGCCTTTTCCTCTTCGGCGGCATATGAACCTTGCCGATAGATGTCGTGGATTACTGTTTTTTGCGGGGTGCCTGACACATGACAAGGAGCGAGACCATGCAAATCCAGCGTACCCGGCGTCGCACGTCGATGTGGGGGGTTCTTTTCGGCCTTTCGATGCTGGGATGCCTGTCCGCCAATACCGCGTTCGGAGCGGTTTTGTCGGATCTATCCGTGAAGGAGATCGACGCGAGGAATCTGTGCCTGTTTGCCGGCCACGAGGTTGGTGACATCAGCGCGCGACAGGTTTCTCCCGACGTTCTCGAGCTGGATCTGCCGGACTACTCGTTTGCCGGCGGTCCACGCATTGCCGTGGCTCCCCATCCAAAGGTGAAATTCCTGCGGGTCAGCCAGGCGAGCAGACAGCCGGCCGTTGTCCGTGTCGCAGCCGTATTTGCCGATGGGTACAGTTTTGAACCCCGGGTTGAGGATGGCCGCCTGATTCTTTCCCAGGTTGGCGAGCAGAAGCAGGAGGCGGGTGCCGCTACCCCGGTCCGGATGAATACGGAAGTTGCGCAGGAGCCTCTTCCCAAGGCTGCCCCGGTGCGATCCGGAGTGTCGGATGTGCTCGACCAACGTGTCAGCCTCCAGTTCGAGCAGCAGGAACTGTCGACGATTCTCGATGCGCTGGCCCAAAAGTTCGGTCTCCGGGTCTTTGCCGACGCCGGCGTCAAGGGGAAGTTCACGGTCCATGCGACGGATATGCCTCTGCGGGAGGTGCTGAAGAGCCTGCTATTGCAGAAAAACTTCCAGTATACCCTCCGCGGGAAGGATCTGACGGTCATTTCCCTTGGCCAGCATGCCGACCGTGTCGCCCGGGAGCTGCTGTTCAAGGATCTCAGTCTGAAAGACGCGCTGCAGACGCTTTCGCGCATGATGAATGTCAACCTCATCATCCACGAGTCCGTTCAGGACAAGAATGTGAACTTTTACGTCGAGAACCTGAGTCTCGATGAACTTCTTGAGCTGCTGATCTCGACCAACGATCTTGTCAAGAAGCCTCACAACGAGAACACGTTTGTCATCATGACCCGGGAAGAGGCCCGCAAATACGGCAAGAAGCAGTACCGGACCTTCAAGCTGGTCAATGCCAAGCCGAGCGAGGTCATCAGCATGATCACCGGCAGCAAATCGCTTGCCGAGAAGATCGACACGGCCAACATGGCGATCAACGAACGGATCAATGCCCTGTCCGTCTATGAAACACCGGAAAATCTCGATCTGATCGCCCGTGTCATCGAGAACATCGATGAAAAGCTCAAGCAGGCCGTCATCGAGGTCAAGCTGCTCGAGGTGAACCGCTCCGCGACGCGCGATCTGGGGATCGACATCAACCGGGGGGCGGGGGTCGAGGTGCAGGTGGCCGACATCACCCGCATTCCGACCTCGTATGCGATTGGCGCCAAGCTCGTGATGCTCGAGAAGCAGGGCAAGGCGAAGGTGCTGTCCAGTCCGAAGATCCGTGCCGTTCACGGCAAGGAAGCGACGATTAACATCGGACAGAAGATTCCCGTGCCGTATTACCGGTATGAAGTGGCGTCGACGACCTATCTGGGCTACGTTCCACAGACCTACAAGGAATACCGGGACCTCGACACCGGCATCGAGCTCAATGTGACTCCCGAGATCTCGCACGACAATGAAATCAGCCTCGACATCAACCTGCGGGTGGATGAAGTCATCAAGATCAACGACGATGGACAGCCCACGCGCAACAGCCGCAGTTCGCACTCGTATATCCGGGTCAAGGACGGGGAGACGGTCGTTCTCGGCGGCCTGATCTCGAGTCAGGATACAACGGATACCGACAGCCCGGCGCTGATCAACAAGATACCGCTGTTGAAGCGCCTGACGAGCAAGACCAAGAATGTGAAGAGCGATGTCGAGATGATCATGCTCGTGACGCCCCGGCTCGTGAATCTCGATCTGCCTGAGGATCAGGCGGGCGAGCCGTCGGAACTGGTCATCCAGACAAAGCAGTGATGGTGGAACAGACGGCAAAATGATGCATACATCCCGGTTCCGGCGCCTGGACTCTCGCGGATTCAATCTGATCGAGCTGATGGTCGCCCTGATCATCATTGCGACGCTCATCCTGATTGCCATCCGGGAATATGCCGAGTATGTCCAGCGGGCCAAGATCACGAAAGCTCAGATGGATCTGGAAGAGCTGGGAAAATCGGTGCGGATGTACAACACCCGCGAAGATCAACCGTTCCGGATCGCCACGTTCACGATCAGGGACCTTGGGATGTTTGTTGGCACGTATCTCGAAAAAGAGCCTCCGAACGACCCCTGGGGGCGGCCTTACCGGCATAATGCCGACCTCGGGATTGTCTATTCGATCGGACCTGATGGCCTGGACTCACAGCGTATCGGGAGTCCCGCGACGATGACGGATGATATTATCGTACGGTATATTCCGGCCGAATTCTTCATCACAAAAGCCGAATATGTCGATGCCAACAGGAACAATCTCGTCGATTTTGGCGATCGGCTGGATATCTCCTTCTCACGGCCCGCGCAAATGGCAAATGTGACGGTTTTCGACTTCCTGACAAAGAATCCCGATCGGGCTCTGGGAAGTGCCATTGTCTCGAGCCCGGCTCAGGGGAAGCTTCTCTCCTTCCTCTTTGCACCACCTGTTCCACCGAGGATCAGGGTTGGGGAAACGACCATCGTTCCGCGAGAATTTATCGAATCCGTGACTGACTGCTCCCCTCAGCCCCAACCCCTCCGGCGTCTGGAAGAAGTTGTGATTCAACGGAAACGTATGTAATAAAAAAATCATTATTTTCCTGTGGAAAAATTACACAGTGCGGTAATTACACCTCGGCAAAATGTGGAGAAAATTTGCTAGAAATGCTTCTGGATCAGCTTTTTGTCTTGAATACGAAAATCTGGTCACCCGGGTACAGCTCTTGCGGAAATAAATACAGATTTATTTCAAAAGCAGGAAGTCTGCTATAGTTGAGTGTGTGTCCGTGAAATGCTACTATGAAATGCTGGAAACAGGCTTCCGGTGGGAATGTTGGAGCTATGTAACCGCAGAACGAGGGATGAATGAATAACAGGACCGGGTGGGGTTTCACATTGATTGAGCTGCTGGTCGTCATCACGATTCTGGCGATCCTGGCTGGCGCCACCCTGCCATACGTCCAGTCCTACGTCGAGGAAAGCCGTATCAGCAAGGCGAAATCTGACCTCGAAGAGATTGGCAAGGCGCTTGCTATATATGAATCGCGAGAGCGGCCCTACAACGCTTCGGATGCGTCCCTCCTGACTGGGCGCTACCTCAACAAGGCGCCGATTGATCCCTGGGGCCGCCCGTATTTCGTGGCAACACACGCAGGAACGGTTTTCACCTCGGGGCCTGATCGGAATCCCGCGACCCAGGAAGATAATCTGTTCTATCCCTACCAGCCCCTTCTGGCACTTGTCCGTGTGAAATGGGTCGACCGGAACAAGACGGGGCGGGTCGATGGAGGAGTTGCAGGGGACTATCTCCAGCTCTCGTTTTCCCGAAAACTCAATCTGAACACGTCCATGATTACCTCTCCGGCGAATTTCAGCTTCAGTTTTGCCGCCGATCCGGTGACATCGTTCAACTGGGCAGGCATTGCGACCTCTCCCGATGCACAGATGCTCTTTCTGCCGCTCATGCCAGGCGTCAGCGAAATCTTCACGGGGGGGAGTGATACGGTATCCGTAACGGATGGCAATCAGTTATATGACACATCCATGTTCCAGGTGAACCGCTGTATTGCAAGCCAGGCTGTCGTGATCAAGAGTGAGTGAATATTTGTATCTATACTCCAAGGAGAGATGTTCATGAAACGGGGCTTTACGCTGATTGAGTTGCTGGTCGTCATTACGATCCTGGCCATCCTGGCTGGGGCAGCGCTGCCGTATGTGCAGTCGTATGTTGAAGAGTCGCGCTTGGCGAAAGCAAAGGCCGATCTCGAGGAAATTGCGCGTGCTCTCGCAGTCTATGAAACACGTGAAGGCGAATACAACGCCTCGGATGTCATTCTGCTGACCGGCCGATACCTGAACAAGTCGCCGATCGACCCGTGGGGACGTGCCTATGCCGTTTCGACCGAGTCGGGCATCGTTTACTCCGGTGGCCCCGACAGAAGCTATAACGACCGTGACGACAACCTGTTCTTCCCCTATCAGCCGCCCCTTGCGCTGGTTCAGGTGAAGTGGGTCGACAAGAACAATTCGGGTGCCGTCGACACGCAGAACGTCAACGACGAACTGCACCTGCTGTTCAGCCGCAAGCTGAGCTGCACGGCCGATGATATTCAGGCCGCTCTCGACACGTGTTTCTCGATCTCGACCGGCTCGACCCTGATCTCGACGGCCGTTGAATCCGGTGCCGGATCTGTGCGCATGGTCGCCTCCCGCACGGTCAT
>DATCTT010000267.1:0-23987 GCA_036567845.1 Candidatus Ozemibacteraceae bacterium | reverse complement strand
GAGCCTGGGCGGCAGGCTTGTCCTGCAGCACGGTGTCCGTCGCGAGATCGTCGCCGAGCAGGCCTTCCTCGTCCTCGGGCAGAATCGTGTCGTCCGAACCCATCAGGGGATCGTCTTCCTCGAACATGCCGGTCGTTCCGGAGGCGATGCCGCCGGTTTTCGGGTCGGGCAGCTTGAGCGTGCCTTCCTTGTAGGCAATGCGGGCCTCTTCCTTGAACCGGCGTTCGGTCGGGTTGAAGCCGAGCACATACTGGATCTCGGGGGCGTAGCTGACGGTGAGACCCGCCACGACGACGGCCACCATGCTCATGAGCTTGATCAGGATGTTGAGCGAGGGACCCGACGTGTCCTTGAAGGGGTCGCCGACGGTGTCCCCGACGACGGTCGCCTTGTGGCAGTCGGAGCCCTTACCGCCGAACTGACCGGACTCGACGTATTTCTTCGCGTTGTCCCAGCTGCCGCCGGCGTTTGCCATCATGACGGCGACGGCGAAACCTGTCGCGAGGCCGCCGATGAGCAGGCCCATGATGCCGCTCGGCCCGAGAAGCAGGCCAATGACGATCGGAACAATGATCGCCATGAGGCTGGGGGTGATCATTTCCTTCTGGGCACCCTGGGTCGAGATCGCGACACAGGCAGCGTAATCAGCCTTGGCACCCGGATCGCCCTTGAGCAGGCCGGGGATTTCCTTGAACTGGCGCCGGACTTCTTCGACCATGCTGTGGGCGGCGCGGCCGACGGCCTTCATTGTCATTGCGCAGAACACGAAGACGAGCATCGAGCCGAGGAATACTCCGACGAGCACCTGGGGGTTCATCAGGTTGACGTCATAGAACGTCATGAAGTCGTGCATGGAGGCGAACTGGACCGGAACCGGCTTCTTGTCGACAAAAATGAACTTGTCGATCAGCTCGCCGGAGGTGTTGGCAACGCGCATCAGGCCAACGCGCAGCTCTTCGACGTAGGCGCCGAGCAGGGCCATGGCGGTGAGAGCGGCCGAACCGATGGCGTAGCCCTTGCCCGTCGCAGCGGTCGTGTTGCCCAGCGAGTCGAGGGCATCGGTGCGCTTGCGAACTTCGGGATTCATGTGGCACATCTCGGCGTTGCCGCCAGCGTTGTCGGCAATCGGGCCGTAGGCGTCGGTGGCGAGGGTGATGCCCAGCGTGGCGAGCATGCCGACCGCGCCGATGCCGATGCCGTAGAGACCCATGGCCGAGTTCTCGAAGCCGCCAGCGAAGCCGTAGGCGAAGAGGACCGCGACACCGACCGTGACGACCGGGATGCCGGTAGAGAGCATGCCGTTGGCCAGGCCCGCAATGATGACGGTGGCCGGGCCGGTGGTCGACTGGCCCGCGACTTCCTGGGTCGGTTCATAATCGCTGGCGGTATAGTATTCCGTGGCCCAGCCAACGATGATGCCGGCGATCAGGCCGGCCAGGATCGAGCCGAAAATATTGAAATGGCCCGGAAGCATGACGTAGGTCAGCACGCCGGCCGCGATGCCGGTCAGAACGGCGGCGATGTTGATGCCCCAGCCGAGCGCGCCCAGCAAGTCTTTCTGGGAGGCATCCTCGTGGGTCTTCACGAAATAGACGCCGACCAGCGAAGCGATGATGCCGACGCCGGAGATGGCCAGCGGGAGCAGGATCGCGTTGAGCTGCAGATTCGCATACTGGCCCATGCCAAATGCCGAAGCGCCCAGGGCAGCCGTGGCGAGAATCGAGCCGCAATAGGACTCATACAGGTCAGCGCCCATCCCGGCCACGTCGCCGACGTTATCACCGACGTTGTCGGCGATGACGGCGGGGTTGCGGGGATCATCTTCGGGAATGCCGGCTTCGGTCTTGCCGACCAGATCAGCGCCGACGTCGGCCGCCTTGGTGAAGATGCCACCACCGACGCGGGCGAACAGAGCCTGGGAGCTTGCGCCCATGCCGAAGGTCAGCATGATCGTGGTGATCTCGGCGTAGTCATGCACGGCAAAGATCGCCATCCAGGAGTCTTTCAGGCTGTCCTTGATCGACATGACGTAGTTCAGGATCTTCCACCAGATCGAGATGTCGAGGAGACCGAGACCGACAACCACGAAGCCCATGACGGCGCCACTGCGGAAAGCGACGGTCAGGCCCTGGTTCAGCGACTTGGAGGCCGCGGCGGTGGTTCTGCTGCTGGCGTTCGTCGCGGTTTTCATGCCGAGATAGCCCGACAGGCCGCTGAAGAAGCCGCCGGTCAGGAAGGCGACCGGCGTCCAGGGACTCTGGACCTTGAGGACGAAAGCCAGGAACGCGAAGAACGCGAACGCGACGACGAAGAACATCGCCACGATCCGATACTGCTGCCACAGATACGACATGGCGCCTTCACGAACGTACCCTGCGATCTCCTGAGACCGCTCCGAACCCGGGTCTGACGCCATCATCTCGGAATAGAAGATATACGCGAAAACCAGGGCCAGGACGGCGCCCACCGGGGCAAACCAGAACAAGAGTTGGATGTCCACGGAACCTCCTCTGACATTCCCCGCTTTCGGGGAGTTGCTTTGAAACCAGTAACCGCAGAACCGAAAATTATCGCAGAGGTTCAAACTCTTGTCAATTCAGATCTTCCGGAAGTACCATCCCGGATATGCCGACCAATCCGGAACTTCATCGCCCATCCCTTCTGACCGACGCCGTCATGGCCGGAATCATGCTCGCTCTGGCCCTGGGGGTACAGAATTTTCGCCTGCCGAACCCCGTCACGGGAATTCTCGTCAACGCGATCTTCCTCGTCACGCTCGCCCGCGGAAGCCTGCGATGCGCGCTGCTCCTCGCTGGGCTCACCCCGGTCGGCGCGCTTCTGACAGGGCATCTGCCCGCCCCCCTGATCCTGCTGGCGCCGGTCATCGTTCCGGGAAATGTCGTCTACATCGCGATCGCGGCGGCCACCCGGCGGTGGGCACGTCTGGCCGAGGCCCTTGCCGCGTCGGGGGCAAAGGCCCTTCTCATTGGCGTCGGCGGCTTTCTGCTCGCAGACTCGATGGGATGGCCGCCGGAAATCCGGCTGCTTCTCGGGGGAATCACCGGTATCCAGTTCTTCACCGGCTTCGTGGGAATTCTTCTTGGAGAAGCGCTTGCCGACCGCCTCCAGCCGCGTTCCGGCCGCTGAGCTCCGACCGCTGAGTCAGGTGGCGGACGGGCCGTTCCGGATCTCGCTGGCGAGCTCCTCGAGGCGTCCCGTGACGGCGTGTGACAGGCTGTAGGCCACGAACAGCGCGATCAGCAGGAAGACGAGGCCCAGGCAGAGGTTGAACAGCAGCAGCTTGCGGATGTTCTCGTACTCGGACTGGAGCGGAAAACCGAGCCGGATCGAGCCGAACCGCTCGGCGCCAATGATGATCGGGACGGCGGTGTCGTAGACCAGTTCCCCGCGGTAGGAGGCTCGACGCACCATCGGCTCGGACGAGGTGAGGCTGTCGATGCTCCAGTCGTCATGGAGAAACCTTCCATTCAGTCCGCTGTCGGTGCCCGCGATGATCTTGCCTACCTTCGAGACGATCACGCAGTACCGCAGAACGCCGAACTTCGCATACTCCTTCAGCGCGAACTCGATTCCCTGGAAATTGTTGCGCGCAAGCTGCTCGGCCATGCCGACCGCGATCACCCGGCCGAGCATCTGGCCCTCGACGCGGGCCCGGTCGAGCCCGGTGTCCCATTCGAACCAGGTGATGACGTAGATGCTCAGCAGCATCAGCAGGATGATCAGCAGGCCGAATGCCGCCGCCAGCTTCTGACGCAGCCCGAAAGCCTCCTGCATCAGGGCGGCCGGCATCGGGGAACCGTTACTCGTCATCGATGCTCGCCCCCTCGAGAACGTCGTATGCCGCCGGGTCGGCTGGCTTCACCTGGAACAGCCCCGCGAGAGGCGCCGTCGCGGCGACGGTTTCCCCATACGCCTGGAACTCCGTGAAGAAGGTCTGGAGTTGCGACGAAGCCGAGGCGGTCGAGACGTAGACCCCGCCCGGAATCGGCTTCGAGGCATACAGAACGCGGAGCTTCTGGCGCTGTTCCGGTGGGAGCTCCTCGTAGAATGTGTTCGAGAGCAGGATGACGTCGAACTCGCCGCTGATCAGGCCAAGGGTCGAGTTCGCGAGGTTGTCGTTGTAGCTGATCTGGCTGAAGAAGGTCTCGGCCTCGATTCCCGCTGTTTTCAGCTCCTGCAGCGGAATGTAGTAGCCGCTCATCGAATCCTTGGCCCGGAAGCAGATCCGCTTACCGCGCAGATCGGCGAGCGAGGAAACCGGGTCGTCGGCCCGCACCACGAACAACGAGGTTTTCGGCACCCGGCCGGCCCGTTCGAAGACGGCGATGATCGGATACTGGCGGCGCAGTTTCGCGTAGGCGACCGCCGAAACGGCTCCCATGACGGCTTTCCCCGTCGAGACGCGGTACACGACATCGGCCGAGTCGAGCGCGATGTCGATCTTTGCGCGGAAAGCCATCCGCGAGGCGATCGTCTGGAGACGCGGGCTGACCAGTTCGAAAAACCGGAACAGGTCCCCCTGGGGGATAGTGTAGCAGATCGGCAGCTCGCGCCAGTTGCCGAATCCCGTGGCCAGCCTCGGCGCCGGGGACGAGGAGAGGCCGGCAAAGACTTCCTGGAGGCCTGTGGGTGTGGTGAAATCGATGAAACTGCCCCAGAGGATGCCGACCATCGCGAGCACGCCCGCCAGCAGCAGCAGCAGGATGCCCGAAAAGATGGAGTTGCGTTGCGAAAGCGAGGCCATGGTGTGACGACACTATACCATAAAACAGCGGCGCCCCCCGCAAGCGGGAGGCGTCGGTGATGAACGACGTGTGATCAGTTGCCGTGCAGGGAGTTGAAGGAGTCCTTCGACGAGAGAGCCTTTTCGATGCTCAGAAACGCCTCGTTGCCGCCGCTGAGCTGCTTGAACTCGTCACGCAGCGCCGGGTTCGCGCCCAGAAGGCTGGTGAGCGACTGCTCGCAGCTTTCGGCATACATCAGCAGAGCCTCGTCGGAGCGGGCGCGCAGGCTGCCGTCGACCGTTTTCAGATCCGATACGAGGGTGTGGAGCCGGTCGCGCGCGGTCGGCCGGGCGCCGTCGAGGATCCATTTCACGGTGTTTTTCGCGAGAACGTCGTGCTGGAACTTCGGGTTGGAAAACCCGTTATGCAGCTTGTCGCGCGGGTCGCCGGTGCCGTCGTCATAGGGGGAGCTGTCGCCCATCACCACGAGGCGGCCGCCCTTCGAGCCCACGGTGGCCGTCACGATGAAGGCGCCGCCGCCGTTCTTCGCGCTGAAGAAGATGTGGCCTTCGCCGCTCGAGGTGAGAGCCTTGACCGAGGTGCCGCCCCAGGTGCCGACAGCCCGGACGCCCTGGGTGATCGGGGTCTTGCGATACTCGCCGCCGGCCGGCGCTTCGGTGAAATACCGGATCTCGAGCTGGACGCCGAGTTTCGGGAGGAACCGGTTCAGAACGCCGACCGAGTCGATGCCGTCGCCGTTGCGATCCGAGTTGTTGTGGTCACCGATGGCATAGAGGGCACCGCCGTTGTTGACGAAATCGACGATCGCCTTTTCCTCGGTGGGGGTGTAGGCGGAGTTCGGCTCGGGAAGCACCACGACGGCCGCTTCGCGCAATACATCGGGGGTCAGGGATTTGACACCCTTGAGGGTGCAGCCGGCGGCCTTGAACACGTCGGCGAAATCCGAAAAGCCCCCGTTGATGACCCAGTCGGCATTGCCGGCGGTCTGGGCATGGCCCTCGTCGAACAGCACGAGCGGGCCGGCGAACGCGGAGGGAGTCAGCGCGGCGGTCAGAAGAACGGCGAGAACGGCTTTCCATCTCGTAGGCATATTCATACTCAATCCTTTTCTGCTTATTGCCTCGAAACCCTGATGCATACTCAATCCGTTAATGCAGGAACACCCATACTCGATACGAATACTATCTACGAGTATACGTACCGATCACCCCTCTGTCAAACGAACTTCCCCGACCAACTGCGATCCCACCCCACAACGCAATGTGATCCGTTTTGCCTTGCCAGCGCCCCGGGAAACCGCGCCTCGTTTTCCTGCACGGACACCCCGATGCGTTTGGTATACTTGTATCATTCGTGTGATCACACGGCGGTCGCCGCCGAACGGAAAAGGGGAGCATCCCCATGCAGCGCATCAACAGACGAGGCATCATCGGGTTCATGGTGACCCTGGCCCTTGGCGTCGCTCTCGGAGCTGCCACGCTCGTCGTGGGTACCGAAGTCGCCAAAAACGTGAAGGAAAAAAAGAGCGGAGATAAAACCGCCGTTTCGACGCCGAAATCCGGTGGAGCGAACGCCAATCCCGCGGCGGCTGCCGCCTGGGATGAGTATCAGAAGGCCCGCAAGGCCTACGCCGAGGCCCGTGCAGCCAACGCTCCTGATGCCGAGCAGAAAAAGGCCGATGTGAAGCGCCTGCGCGACGCCTGGAAGCGCGCTGTGTTTGAAGATCTTCCGGGAGCCGTTTCCGATGCCGTGAAGAACCCGTTCACCGGCGGCGAGGTTGAGGTCGATCCTACCCCGACGACCGGAAACCGCCCCCCGTCACCTCCCGTTGCTCTGCCAACCCCCGGGAGCGGATCCGCCTCCTCGCTGAATCTGAAACCCCTGACCACGCCCGATGGCGTCACGCTCGACTACTACGCAGTGCGTTCGGGCGACTCGCTCGAAGCGATCTGCCAGCGCTACTACGGCGACAAAGGCATGTGGGCACACATTATCAGCTACCAGAGCCCCTGCATCGCCGCGACGCCGAACCTCATCTTCCCTGGCCAGATCATTGCCCTGCCGCGTGGCATCACAAAGCCCGCCACGACCACTGCGACGACCGGAAAGCCGGGTGCCTATCCCGTGGCCCCGGCCGGTGACGAGTCTTGGGCTGACACGTTCCAGAAGAATTACGTCGTTTCTGATCGCGTGCTGACCAATACGGACACGATGACCGTCGCGCAGATCCAAAGTTTTCTCGACGCGAAGGGCTCGTGCCTGGCCAAACCGTACAACGGCTCCACCCCCGCGCAGATGATCTATGACGCTGCGAAAAAACACGGAATCAACCCCCAGGTGTTGCTCACCCGGCTCCAGTGCGAGCAGGGGCTCATCTCGAAGAAAACGGCGACCCAAAAGCAGCTCGACTGGGCTCTCGGCGTCGGCTGCTATGATTCGGGCAACTGGAACACGAAGTTCAAGGGACTCGACAAGCAGATCGAATGGGCCGCCCAAACTTATCGCCGGCATTACGACGACGCCAAGGCGAAGATCGACCGCGGCGAGAAGGTCACAATGACGATCGACGGCGAGAGCGTCACGATGAAAAACGCTGCCAGCTACGCCTTCTACAAATACTGCCCCCATTTCCAGGGCAACAAGCTGTTCTTCGACGTCTGGCGCGGTTACCGGAAATCCTGGCCCTGACGCTCAACGCGATCCCGTGCCGCTTTTCCCGCTGACAGGCAGCTCCTCCTCGAGGAGACGGGCCAGAATCTTTCCGTTCTGGGAAAGTGCGTTCGGATCCGCTCCGGTCAGCAGGGCTGCCGCATACCGGCCGGCCGTTGCATAGGCCGCAAGACCGAGAGGTTTTGCTTTTGCCGGCGGCTGGGCTGGGTACCGAGAGGTTTTCTCGGGACCGCGGAAAAACTGGAGCCGGCCGAACGCCTGGGCGGAACGCGCCGGCAGCGGGGCGGAGGCTACCGCGAGACATGTGGCGAGCGGCGGAACGCCGGCGGCTTCGCACCAGCCGGGATAGTATTCCATTCGGTTCGCGCTTCCGCTCACCGCCATCAGAACCGCTTTTCCGTCGGTCGTCAGGGCGATGGTGAGCCGCAGCAGCGTGCCTTTCCGGTTCAGGAATGGGGCGAACGCTGTCAGAATGGCTTCCACGCCGGGCTTGTATGCCTGCGGAAGCCGCAGCGGAAACATGCGCCATGCCCACCGTGCCGACAGGGTCCGGTCGAGGCCGACCTGGGTCATCACGGTGGTTCCGCTGCCGGCCACGCTGACCTCGATCAGCGCGCGTGCCTCGATCCACTCCTCGATCAGGACCGGACCGGGTTCGAACGCCTGGATCTTCTCGTAGAAGCCCGTCAGCTCGCGGAAACCCTCGAGACGGAAGATGCCTGCGCCGTTCGAGGCATTGCGACAGCTCTTGAGCGCCAGCGGAAACTTCTGCCGTCGCATGATCCAGGTGCCGAGCTGGTCCAGGGCCGAGGCGGTCATGCCTTCGGGCGTCGGAAGCCCGCACGAACGGGTGAAGGCACGCAGCCGGGACCGGTCGGTCAGGCAGGCGAGATGCTCCGCGGCCAGGGATGACCAGGGCGAGCCGGGTTCCCCGAGTTCCCGGTCGTCGAGGAGCAGGGTGGGGGTGCCGGCCTCAGGGGTTCCGAGAGCCGCCTCCATCACGGGCAGAAAGGGATCGTCGCCGAGAAACGGTGTCATACTCCCCCCTTATCGGGCGAAGTCGCGAATGTACGTAGAGTCCTTGAGCCGATCTCCCACCCCAATCCCGGCAGCCAGGGAAACGGTTTACCACAGAGGCACAGAGTCACAGAGATTTTAAAACCAAGTTCACGAACGACGACATCGAACACAAAGCGATGCGGGACTTCAGGGGATGTCGGTGAATCATGATCTCCTCTCCATGTCTGGTACATCCTCCACAGAACATTCGCCGCCCTTGACGTCTCGGGCCATCACCTTAGAAAAACGGCTTCATCATGGAGAGCACAAAAGGACAGAGCGGGTTCACGGAGGAAAAGAAATCTCTGTGTTCATCGTGTGCTCTGTGATGAGCGTTTTCCCCACCTTCGGTCCTGAGCGTCTTGATTTGCTCAACGGAGTATCTCTGGGGTGCATTCTCGTGCGTTGGATTGAGCGGGGGTTCGGGGGCGGCTTGACGGGAAAGCGGGTTCTGCGTACCCTGACCCCGATCTCTATCCCGAAAGGAGACCATGCATCATGACGATCATCCGCCCCGACATCCATTGGGTCGGCGCCATCGAATGGGCCCTCGAACACTTCCACGGACACGAGCTGTCGATTCGCAAAGGGTCCAGCTACAATGCCTATCTCATCCGCGACGAGAAGACCGTTCTCATCGATACGGTCAAATACACCCATGCCGACGAGTTTGTCGCCTCGATCGAAAAGCAGATTTCGATCGATAAAATCGACTATATCATCGTCAATCACGCCGAGCCCGATCACGGGAGCGCCCTGCCGCTGATTCTCGCGAAGAATCCGAACGCGACGGTCATTTGCAGCAAGGGCGGCGAGCTGTCGATCAAACGCTTTTATCCGGGAAAATGGAACCTCAAGGTCGTGAAGACCGGGGACTCCCTGAACATCGGGAAGCGCACCCTTCGCTTCTTTGAGGCTCAGATGCTCCACTGGCCCGACTCGATGTTCACCTACTGCCCCGAGGAGAAGATCCTGTTCTCGAACGACGCATTCGGCCAGCATTACGCGCACTCCTCGCGGTATGCCGATGAGGCAGATCAGTGCTCGCTTTGGCAGGAGGCCGAGAAGTATTTCGCCAACATCCTCACCCCGTATTCCGGCCAGATCACCCGCAAGGTGAACGAGTTTCTGGCACTCAACTGGCCGATCGAGATGATCTGCCCGGCCCACGGCCTGATCTGGCGCCAGGACCCGGTCCAGATCGTGAAAAGGTACATCGAGTGGGCCTCGGGAAGTTGCGAAAAATCAGCCGTGGTATTGTATGATTCGATTTGGAAAAATACCGAGAGGATGGCTCATGCCATCTGCGAGGGACTGGCCGAGGAGGGCGTCGCCTTCCGCCTTCACTCCGCCGGAACCACGGATTTCAACGACGTGATGACGGACATCCTGCGGGCGAAGGCCCTTGTCGTCGGCTCGCCGACCCTGAACAACGGCCTCATGCCGACGATCATGCCACATCTCGAGATGATCCGGGGTCTGCGATTCCAGAAAAAGCTGTGTGCCGCCTTTGGCACCTACGGCTGGAGCGGTGAGGCGGTGAAGCGGATCGAGGATATCCTCGGCGGAAGCGGCTTCACGGTTGCCGTCCCGTCGGTGCGCGCCCAGTTCGCGCCTCACGAGACCGAACTCGAGGCTTGCCGCAACCTCGGCCGCGAGCTGGCCCGCAAGATCAAGGCGGCCTGACGGTTTGAATGGTCCAAACGGGGGGCGCGACCGGCGCCCCCCTTTCTCATGGGCGGTCCCGCTGCTCGCGCTGCTGATAACAATCGGAGAGGCGGCGCTGGCCGAGACCTGGCATGGCCCGTTCCCGACCGTTCCCCAGACGCCAGTCCGCGTTGTTGCCGTGGCCGATGTCGAGGACCTTGGAAACGGCCGGTTTCTTGTGCGGGAATATCTTGACGTATATAATGATGACTATAGGCTGCCGCTCGAGGTGCGCCGGGTCACGGCCGACACCTGGGTGGGCCACCGGCACGATGCCCGCGACGAGAGCTGGCTCGAGGGCGAGATCCCCGTCGTGATCCCGCCGACCCAAGTGAGACGTGTCGCCGAGCGCCAGCGCCGCACTGTCGGCCGGCCGCGCCGCAACTGGTGGGTCCGCTGGATCCGGTTTCGTATCACTACCGACCGCGGCATCTTTGCCTCCAATTTCGTCGCCTCTCCGCTGCGGCCGCCGGGCCTGGTCGAGGAGATCAAGCCCCAGCCCCGGATCGATTCGCTTTCCGCCCCCGGTTTGTAAGCGGGTGGGCCGCAGATGCAGATCAGCGGAGCCTGTGGACGTTGAACTCCCGGTAGGGCGCGACGATCTCGAAGCCGAGTTTGCGGTAACATGCGATTGCGGCGTGATTGTCCGCGGCGACGTTCAACCCGACGTGATCGACCTTCTGCATCAGCGAAAGGCACAGCTCGCGCGTGGTGATGGTTGCCAGGCCCTGCTTGCGATGAGACGTGGCGGTGGTGATGTTGCCCAGGGCCGCGACCCGCAGCGCGGGGGAATACACATGAATCCCCGCGATGCTGACCAGCCGGCCGGCCTCTCGGATGCCAAAATACTCGCGCGTTTCCAGCATCCGCGGATCGAACCAGTTGCCGGGGTAGCTTTCCCGATACAGCTGGAGCACCTCCGGGAGATCCTCCGGGCCGAGCCGGACCGAGCGCGGGGGCTCGGTTCCCAGCAGCTTGGTTGGGTAGTTCAGGCTCATCTTCAGGTGCTCGCCGTGGGGTTCGAGCTGGAAGGCGCCCTCGAAGGCCGCTTCGACGCCGGGCGTGACGTGGGCGTAAAACCAGACGGGAAGCAGATCCGAGATGTTCCGCAGCAGGGTGATGAGCAGCGCCTGCTCGCCGAGAGCGAGCAGCGTCGGCTGGGACGGCCCGATATACAGCAGACAGATGGCGGTGAACGGCGGCGCCTTCGCATCGGCGAACCACAAGGTGTGGGGCCAGAAGAACTCGTCGAGGTCGCCGAGCTCGTAGAGATGAAGATCGGTGTTCCGTCGGAGGAACCCCTCGATCGCTGATTTGTCGTGAAGGCTGTACCACGCCGGCATCGTGCCACCCCCTGGTGCGGTGAATCGTGAATCGGGACAATGGTATACTGAAACCGCATGATCGATCAGCATATCCATACCCGATTTTCGGCGGATGGCACCGCCGACCCCGAGACCATGCTCGAAGCGGCGGCCGGCGTGGGTATCCGATACCTCGCTTTCACCGATCACGCCGACTTCGCGCCGTCCGATCCCTGCATCCAGCCAGAATCGTATTTCAGGACGCTTGGCCGGCATCGGGACAATGACCAGGGCATCCAGCTAGCCGTCGGCGTCGAGATCGGCATCCAGGTCAGCCATGCCTCCGCTGTGGCGGCGTTTCTCGACGGCCGGCCGTTCGATTTCGTGATTGCCTCGATGCATCGGGCCTGCGGCCTTGACATCGCCGACGGCTCGTTCCACCGGGGCCGCTCGGTCGATCGCGCTTGGAGCGATTTTCTCGACGACACCCGGGCGAGCATGGAGGCGTGTCCGGACTTCGACACGCT
The DNA here is from genome assembly GCA_036567845.1 of Candidatus Ozemibacteraceae bacterium. GTDB lineage: Bacteria > Muiribacteriota > Ozemobacteria > Ozemobacterales > Ozemobacteraceae > MWAR01. Next base: position 11,954 of record DATCTT010000267.1, on the reverse strand, counting down.
GGGCCATCTCGACATCCTCGCCCGGTATGACGCGACGCGTGGGACGGCCCCGGCGCCATCCCATACGGACAAGCTCGATGCCGTGCTTGCCTGGCTGATCGCTCACGGGAAGTGCCTCGAGCTGAACACCTCCGCACGGCGGTATGAGGTGGGCCGGATGCACCCTTCGGAAGCGATCCTGCGCCGCTACGCCGCGCTGGGCGGGAAGCGGCTGACGATCGGTTCGGATGCCCACCGGCCGAACAGCCTCGGCGCGGGAGTTTCGGAGATGCTGCGGCTGGCCCGCGACTGCGGAATCGGCGAGATTCTCTTTTTCCTGAAGCGGCGTGCGATTCCGCTTGGTATCGACAGGCTGCTCGACGACAAACCGGGAGGTGTGACTTCATGACTTCGGGTGTGCGCAGTGGCATGCATCCGCCGGAGTTTCTGATCGGCCGTTCGATCCGCGATCTGACGATGCCCACGCCTCCGGAGGCGCCGCCGCACGATGGATACCGGTTTCCGGCCCTGATCGATCTGCATATCCATGGCGGCTACGGCTGGGACTTCAGCTACGGAGACCCCGACCGCATCGAGGATATGCTCGACGCCTTCATTCCCACCGGTCTGACCGGTCTCGTTGCGACCCTGATCACCTGCTCCGAGGAGCAGCGGATGAAGGCACTCGAGGACATCGCCACCGTTGCGATGCGCCGGAAAAAGCCGCCGGCGATCATGGGCATCTGCCTGGAAGGCCCGTTCCTCTCTCCCGCGCGACGCGGCTCGCACCCAGAAGAGCTGCTGCTGAAGCCCGATATCGAGGCGGTGCTGCGCTGGCAGCGGCAGGCTTACGGCCTGATCAAGCTCGTGACGGTTGCCCCCGAGCTCCCGGGAGCGGACCTGCTGATCGAGGCGTTGCCCCATCATGGCATCCGGCCGGCGATCGGCCACACCGACGCCGACCACAGGACCACGCTGCAGGCCCTTGAGGCTGGGGTTGACCATGTCACCCATCTGTTCAATGCGATGCGGCCGTTCACCCATCGCGACCCCTCACCGGTCTCGGCCGTCTTCACGTTCCATGACGTGATGGTCGAGCTGATTGCCGACGGCATCCACGTCTCCCCCGAGATCATCGTGATGACCAGTAGCATTCTCGGTCCCGAGCGGCTCGTCTTCGTGTCGGACGGCGTTTGCCCTCTCGGCCTGCCCAACGGGGAATACGATGCCTATGGCACCCGCCTCGAGATCCGCGACGGGCGCTGCACCTACGTGGGCGGCCACCTGTTCGGCGGCGGCCGGAGCCTGGTCGACTGCATCTCCATCCTGCATGACCGGGCGGGCCTCCCGCTCGATGAGATCGCCGACGGGGTCGGAGCGAATCCCTGCCGGGTGATCCGGGCCGAGATGCCTTCCGCCGACGTGATTCTCGACCGGAACCTCCGCTGGCTTGCGACGCACTTCAATGGCGTGTGGTACTGGCGGGACCGGACATGAAATTGTATTCAGCAGCATATAGAATGCTGCTTGCGGGCATATCCACGCTGCTTTTCCTGGTGCCGGCGGATGCGTCCGGCTGGCCCTCGGAGGCCGCGTCGGCGCCGGCCTGGTATGACAGCTGGGGGATTGCATCCCTGACCGACGGCTGGGGAACGCGGCCCGTGGCGACCTCGTCGGTGTCGGTATGGGGGGAAAAACTCGCCTCGTGGGCGCTGCCCCTCCAGGAGGGCATCTCCTCGGGGGCCGGGTCGATCCAGGAATGGGCAAGCCGCACCTGGACCGGCCTGGGCGACAGCGTCCGGAACGGACGGTGCCGGGATTGCGGGGCCCCAACCCTCCTGAACCGCGACCGGTGCTTCCACTGCATGCAACGTGAGACGTCCGAGGATTTCCTGCGCTGGCTCGACGAGACGAAGCGTTCGGCCCGCGATGCCCTGCGGAACCTACGTGACCCGAAGCTCACCGAGCCCGTCATCGAGCGGCTTCTCCAGGCCCGCGACTATTTCCGAAGCCGCCGGAAGAGTGATCCGGCCGTGACCCGTGAGCACAACCGCCAGATGCTCGAGCTGCTTGGCCGCATGCGGCTCGTGAACGACGGCCGGACGATCAACGAGATCGCGCGGGACACCCTGAAAACCTATGCGCCAGCGCTCGAAGGCACGGATTACATCGAGGATCCGGCCCGGGCCATCTCGTATTTCCTCGTGCTCGATCCCAAGGGGTTTCTCGAAAAGGTGCGGTGTGTCCGGCTGAAGGACGGCCGCGTCGTGACACCGATCGAGGCCTACCAGGAATACTCGGGAACCGATCCGGCGAAGGCGAAGGAGATGCTCGAGATCATCGAAGACATCCGTCAGATCTCCAGTCCTCTCGAAACCGACGAAAACCGCATTCCCGCGGCGCTCGACGCCCTCGCCCGCCTCCTGCGCCTCATGACCCGCTGATCTTCGACGCTGTTTGTCCGGAATTTCAGGGCTGGTCCGGTGGCAGGGGCGGAGTGGCTTCGCGCAGCAGGGCGGCACTTGCCTCGGGGTGGCTGGAGTTGATGTACATGCCGGTGCCGAGCTCGAATCCGGCTGCCTTTCCGACGCGCGGGATGATCGATATATACCAGTGAAAATATCCTGCTTTCGCGTCCTTGACGGCCAGGGAGCGGACGACGAAGTTGAACGCGGGGTTGTCGAGCGCGGCATAGATCTTCCCGAGAACCGCCTGGAGGAGCCGCGTGAGGGGTTCGATCTGTCCGTCCTCGAGCGTCGCGAAACAGGCGGCGTGGGCTTTCGGGAAGATCCAGACATGGAACGGCGATAGCGCCGCGAATGGAATGAACGCGATGAACGCGTCGTTTTCCGCCACCAGCCGCGCCCCGGTGCGCCGTTCCTCGGCGATCATCCGGCAGACGAGGCAGTCCCCGTTCTCGAGCTGGTAATGCAGCGCCGCGTCGGCCCGTTCCAGGACCTGGCCGGGAACGATCGGCAGCCCGACCACCTGGGAGTGGGGATGCTGGAGCGAGGCGCCGGATTCCTCTCCGTGGTTCTTGAACAGGATGACGTGCCGGATGCGCGGATCGGCGTAGAAAGCCCGCACCCGCTCTCGATAGGTCCAGACGAGCTTCTCCGCATGGGCTGGATGGAAAAGGGCCAGTGGGCGGTTGTGGAGGGGCGTCTCGACGATCACTTCGTGAAGACCGACGCCGCTCACGACGTCGCCGAGGGGCTCGCTGCGGGGTGAGACGTCGCCGACCGGGGACAATACCGAAAATTTGTTGGGCACCGATCGGATCAGCCAGCTTCCGTCATCCGCCGTAAGACGGAATCGCTCCTCCGTCGTCAGGTGCTCGTTTCCGCGGCAGAACGGACACGACTCCTGGTAGGCCGGAATCTCGGGCCGGGCCTTTCCCTTCGCCAGATCCCCGGGGCGCTTCGCCCGCTCGGGCGCTATCACCGCCCATTCCCCCGTGAGCAGATTGTGCCGGATTTCCGACATGCGCATTCTCCTCTCATTCCCGGATCGCGCCTGTGCCCTCTCGCTGGCATCGCGCAGCCGGGTGATCCTTTGTTGTCTTTCCACTGTTGTTTTTCCACTATAGCCCGTATCTGCCCGTGTTGTCACGATGCCGGGCGGGGACATTCCGTGGATCGGGTTGAACGCGCGGCGAGGATGGCGTAACATGAAGCAGATAGAGAAACGAGCCGTCAGTGAGATGAGGATTTTCGGGCAATTCTGTTTCACCTTCCCGGTCTGTGCCGCGGTGATCTACGCCGTGGTCGGATGCGGATGGATTCTGCTCTCCGATCGCGTCGTCACGATGATTACGGCTGACCCCGACCGGCTCACCTTCCTCCAGACCTACAAGGGCTGGGGCTATGTGCTTTTCACGGCAGTCCTGCTGTTCCTGGTGCTCCGGTCCGAATGGAACAGGCTTCAGGCCGAAATTCACGCGCGGAACAAGGCCGAGGGGGAGCTGCGCCGCCTGAATGCCGAACTCGAGGAGCGGGTTGCCCACCGTACGGCCGAGCTGGCCCGGGCCAAGGAACAAGCCGAAATCGCAGACCGCACCAAATCGGCGTTTCTCGCGACGATCTCCCATGAACTGCGAACCCCGCTCAACTCGATCATTGGGTTCACCGGCATTCTTCTCCAGGGGCTGACCGGGCCTTTGAACGAAGAACAGAACAAGCAGCTCGGGATGGTTCAGACCAGCTCAAGACATCTGTTGTCACTCATCAATGATATTCTCGACATCTCGAAGATCGAAGCGGGACAGTTGAAGCTCCAGATCAGGTCGTTTGACCTTCGGCCTTCCCTGACCCGCGTCCTGGAGCTGATTTCTCCCAGTGCGCAAGCGAAAGGCCTCGATCTCCGTGTGAAGATCGCCGACGAGGTCGGCAGCATCACCACCGATCAGCAGCGGCTTGAACAGATTCTGTTGAATCTGCTCAACAATGCCGTGAAGTTCACCGATCACGGCCAGGTAATGCTCTCCTGCCGCATGGAGGGAGGTCTCTGCCTGCTCGAGATCAAGGACACCGGCATGGGGATCCGGCCCGAGGACATCCCGTATCTGTTCAAGCCGTTCCACCAGCTCGACAACGGTCTTACGCGCAAACACGAGGGAACGGGGCTGGGGCTTTCCATCTGCCGGAAGCTGATCGGCCTGATGGGCGGCACCATCGATGTGGAAAGCCGCTGGCAATCAGGGAGCACCTTCACGATCCGACTGCCCTTCCAACCGAATTCCCAGCCTCAGGAGGGCCATACATGCGTGTTCTGATCGTCGATGACCTGCAGGAAAATCTGACGGTGCTCAGGGCCATTCTGAAAATGGCCGGGCATGAGGCGCTGTCGGCGCGGGATGGAGCCGAGGCGCTCGAACTGCTCAAATCCGAACGTCCCGACCTGATCATCAGCGACATCATGATGCCGGTGATGGATGGATTCCAGCTGTGCCGTCGGGTCAAGACGGACGAACGGTTCCGGGGGATTCCCTTCATCATATATACTGCTACGTATACTGATGCCGAGGACGAGGCATTCGCCCTCCGGATCGGTGCCGACCGATTCATCGCCAAGCCCTGCGAACACGAACGTTTTCTGGCCATCATCAGGGAGGTCATGGCTTCCGCTGCAGACGGTCGCTCCGCCCCTCGGGAACTATCCGAAGAGGATGTTCTGAGAATGCACGGGGAGCGGCTTGGGCACAAACTTCAGCAGAAGGTCCGGCAGGCGGAGCGCGAGGTGCATTACCGCGCCCTGTTCGAATACACCGTTGATGCCTTTCTGCTGACGACGGCCAACGGAAGCATCCTCGATGCAAACCCTGCGGCATGCCGGATCTTTGGCCGCAGTCTCGAAGAGCTCCTCCAGGGTGGCAGGAACGCCCTGGTGGACCCGACCGATCCCCGGCTGGAGGCGGCTTTAGAGGAACGGGCCCGCATCGGGCGCGCCAGGGCCGAGCTGCGACTTCTTCGCGCAGATGGCACGACGTTTCCGGCCGAGGTGACCTCCGTCCTGTTCACCGATGCGAACGGGGTGCAGCGGAGCAGCATGATCATCCGCGATATCACCGAGCAGAAGCGGGCGGCGGAGGCACTTGCGCGGAGCGAAGCCAAATTCCGGACCCTGTTCCAGGACAATGCCGCCATCATGCTGATCATCGACCTGGAGCAGGGGCGGATCGCCGATGCGAACGAATCCGCGGCAAGGTTCTACGGCTGGCCGGTCGAACGGCTGTGCCGGATGAACATCTCCGAGATCAACACGCTGCCGTTTTCCAAGCTGCGCGAGATCATGGCGTCCATCTCGATGCCTTCCAGAAACAGCTTCGAGTTCCAGCACCGCAAAGCCGATGGAACCATTGCCGATATCGAGTCCTACGTCAGCCGTATTCAGCTCGAAGATCGGGAATACCTGTTTTCGATCGTTCACGACATCACCGAGCGAAAACGTCTCGAAACACAGCTCCTCCAGGCACAGCGGATGGAGTCGGTCGGGCGTCTCGCAGGTGGGGTCGCCCATGATTTCAACAACCTGCTTGGCGTGATCATCGGCTATGCCGAAATGGCCCTTTCGAAAATCGATGCCTCGGATCCGCTGCATGCGGATCTGACAGAAATTCACGAGGCAGCGACGCGGTCCGCGCGGGTGACCCAGCAGCTTCTCGCCTTCGCCCGTAAGCAGGCGATCCATCCTGTCGTTATCGATCTGAATGCATCGGTGGAAAAGATGCTCAAGATGCTCCGCCGGCTCATCGGGGAGAACATCACCCTTTCCTGGCTGCCTGGCGCCGATCCCTGCCAGGTGCAGATCGATCTCGCTCAGCTCGACCAGATTCTGATCAATCTGTGTGCCAACGCGCGGGATGCCATCCGCGGAGCTGGCAGGATCACGATCGAAACCGCGCGTGCAACCCAGGCAGAGTGGGAAACGGCTTCCGGTTGTCCCTGCCCCCCCGGCGACTACGTTGTCCTTCGTGTCCGGGACGATGGCATGGGCATGTCGCCGGAATCGCTGTCCCATCTGTTCGAGCCCTTTTACACGACCAAGGATTTGGGCAAGGGCACAGGGCTCGGACTTGCCACCGTCTATGGAATCGTCCGCCAGAATGGCGGATATATCGATGTCCACAGCCAGCCGGGAAGCGGAACCAGTTTCAGTATCTGCCTTCCCCGTCATGATGCGGCACAAACCCCGACGGCGCGTGAGGAGCAGCCCCGTGCCGGGGCGGGGGAAACGGTGCTCGTTGTCGAGGATGACTCGGCGCTGCTCAAGGTCATCTGCAGGGTTCTCGAAAAGGCCGGATACTCGATTCTCGAGGCAAATGGCGCGGAAATGGCTCTGGAGATCGCGCGGACCTCGCCCCGCCGGATCGACCTCATCCTCACTGACATGGTTCTTCCCACGTTTCTTGGATGGGAGTTGGCCGAAAAAATGCGGGCCCTCTATCCGGAAATCCGCGTGATATATATGTCTGGGTATATGAATGGGACGGCTGCCGGGAGGGTCGGGGCCGAGCCGGGATCCGGCTTCCTCCAGAAACCCTTTTCCCTCAGAACCCTTTCCGACAAGGTGCGCGAAATTCTCTCGAAGTGAGCGGAGCAGCTTGCTGGAGGTGGTTTGCCAGGACATCCGGCATCGGGTATACTGGTGACAGAGAAAAGGGGGAATCCGGGAGCCATCGCCCCGGACCCGTGAGATGAATCTTGAGGCCCGCGTTCCGCTGAACGGCTGACATTGCCGTCGCCGGATCTTGCGCGGCAGGTCGGAACCGACCGGGAGGATCGTATGTGGACGAAACTGACCCAGGCGATCGAGCGTTGTGACGTCGAGGCAGTGCGGCTGTTCCTGTCCCAGGAGCCCGAATCCGCGCTGCTGTGCAACTACCAGGATGAGACGCTGCTGCATTTCGCTGCCGGCGTCGGCTCCCTGGAGATCGTGGACGAGTTGATGAGACTTGGGGCCCAGCCCGACCTGCCCGACGAGTTCGGCTGGACGCCGATTCACGAGGCGTGCGCTCATGGCCACGCCGAGATCGTGGCACGGTTCATCGATGTGAAGGCGAACATCGAGGGCGTTTCCAAAAAGCATGAAACGGCTCTGCATCTTGCTGCCCGCAACGGATTCACGGAGATCGTCAAGTTGCTTCTCGACGCCGGGGCGAACCGCGAGGCTCGCAACGATGGCGGCGAGACACCGCTTCATATCGCCGCTCGTGACGGCAACCAGGCGGTGATGCAGTTGCTGCTCGAGGGAAAGGCGGACGTGAATGCCCGCAATCTGGCCGGCGAAACCCCGCTCCACATGGCCGCACGGGACGGCGATATCGAAGTGGCCGAGCTGTGCCTCCGTTTCGGGGCGAATCCGAAAGAGGAGGACAAGCGCGGGAACAACTTCCTCGAACTCGCGGTGCGCGCCGGCAAACGCACATTCCTGCAGCATTTTGCCGGCCTCGAGCTGAAGTCGCCCGATCAGTCGGCGGGATCCCCTCCCGCCGCCTCCGACGGCGAAGTACGGTCCACGACCGTCATGCCCGCGGTCGAGATAGGACCTGCGGCCGCCGAGGGCCAGAAAGCTGCGGGTGGCACGCCCAAGCCCATCCGGCCCAGCATCATCATGAAGGTGAAGGACGTCGTTGCGGAGGTGATGGATCCACGCCGCGGAATGTTCAACGCGTTCGTGCTCGGCACTCCCAAGCCAGGCGGCTGGCTGATCTTCGACATTCTCGACTCGCTGCTCTGGTTCATCGTCTTCCCGCTCCAGGTGTTTGTCATCTGGATGGCGTTTCACCAGAAGATCATTCCCGGCCTGGTTTCATTTTCGGGGGGGAGCCAGGCTGACTCGGTGATGCTGCTGATCCAGACGGCCGTGAACACCCTGATCGTGTTCGTTGCCGCCTCCCTGCTGGTCGAAACCGACACTGGTTCGGTGCCGATCCACCATTACCCGCAGCATCTCCGGGACAACATCCGCATGCGCGTCATCCAGCTCGCGGTCATCGAGGTGTTTTTCATCCAGCGCCTGACCTTCGATCAGGTGTTCTGGGACACCTTTTTTCCGTTCTGGGCTGGGTTCATCATCCTGTATGGCTTCGCGTTCATCTGCTGGTGGGCGGAAACGGGCGGACGGTCACACGCACCCAGGCCCCGTCACACCAGCCAGCACCGGACGGTCTGAGACGGGAGCTCAGCGCGCGACGACCAGCTGCGACAGGCCGATCTCGAGCAGAACCGCGTTGATCACCGCGAGATCGTCGTCGAAGCCCAGCGGATCCTCGAGATCGTTCGCCGCGTCGGCATTTTCGATGAAATACCGCACCGCGCCGACGAGCAGCCCGCGATGGGCCTCGGGAAGCGTCTCGTAGAGGTTCAGCGCCGCCTCCAACGCCGCCGTCATGCGGCCGATGAGCGGCAAGTTGAGCGGTGCCGGCCCCAGGTGCCGCTGGGCGGTCAGCAGATGCAGGCGCATCTCCTCCCGCAGCCCGTCCAGCCTCTCGGCCGGAAGCGGCACGGCCAGCCGCGCGAACACGTCCCGGCATTTTTTCGGCAGCGTCGCCGGCATCGTCGATTCGATTGTTTCCATGATCTCGCCTCTCGTTCAGAATTTCGGACGCTTGTCCCCGCGGAGCTTCCCCGCACGGCCCGACCGGACGGTCTTCGCCACGGGGAACTCGATGCGCCTCTCCAGGACGGTTATCCCGCTGAAATTGTCATCGGTATTGTATGTGGTGATATTTGAGGTGGCGGCCGCTTGTTCGTCCGGCCCGCCGTCGGGTTCTTCGTTTCTGGCGGTTCCGAGGGCGCGCAGGAACTCCTCGGCCAGCTCCATCTGCTCCTCGCTCTCCTCGCCCGTGAGCTGAAGCAGCACGGCCTGCGGATCGGCCGGGTTGAGGGCAAGCCGCCGGAAGAACGCCCCTCGCGCGTTGAGCAGCACCTGCATGTCGGGCCGCTTCCCGGCGTCGAATTCGAACCGCAGCCGGTTCAGCACGCGCGACACCTTGCGCACCCCCGCAATGCCGGCTAAAAGCCGCAGCCGGGTTACGGCGAACAGCCGCTCACCCTCGACGGGCAGCGCGCCGAACCGGTCCGTGACCTCTTCGCGCAGCAGATCGAGCACCGACAGATCGACGCACCTCGCCAGCCGCGCATACATCTCGATGCGCGTTTCCTCGTCTGGCATATATATCGATGGGAATAGCGCCGACACGGGGATCTCGATCGAGACCTCCGGCGGCCGGACCGTCGTGCCGCCCCGCAGCCGCTGGACGGCCTCCTCAAGCAGTTCGATATACAGCGCGAAGCCAACGGCCGCGATATGCCCGCTCTGTTCCTCGCCGAGCACGTTACCGGCACCCCGGATCTGTAAATCCCGCATCGCGATCCGGAATCCCGAGCCGAGCGCCGTGTGCTCCTCGATCGTGGCCAGCCGCTCCGATGCCTCCTGGGTCAGCCGCTTCCCCTTCGAGTAGAAGAAGAAGGCGAACGCCTGGCGGCTCGACCGGCCGACCCGGCCGCGCAGCTGGTACATCTGGGACAGACCCAGCCGCTCTGCCTCATCGACGATCAGCGTGTTCGCGTTCGGAATGTCGAGGCCCGACTCGACGATCGTCGAGGCAAGCAGCACGTCGAACTCGCCCCGGATGAAGGCGAGCATCGTGCGCTCGACCTCGTCTTCGGCCATCTGGCCGTGCGCAACGGCGACCCGCGCTTCAGGCACGAGATCGCGCAGAAACGCGGCTTTCCGGTCGATCGTCTCGACGCGGTTGTAGACATAGAACACCTGGCCACCGCGCTTCAGCTCTTCGATGATGGCGCGTTTCGCCCAGCCTGGGTCAAACGGGGCGACATACGTCTGGACCGGCCGTCGCTGCTCGGGCGGGGTGTCGATGACGCTGATCTGCCGGATGCCCGACAGGGCCATCTGAAGCGTGCGGGGAATCGGCGTCGCGGCGAGGGTCAGGACATCGATATTTGACTTGTACTGTTTGAGCTTTTCCTTGTGCTTGACGCCGAACCGCTGCTCCTCGTCGACGATCAGCAGGCCCAGATCCTTGAATCGCACATCCGACGAGAGGATGCGGTGGGTGCCGATCAGCACGTCGAGCCGGCCGGCCGTTGCCTTTTTCAGTGTTTCCTTCTGCTCCGCCGGCTTGCGGAGGCGGCAGACGAGGTCGACCGAGACGGGGAACCCCTCGAACCGGTTCATGAACGTCTGGTGGTGCTGGAACGCGAGCAGGGTGGTCGGGGCGAGCACCGCGACCTGCTTCCCGGCGCAGACGGCCTTGAACGCGGCCCGCATCGCAACCTCGGTCTTGCCGTATCCGACATCGCCGCAGATGAGGCGGTCCATTGGCGTGTCTGTCTCCATGTCGGCTTTCACCGCGACGATCGCCTTGGCCTGGTCGGGGGTTTCGGTGTGTGGGAACCGTTCCTCCATCTGCTGCTGCAGGTCCCCGTCGGGCGGGAACGCGAAGCCCGGCCCGGAATGGCGCTTCGCATACAGCTCGAGCAGCTCCTTCGCAATCAGTTCAACGTTCTTCTGGACGCGGCGTTTCTGGCCCTCCCACACCTTCGAGTTCAGGCTGTGGACGGCGGGGCGCATCCCCTCCATGCCGATGTATTTCTGCACCTTGTGGACCTGATCGGTCGGCACATACAGGCGGTCCGAGCCGGCATACTGGAGCAACAGGTATTCGCGCGTGGTGCCGGCCGCAGTCATCGTCTGGGTGCCGCGATACTCAGCGATGCCGTGCTCGGCGTGGACGACCAGATCGCCTGGCACGAGCTGGGAAATGAACGCCTGGGCCTTGTCGGCCGTCGCGTGGCGTCGCACCGACGGCTTCGCGTGGGTCGGGTAGATGTCGTCTTCACCCATGACGACGACGCGGGATGAACGGGCCAGGAACCCGCGTCGCCCGGCACCTTCGAGCAAGACGACCTTGCCCCAGGCGAGCTGCCAGGGAAAGCGCGGGTTGATGAGCGGCACGCCGCGCTCGCCCAGCAGGCCGCGCAGGTTGTGATACCGCTCCGAGTCGGCGATGACGATTGCCACGGCCCAGTTCTCCCGCACCAGCCGCTGGACCTCTTTCAGCAGCGACTCGCGGGTTGGGTCGGCGGCGGGGGGCAGCACCTCAACATCGAAGGCGAGGCCGGCGGAGCCTGGGTGGCGGAACCGGCTGAATGCCGCCGCGTTCCGGCCGCCGAGAGCTGCGAGGGTGGTGTCGGCCGGGTGGTAATACGCGTCGGGCGGCAGCAGCGGGGTCAATTCGCGGGTCGCGGCGAACCGGAGGTGCTGGTCCGAAAGGAAGGTTTCGAGCTCGTCTCGTATTTGGTCGGGGTCTTCGAGCAGGATGCGCGCGGTGGGCCAGGCATCCCACAGGTAGGCGCGGCCGGGGGCGAAGAACGGCATCAGTTCCCGGATGTCGCGGCTGTCGGGGCGGCCGTTGAACCGCTCCAGTCGCCGCTGCAGCAGCTCGGCCC
>DATCTT010000266.1:0-6061 GCA_036567845.1 Candidatus Ozemibacteraceae bacterium | reverse complement strand
CGCCGCGGCCGGCATGCACGGAGCCACCCTCCGACGCATCTTCCCCGCCGATACACAGCTCCACTGGTTCGACGAGGCGGATCGGATGATCGCCGTTCCCGGACACCCGCTGCCCGCCGGTCAACGTGCCTGGCGTGCCTTTCTCCGGGCGCTGCGAGACGAATCGAAGCTCACGCCGGCCGAGCTGTCGCTCGCTCAGGGCCTCCTGAAACAGACTTTCGGCACGATCGCCTCGCTCAAGTATCTCCGGCGCAGCCGCACTCAGGCCACCGAAGTCCTGATCGGAGGCAAGCTGCACGCCCTCGCCGTAGTCACCTGTAACACCAGCCACTTCCCGAAGCGCCGCCTCGGCAGCTGCATCGTGATCGCGCCGCTGTATCGCGCCAAACCCGGCTGGGAACTTGAACGGGCAATGCGCCTCCACTCGGGCCCCGAGACTGCCGTGGGAGGCATCTGGCAGACCACGGGCGACGGCCCCGCCGCCGAACCCCTCTCGCCCGGCATGCTGCACGGCTTGTGGGAGCTGCTCGAACGGGGCCAGGCCGTCTATGCGACCACCGAGTGGTATATATATTCACAAGTATACGACAAAAACACCGACCTCATGCTAACCGTGGCCATCCGGACCCCCGAACGGTCCCAATGGGTGACCGCCTGCACCACGGCTGTCCGGTCGGGGCTCGCCGCCGGCGTTCTGATCGCGGGAATCGGCCTGTTCATTCTTGGCACGGGCTGGTGGCGTCCCCGGGCGAATCTCGGCACGAAGTTCGGCATCGCGGCAGCCGCGCTCACCCTGCCCCCGCTGCTAGCGATGACGCTGCTGGGTCTCGAACACCTGAACCGGCTTTCCCAGAGCCGCACCGAAGGCCTTCTGACGGAGCTCGAGAGCCAACTGGCGGGAATCGAACAGAAGGTCGCCTCGGAACTCGGCCGGCTCGAGAGCGAACTCCTTGCGATGACCCGCAACCCTGCGCTGGCACGCGTGACATCGGCAGCGGAGTATGAGGAGATGCTGGAGCCGTTCAAGCTGGCCGGCCTCTCCCGGGCCGTTCTGGTGTTCCTCGAAGGTCGGTCCTACGAGTATCACCTCGCAGACAAGAAGGCCGGCTGGGGCATCCTGGACGCCATCGGCAAGCGCACGATGCAATACTACGGTTTCAGGCCCCCGAAGCTGTCGAACGAGCGCCCCCTACCGCGGGAGATCGAGATGCTGTTCCCGGAGCAGAGTATCAACGACCAGGCCCATACGATGTTCAGCAAACTCACCCCGATCCAGTTCGCCAACCAGTCGACAGTCATTTTCCAGGCGTTCCTCCGCGAATCCGGGAATCGCAAGCCGGTGGGCTTTTTCAGCACCCATTTCGACAATGCGAATCTGAACACGAAGTTGATGGAACGCGCCTTGCTCAACGGGAGGAGCCGAGGGGCACGGATCGCCGTTCTCGGCAATCTTCCGCCGACATCTTTTTATAGTGGTTCAAATACTAAAATCCGCAAACTGCTCGAGCTGGTCCGGTTCACGGGGCAGAACATCCAGGCCGTCCTGACGATCCACGGCCATGAGTGGCTGGTGCGCGCCCGCCCCCTCAAGGGAATCGACGCCGCCGGAATCGCCCTCGTCCGGGCCGACACGCGCGATCCATCCTGGCCGGCAACAGCGCTGTTTCTCGTTCTGTTCGCGTGCGGAGGAGCCCTCGTCTCCCATGGAGCGACGAAGCGGCTGCGCAGCCTGCTCATCGAGCCTCTGGCAACCCTGACGGCTGCGGTGAAGCGGGTCGAGGGCGGAGACTATCGCTCCCGCATCGTCTCGACAGCCGATGACGAACTCGGCGTTCTGATCCGCCGGCTCGGGATCCTCGTCCAGGGCCTTCGCCACAAGGCCCGGATGACCCCCTTCCTCCGGGCCGATCTCGTCGAGAATGCCGCAGCCCACACCCCCGACCCCGGGCAGCGACAGCCGCTGACAGTGCTGTTCGCCGGTCTTCGCAACTTCAGCGGTGTCGAGGCGCTGCTGCCTCCGGAGGAGGCCATGAACCTGATGAGCCGGTATCTCGGCCTTTGCGAGGCGGCCGTGAAGCGGAACGGCGGGGATATCGACAAATTCATCGGCGATACGGCGATGGCCATCTTCCGCGAACGGCCCAACACCCCCCCTGCCGCTCTCCGGGCCATCCGATCCGCCCTTGAGATCGACCGCACGATGCGCCTCTGGAAAGCGGAAGCGACGGGCGGACAAGGCCGGCATCTTCGTCATGGCGTGGGGTTCGCCTCCGGAACCCCTGTCAGCGGTCATATCGGCTCGCTGCGCAAACGCCTGGATGCAACCGTCATCGGGGACACCGTCAATCTCGCCGCCCGGCTCGAAAAACTGGCGGGCCGCGACGGGGCGCCCTCCATCCTGACGACCTCCCAGACGATCGCGGGCCTTGCCGGGGAGTTTGTTTCTATATCGACTTCTCTTCATGGAGTCCGCGGCCGCCGGGAGGCGATCGAGATCGTCGGCATCGGAGAGACGAATCATGACTGAGAGAACACTTTCGGCATCACGGATTCCGCACCTTCTGCTGATTCCGCTTCTCCTCCTCGCCGGCTGGTTCTGCCTCGACGTCATCGAAGGGCGCCGGGAAGAGGCGATTCGCATTCAGAACCTCGATGCCCTGCGAAACCGCCTGCCCCTGATCCGGGAGCGCCTGAACCCCACCAGCCTGGCTCACGAGAAGATCCTCGCCGGATTGCATGGATTCGACCGCCTGACGCCGATGACGGCCCGGCAGATCGCCGCACGCTGGCGCGCCGCGTTCGGCCCCTCGGCATCCTATGCTCTCTGGGATAACACCTCGACCCTGCTCGACTCCCGGGGCTTTACCGCCCACGATCTCGACGCCCTCCACGCGATAACGTATGAACGGCGCATCCGCGAAGTCTGGGAGCCCAATCCCGACTGGCTCTACCGCGAGTATTACCCGGCCCTGGTCCATCTTTTCGGCAAAAATCTGTCCTTCCTCGAACGGAACCCGATCGCCCTCAAGACGACCGTCTTTCTCGGCGTTTCGGGCCAGCTGCTGATCGGGCCATGGTTTCCCGACGCCGTTCTCGACAACGAGTCGCGCATCGATCTTGCGAATGCCTCGAAAACGGTAAGGGTCGGATCGGTTCCTTGTGCGGGCACGGTCGTGCTGTTCGTCCCGCATCGCGTCATCCGCTCGGCGAAATGGCTGAAACATGCCCTGAAGCTGCCGACCGCCCGACTCGGAATTCCCCGGGTCCATCTGGTCTCCCGGCAACGTCTGGCCTCGGCGCGCCCCGGTATCCCCGGCCTGTCGGCCGGGCTGGCCCGCGCGGTGCTCTTCGAGTCCGAGAACCTTTCCGAAGGGGTTCTGCTCGATGCCGACGGAACAGGTGTCGCTTTCGCGACAAAGGCTGGCTGGCCGAACGGCATCGTGGTGCACGTTTCACCGATGCCCGTCCCGTTCCGGTTCGCCCGGTCCCCGCTCGTCATCAGCCTTCTGAGCCTGCTCCTGGCTGGCATCGGCACGGTTGTCCGCTCCGGAACCGCGGGCAGCCTCACCTCCGGCCTGGTTCGGCAGTGTCTGCTCATCTGCGTTCTTGTCAGCTGCATTCCCGTCTGCGGTCTCGTCTGGATCGGCTTCGTCGGCGCCCAAAGCAGCGGCGACTCCCGCCACACCGAGGCGATGCAGCGGCTCGAACGACGGCTCGAACAGATCGAAGCGGGCCATGTCACCTCGATGAGCACCCTGGTCAAGCCCCTGCGCCGCCTTTTCGACGATCCCACCTGGCGGCACGGCATGCCGCCGGCCACCTGGGTAGCCTCCCAGGTCGTCGCTCTGAAAAGCTCTCTCATCCAGACGCTGTATGTCTTCGAAGCGGATGGAACGTCCCACACCTTCGCCCGGATGGCAGATTTCGGCGCGGCCAGCAAGGCAGCGAAGCAGGCACGCATCCTGATCACCTCACTCCTGCAGTATATCCAGTCGACGATCCTGTCCCGCGAAGGTGTCTCGGATGGAGACCAGCGCGCGAATCTCCAGCGCGAGCTCAAGGGGGGCATGGTGTATGACGTCATCGCGCTGGCCGTCAGCCCCGAAAGCGTCTACCAGCTGGCCATTACGTTCGACCAGCTGATGCCGTTCCAGATGTTTCACGAGACGACCCTCGTGATGTTCCATCACGTTCTGGACGAAACCCTGAAGCCGAGCATGCTTCTTTTCGCCGTTCTGCACCGGAAGTTCCTCATCCAGCAGGAGATCGTCGAACTGATCAACACCCGGATCTCCTCGGCAACGGCCACCCCAGACCTCGTTTTGATGCAGGATGACGAGCGGGAGTGGCCGATGACATTCCCCATCGCATGCACGATGGAGCCCAGCCTGAATCTGCTGATGCGACGTCTGAAAAGCGAGGGCGGCAACATCCAGACCGAGATTCCCATCAAAGGAGTTCCCTGCCGTATCCTGGCCCGTCCCCTGGCCGGCACGGATCTGATCGGCGCCGCCATTGAACCGCTCGACGCCGGTTCCCGCCTGAGCGGTCTTCCAGCCCTGCTCGCCGCCGCCTATCCACTCACGATCGTCGTCCTCGCCCTGATGCTGTTCCAGGCCTTCTTCCTGCGTCCCGTCGGCGAGATGCGGAAAACGGTGGAAGCGATCGCGGCGGGCGATTACGAACGCCGGCTGCCTGTGCTCACCGACGACGAGATCGGCAGCCTGTGCCTCAGCTTCAACCGCATGGCGCAGGATCTCGCCGAGAAGGAGTTTCTGCGCCGCTTCATCTCTGATCTGACAATGCAGGCCGTCGCCGGGCGGCACCGGGAAACGGCCACCCGCCTGACCGCAACCGTCCTGTTCACCGACATCCGCGGCTTCACCACGATGTCCGAAACCCAGCCCCCGGAGCGGATCACGGCGATGCTCAACGCGTATCTGACCCGCATGGAGAGCGTCATCGAGGCCAACGGCGGCACGATCGACAAGTTCATCGGTGACGCCATCATGGCCGTGTTCCTGCCGACCCACGGCATGGCGCCGTCGGCGGAACGGGCCATCCGGGCCGCGTTCGGCATGCGCCGCGAGCTCGAGGCATTCAACGAGACCCGGCGGGCCGCCGGGGAGTTCACGATCGCGACGGGAAGCGGTATCGCGACCGGGGAGATCTTGATGGGCGTGCTCGGCCGTTCCGACGGCAGACAGGATTTCACGGTCACCGGCCCGACAGTGAATAAAGCTGCCGCTATGGAAAAGCGTTCGAAGGAGGCCCGCCGCGTTCCGGTCATCGTCTGCCCCAACAGTCTCGAGGTGATGGTCGGGAAATGTGTCTCGGAGCCGCTTCCGGATGTCGAGAACCGGCCGGCAGGCTTTGAAATCGTCTCGCTCGGCGAAGTTGAGGTATCATAGAGGCGTTCGATTCGACACCGGGAGGCATTCATGAGCGAGAACACGAAGAGCGTGAGAATGGCGAGACCCGACGAGACCGGTGACACCGGCGGCCAGGGCCACACGATCGTCGGCGGACGCCCCTCGGGAGCCACGGACCGCGGCCGCGGCATCCCACGCGGCATGGAGCTTCTCCTCAAGCGGGCGGCTGTCGATTCGGCGTTCCGCACCGATCTGCTCGCCCGGCGCGCGCAGGTCGCCGACGAACTGAATCTGCCTCTCGACCGGACCGAACGCTCGATGCTGGATGGAATTCCCGAAGCTCAGCTTCGCGGCATCATCACGGCAACCCCCGTTCCCGAGCCGCAGCGGAAAGCCCTGTCCGGCGCCTCGGCGGCGGCGATGCTCGCCCTGCTTGCCCAGCTCACGTTCACTCCGGTCACCGGCCGCGCGGAAACCGCGGCTACGACGGAAACGGGCGATCAGACGGCGGATGACGACGCCCCGGCAAGTTACGGCATCCGCCCCAGTCCGCTCCTGGCTCCGAACGATGGATCCTTCGCCGATGATGGCAGCGACCGCATAACCCGGGGAATCCGCCCAGACTTCCCAATGCCGCCCGGCGGTATCCGGCCCGATTCACCGCGCCCTCCCAGGCCCGCACCGCAGCC
>DATCTT010000265.1:0-50259 GCA_036567845.1 Candidatus Ozemibacteraceae bacterium | reverse complement strand
CACCCGCCACACCTGTTTTCTCAGCCATCTGATGGCCATCAAGGAAGGATGATCCCATGACCGAACAAGCGCACGAAATCGTCACTCTTCTGACACCGGGCTGTCTCGGCACCTGCTGGTATGGCAAGTATCACTATCTCGAGCCCTGGGCCGGCTGCGAGCACGACTGCGACTACTGCTACGCCCGGTATCGCACCGCCGTCACCGAGAAACTCGACGAGCTGCACACGGCTTTTGAACATCCCACCCCGCTCGCCGAGCCTGACCGTCTGATCGCCGAGCTGCGCGACCGCCTCGCAAAAGGCGATGTGAAGATCGTCAAACTTTCCAGATACACCGACCTGTTCACCCCGGCCCAGGTCAGGAGCGGACTTGCAGCCCGCCTCCTCCAGACGCTTGCCGACTCCCCGGTCGAACGCGCCATCATCACCACGAAGGGGCTTCCCAACGCCGCCTGCATCGAGGTGATGGGCCGGTTTCCGGCAAAATTCTCGTATAACCCCGTGTTCAAACCCGCTGCCCCGGTCTCCCTCGAACAACACATTTTTCCCCTCCAGGAGCGACTGAACGCGGCTGTCGAGCTGAAGAAGCGCGGAGTGCGCGTCACAGTGCACATGGACCCGATCGTTCCCGGCCTGGAAGACGACGAGCCGGCCCTGCGCGAGCTTCTTCTCAAGCTCCGGGATGCCGGTCTCTCGCGCGTCATGTTCTCGACGCTGTTGCTGACCGAGCCGATGGTCGCCGACATCCGGCGCCGGATCGGCGCAGAGCACACCGACCGGATCCTCGGGTATTTCGATGTCGAAGCCTCGCGCCAGCTTCTTCCGAAGCAGGGAGAAACGCGGTACATCGAGCTGAAACCGGAGGCGAAGCAGCGGATCGTCGATCTGTATGCACGACTGCTGCGGGAACTCGGTTTCGAATTCGTGCTGTGCGGGCTGAAAAGCGCCAGCAAGGGACTCCGGATCGACCGCAAGGCCTGTCCGGTGTGTGACGGGACATTCTATGCCTAAACTCTGGTTTGCCAACATCGAAGAAGTCTTCCTCAACGTCGATACTGCCGAACAGGGCAGCCTGACGACGAAGGTCAGCGTCTGGACCCCGCGCTTCCTCTTCCATGCAGCTCCGGGCGATGCCGTCATCGTCGGGAACGCCGTTGATCAGCGGTTCATCGCCTATGCTTCGGCGGTCAGCGGCTTCACCTCGACGCTGCCGGTCCTGTATCCCACCGTCGAACCCCGGCCGTTCCTGCTGGCCGATGCTGTTCTTGCCGACCAACGGCTCATCGATGCAGCCCGCGAACTGTGCCGGGACGGTGGCTGGGTTCTCGAGCCCTACATGCAGACCGAGAACGCCCTGCGCGTCGCCGCCGAGATCGGCATTCCGGGGAACCCGACCCACAACGTCCTCATCGAGGAGGGCCTGTCGCATCAGCTCAACGACAAGCTCGAGTGCAAGCGCATTGCAGGGCATCTCGGCATCGAGAC
Organism: Candidatus Ozemibacteraceae bacterium; assembly: GCA_036567845.1. Classification (GTDB taxonomy): domain Bacteria; phylum Muiribacteriota; class Ozemobacteria; order Ozemobacterales; family Ozemobacteraceae; genus MWAR01. The sequence goes on along the minus strand of DATCTT010000265.1, from coordinate 48,772 downwards.
GATCCCAGGAATCTCGGCGGACGATCTGGCCGGCCTGCGCCGCGCGGTCAAGGATGCGTCCCAGTTTCACGACGGGGAGCTGATGTTGCGCAAAGCCCAGAGCGCGGGTGGCGTCGGAAACCTGTGCGGCCGGCCGGAGGAGCTTCTTCCACGGCTCGATGACTGGTATTCGAACGGAACGGTGCTGATCGAGCCGAAGCTGGAGCTGCTCGAGACCCTCGGCTCTCTCGTCGATGTCGAACGCCACGGCCCGGAGTTCATCGGCATCGACTCCCAGATCCTCGAGAATGGGGGCTGGGTCGGATTCACCTACCCGTTCACCGATGCTGATATAGCAGACCAGATACATCGAGAGAGCCTTGCGTTCGGCCGGGCGGCCCACCAGCTCGGCGGCCGCGGCTACCTGAATCTCGACTGGGGAATCATGCGGAACGACGACGGAAGCCGCCGGGCCGTCCTCATCGAGTGCAACTTCCGCCACAACGGCTTCTCGCACCTGATCGACCTGGGGGCGCGGTTGACGGGGCTCAACCGCAGCCTTCTGCACGCGCGCTTCCTCGCCACCCTGCCCGTTCGGCCCGAGTGCGGCACATTTGCGGGCCTCCATGCGGCACTCGCCGGAAAGCTGGGAAAACGGTCCGCCTCGCTGTTGCTCGAGCCGGGCGTCACCGAAGCCGGTGCCGTCATCATTCTCCCCCCCGAGGAGGGGAAGGCAGGCATCAGCATCTTCGCCGCCGACGCCCGCGAGGCGGAAGCGATCGACACCGCCGTCCGGGAACGGGTTTCGTGAAGAATCACCTCGTCGTCATCGCCTCGTTCCTGCTGATCTTCGGCTTCTCGACGATCGACAGCGCGATCTCACCGCTAGTGCGGGAACTGTCGCGCCACTTCGGGGTGGTGCTGAACCGCGTGCTGCTGCTCATCTCCTGGGCCACGATCGGCACGGTCGCTGGTGTACTGCTCGGTCCGGCCCTGACGACCCGGTTCAAGGTCCCCACCCTGCTGGGCGCCGCCTCGGCTGGCCTGATCACGGGCCTCGCCGTGTTCCTGACCACGGACTCCCTGTCGGTCGCTCAGGTGTCACGCCTCGTGTTCGGCTTTTCCTCCGGAACAATCGCCGCCTGCATGTGGTGGATCACCTTCTACGGCGTCCCGAAAAGCCATTACCAGGCGATGATGGCTGTTCTGATGTCGGCCCGCCCCCTCGCAACAGCCCTCGGCGTCCCCCTGATCGGCCTGGTCACCGCCGCCGACATGCATGGAAAAGCGCTCCTGGCCGCCGAAGCGGCCCCCGGCTCGCCGGTTCCCGCCGTTTCCTGGCAGTTTTCCTTTTGGCTGTTCGGCGCCATGATGGCCGTCGCGGGAGTCATCCTCACTCTTGCCCTCCGGTCGGCCGACACCGAGCCCAAGAAGCCGCTGTCGGTCGCCCGAATGATCCGTGACTACATCGAGGCCTTCCGGCTCCCCATGGCGGCCGAGTATTATATAGGATTCACAATCAATAGAATGTGTTATTTTGGTTTCTACGCCGTCTCGGGCATCTGGTTCATCTCCCATTACAACCTGCAGCTCGCCGAGATCAGCAGGGCGTTGTTCGCGATCGGCCTGGGCGAAGCCGTGATCAACTTTGTGGTGCCCGCGATCCGAAACCGGCTCGGGCATGCCCTGACCTTCACCGGCAGTCTGGTCGTCTCGGGGATCATCTTCCCGGTCTTCATCATGGGGGGCCTGCCGTATGCCGCGGCGCTTGCGCTGATCACGCTGTTCATGATCCTCGACCGCATCTACTGCATGGCGATGGTCATCACGCTGCCCGAGATGTTCCCGCAGGCGCAGAACAAGACCGTGTTCGGCAGCCTGAACACGCTGACGGCCTGGGCCGGCCTCACCGCGATCGCCTGGCTGCAGGGCAGCTTTCTCGATCTGATCGGCCTCACCGCCGTCCAGCTCCTGCTCATCATCTGTTATCTCATCGGCTCGCTGATGCTGTACAGAGTCCAGCACCGGACCGTTCTCTCTCCCGCCCAAGCCCTCACCGGGGAAAGCCAGCCAGCATGACCGAACGCATCCTGACTCTCGGTCCGGCCTCCGCCACCCGGGAGACCGTCACGGCTCTCGCCCGCGTCGCGACCCGGTTCCGGCTCAACACGTCGCACATGACGCCCGACGGCCTCCGGGAACAACTGTCCCGGCTCTCAGCCCTGTTCGGCGAGACGGGAACGCCCCTGCCGGTGGTTCTCGACCTGCAGGGCGCCAAGGTTCGTATCGGACGCTATCCAACGGTCGACACGATTCCTGGCCGGGTCGAGCTCCGCCTGGCCGAGGCATCCGATGATCCCGCCGTCATTCCGGTTCCGCACGAAAGCGTCTTCCGGAAAACATCCGCCGGCGACCTGGTGCATCTGAACGACCGGCGCATCATCCTCCGGATCCTCGGGCAGGCAGGCTCCGACGGCCTTGCCGCCGAATGCGTCCGCAACGGTCCTCTGAGCTCGAACAAGGGGTTCAATTGCGAAAACCGCGTCTATGAGCTCATCCGCCTTTCCCCGCGCGATACCGAGGCGATACGCATCGGAAATGCATTTCCCTTCGTCGAGTATGCCGTCTCGTTCGTTCTCGATGGCAGCGAGGCCAGCTTGTTTCGCCCTCTCACAGGAAACCGCCGGCTGATTGCAAAACTCGAGCGGCCGGCGGCGATCGCCGCCGTCGGAGCAATCGATCGCGTCTTCGACGAGCACTGGCTGTGCCGGGGCGATCTGGGGGCCGAATCCGAACTGCGCGACCTCGGACGCCTCCAAGCGGATTTCATTCGCCTGTTTCCGAACCTGCGGCATCCGAAGATCCTCGCCGGCGAGGTGCTCGGCTCGATGGTGACTTCCCCTCTCCCCTCGCGAAGTGAGATCGTGCATCTCCACGACATTCTTGCGGCTGGCTTCGATGGTATCGTGTTATCCGACGAGACGGCGTCCGGCAATTATATAGCAGATGTTATAGCTTTTCTGGGATATTTCTTCCGCCTGACCCCGTGATCAGTCCCCAATGACGCAGGGGCGGGTCTGAGACCCGCCCCTGCAGGAAGATGAATCGGTCAGCGTTATTTTTCCATCTCGAGCATGGTGAGGGCGAACACCTTGGCATCGCCGATCAGGTTGTCGAGGATGCAGTATTCGTTCGGCATGTGGGCCGTCTCATCCTGCTTCGAATAGACGACGGCGGGAAGGCCCATCTTGCGAAACACGGCCGCGACCGTGCCGCCGCCGATGCCCTTGGCTTTCGGTTTCGCGCCCTTGTAGATCCGTTTCACCGACTTGACCGTGGCGCCAACGATCGGGGCGTCGGCCGGGGTCGGCGGGGCCGCCTCGCTGCGCTGCAGATCCTCATAGGAGATCTTCACGTCGTATTTCTTCTCGATCTCGGAGGCGAGCCGATGGATCTCGGCCTCGACCTCGGCGAGCGGATACTGCGGCAGGACGCGGGAGTCGAGATAGAACACGTCATCGCCAGGCAGGGTGTTGACGTTGGGCACGTTGGCTTCCTTCTTGGTGGGCTCGAAGGTGCTCATCGGTGGGTCGAACAACTTGTCCTTGGCCTTGAAGGTCTTGTACAGGCTGTTCAGCTTCACAACCAGTTCGCTGGCCGCGCGGAATGCGTTTTTGCCGAGATGCGGCATCGAGGCGTGGCACTGTTTGCCCTGGGTGCGGATCTTGAGCCACCAGATGGATTTCTCGGCGATCTCGACCAGCGAGGCATCCTCAGCCCCGCCGTCGGGAACGATGAACATGTCACTCTTGCCAAAGACTTCGGGGTGCTTTTCCGCCATGAAGTGGGCGCCGTACACGCTGCCGGTTTCCTCGTCGGCGTTGAAAAGCAGGGCAACATCGAACGGCATGCGCACACCGCACTCCATCAGGGCGCGAACGCACAGAACACTGGCGACGAGACCCTGGTGGTTGTCCTCGGTGCCGCGGCCGTACAGCTTGTTGCCGTCGACATGCAGCTTGTAGGGATCGGTGTTCCAGAGGGACCGCTCGCCGGGGGGAACGACATCGAGGTGAGTCATGATCCAGAAGGTGCGGTCGGACTTTGTGCCCTTGTAGCGGGCGACGATGTTGGGCCGCACCCCGCCCTTCGCCTTCGCGTGGGGGGCATCGTATCGCTTGATCTCATCAAATTTCAGCTTCTTGAGCTCGCCCTGAAGCCATTCGGCTTTGGCCAGTTCGCCTTCGCCGCCGTTCTCGGGGCACACGGCCGGATGCTCGACCAGACCGCGCTGCAGATGGATCGCATAATCGGAATACGTGGAGATCTTCTCGAGGATCTGCTTATCAACGGACATGCTCTGCTCCTTGGTAAGGATGTTCTTTGAAGTATACACCTTTTTCCCACGGCCGACTCGCGAATCGTCAAAACCCCCTCCGGCGTCGGCCGGCGAGAAGAACGCCAAGGATACCGCAACAGGAGGCGAACAAGGCATGCCAGGCCCAAGGCTGGCGGAACCGGAGTTCGAAGCTGCGCGCTCCGGCCGGCACGACGGCGGCAAGCCCAAAGCCAACTCGGCTGAGCAGTTCGGCGGGGTGGCCGTCAAACGAAAGCTGCCAGCCGATCCAGGGCGTCATCGGAAGGAACAGGACTTGGCCCGCCGAGGTTGTTCCATTGCCGGGAAGAGCCCCCCCGGCCGTCTGGCCGTTCCATTGCATCTGCACCGGCGTGAGGCTTGACGAAGCAGGCAGACCGTTCATGTCTAGAGCCATCAACCCCGAGAGCGGCATCAGAACAGCCGAAGAGACGGGGCCGGCATCGTAGAGCCGCGCCGTCCAAGTTCCCACCGGCGGCTGACGTTCCTGCAGGAGCTTCCAGCCATGCCTGGACTGGTCTTCCCCTGCCAGAATATACCGGATGCCGGAAAGACGGCGCAGGGCTTCGACGGTCTGGGTTTCCGAAGCCGTGTCGAGGCGCGTCATCCACGCTTTGAGACTGCCATGTTCGAACGGAGGATTGTAATCATCGAACTGGTACAGCCCGTGTCGGGCATAACTGTTCGCAAAACCCACCGTCGGCACCCATTCGAGATACGCCGCCACCTCGGACCGGTGACGGTATTTCGTCCCGAGGAACCGGTCGATGTAATCCCCCCCCATCCTGATCCGGCCGCTCTCCGTGTCGAGACCATCGGTGATCATCGGGGGAACGGGCTTCTCATCGGTGACCGGAAGTACCATGGCCGCGCCGGCATAGATGTCCAGGAGCGCGACGATCAGCAGGCCCGCTGCTGCGAGCCGCATCCGGAGTGACTCGATGGCAAGGATGACGACGACACCAACGGTCAGCCAGGCGGCCCAGCCGATGCCGAACGTGTAGTTCCAAAACGTCGAGGCGGCATCCTGCAGCGCAAGCTCGGACATCCCATGGTGTATACCAAATGCTATTGTTACCCCAAGTAGGAGGATGAGCCAACCCCTTGCGGTTCCCCGCGCCACGCGGATGCGGCCGGGATCCTCGAGGGCCTGCCAGCCGGCTGGCCAGGCAAACAGCAGCCCCCAGACCGTCAGCTGGACGAAGGTGGCTGGATGGTGGATCGCATGGTTCACTGCAATCACCGTTTTCGAAAGGTATCCGATCCCGAAGCCCATGGCCAGGCCGCTCAGCGTGAGAAACCGCGCGGCGCGACGTTCGGGAACCGGCAGCAGCAGGCCATACAGGCCCAGTATCAGCGGCACGATGCCGATGTAGCACACGACGGCCCAGACAGCCGGCGGCTCGACCGGAATCCAGCTGATGCGGCCGTCCGGATGGGCAAACCCGTAGGGGCTGATGCCGGCGGGGAAGAGAAACAGGGACAGGTGCCAAAGTCGTGAGTTGGTGACGGGAAGCATCGTGTCGCCGGCAACTCCGTGCGGATGCGCATCCCCGGTCAGGGCAAAGTAGCCCATCCAGCAGGGGGCTGTGATGGCCGGCACAAGCAGGGCGCACAGGAAAAATCTGCGCCGGAGCCGTACCGGGGCCAACAGCAGGCCGGCACCGGCAAGAATAGGGGCCATGACCCAGATATAGGCATGGCCCGAGGCGATCATCATCGCGAGAGTGGCCGTCCACCAGCCCGGAACTCCGCCCATCGCCGCGAGGAGGCTCCAGGGCACCCAGGCCGTTCCGGCCATCGTCGGCAGCCACTCGAGCTGAGCAAGGTGCGTCTGGGCGGCCACGGCCACACAGCCGGCCACCAGCGAGCCGGCTGTGCCGACACCCCGGAACCGTGCCAGAAAGGCGAATCCCGCCCCGAGCAGGAGCAGATGCGCGAACTGGTGCAGCCGAAACGCCGGGACCGGCGGCAGCAGGGCACACAGCCACGCTGGCGGATACAGGGCCTGGGTCTGGGGATCGGCGATAAACGGCGTGCCGCAGCCGCGCCGGGGGTGCAGCCAGGGAATGAATCCGCCCCGGATCGCCTCGCCGAGATACTGGAGGCTGGGCACGCCCATCAGGTTCGAATCCCGATAGATAATGCGATGATCCGGGTGCCACTGGCGCCATCCGATGATCCCCACCCAGACCGCCAGCACGAGCAGGATCCCGGCAGTCCGGAACACCTCCGTCCAACGCGGTGGCTGCATCACGGACGGACGAGACGGGGCCGGAGCCATGGATCCTGAATCATATTATATGGTGTTGAATATAATATCAGCGGGCTGTGCCCGGGGATTCGAGATACCGGCGCATGCACCGGTTCTTCAGGGCATTGGCCGGCGCGTCCTGCACCCCGCCCTTCGGGAAGGGGATGTCGAGAATCATCCGGGGCGTCCGAAGCGGAGTCAGGATCTCGAGCCAGGCACAGCCTCGCCTCGGCTTCTCGATACGGAGGAGATGGCGCTCGGCCAGTCCAGCCAGCGTCTCCTCGATCAACGTCACCGGGTAGCCGGTCCGCTCGGAGAGGTCGGCCGTATCGAGGGGAATGCGCCGGTCCTCCTCGTCGGCTTTCTCGAAATCGATTTCGACCAGCTTCTTCAAAACCGGCCAGGCCTGAGGCCCGATCTCGTCGTAGAGCTGCTTCGGCAGCCCCGAGTATTCGAGCCATTTCGGGGACTTGATGCACATCTTCGGCCCGTCGGAAACGGCGGCAGAGGCTGCGGCCGGTGTCTGGGAAGGCTTGAGCAGATTGGCGAGATCGGCCTGCCGGATGCGCCAGTCGCTTCCCACCTTCACACCGGTCAGGCGTCCGCCCCGCAACCAGCGGCGAAGCACTTCGGGATTCACGTTGAGAATCTCGGAAGCCTCTTTGAGCGTCAGGAGTTTCAGGGGGTCACACATGGCTTCCTCCTTGGTCTTGGGTCTTGCACGGGCATTCTACCACAACCCCCACGTCACGCCTGTATCACCGCAATGATTCTGCTATCATGCAGGCATGACGGGGCATGCAGACAAGGAAAGCAGCGACGCGGCGCGGAACCCGCGCGGCAGACTCGCGATCGGCGCGCAATGGATCGCCTCCTCCCTGATATTTTTTGCCCTTCCCCTGCTTCTGATAGCCTACGGCGCGGGAGCGACCTGGCAAACAGAGGAAGAGAGCCTCCGCCGCACGGTGTTCGAGCGTCTCGACGCGGTTCTGCTGAATCTTCGCGCCCGCGAAAACACGAACCGGCATCTTGCCGCCCTCTTCAACCGCCTGTATGACCTCGCCCTCGCCTCCCCGGACCGGACGGCCACGCTCCGGCGCGGCTTTACCAGGCTCGGAAAGAGGTTTCCCGGGATGTTTCACATTGCCGTGGTGGACGCGCACGGCGAATTGATTCCCTCCGTGAGCGACCCCGGGCTTCCCCGTTCGGTGGTCCGCATGCTGTTCCAGGCGCTTCACGAGTATCACATCGCTCCGGGCTCCCTGCCGGTCGATGCGCGTGACGATCGGCTCCGCCAGCGGTGGCCGGTGCTGCAGAGCTATGTCGGGGATTCGTCGAACTGGACCCTGTTCCGATCGAATGTTCCCGACATAGAGGAAGTCTCGATCCGAAACCGGCGGAGATGGTTTTTCCATCGCGTCGATGCGTCAGGCGGTCTGTTCGTCCATATCGACCACGCGGAGAACTGGGTGTCGCTGGCAATGTCCGACATCGTTTCCGAAGCCCGCCGCAGGCATCCGGATTCTCCGCTCCAGATCGGCGTTTCCTGGGACTACGGCATCCGGAATCCGACCACCCCCGAACAGCAGGTCCTGGCCGCATTTCAAAATCATTCTCGTTCACATCAGGCGGTGCATGGGCGGTTTTTCAGCGTCATGCCCCTGTCCACGAGCGGCTTCGTGCTCGCTTCGCTTCCAGACACGCTGACCGGAACATTCCTCCGGAAACGGCTGCTGCTGGCCGCGGCAATCGCTCTTCTCTTCGGCATCCTGACCATCTGGTCGCGCAGATTCTTCTACGGCGGGGGCGCCGAATCGACGCTTCCCATCCGGGCCCGACTGGTGCTCCTGTTCGGGTTCACCGCGGGAATTCCCCTGCTGGTGGTCCTGTTCGCCGGCTGGGACTACGTGAACCAGAAGCATGCGCGGCGGATCCGCGAAACGCACGAGGAACTGGAACGAACGCTGTACACGATCGACGCGAACTTTCTGACCCTGAAGGGGCGGTGGCAGGAGCGGCTCGTGCGGGCGCTTTCAGGGGTGAAGTGCCGGACACACCAGGAGGTCGAGGCGGTCAAGCGCCTTCTGACAAAGGCCGCACGGGTCTTCTCCTGTGTCGATGTCGTCCTGTTCGATGCCAGGGGAAAGGTCGCCTGGTCAACCTACGACGAAAACCGCGGTCTGTTCGCCCGCTCGGCGCGTGAAAGCAACCGGAAATTCCTCGGAAGCCTGGTCAGACGATGCATGGCCGGCATCAACGACGTCGAGATCGACACCACGCTCGATCCCGCCTCGATCGTCATCGAATCCCTTGCAGGTCTCGAGGAACTCAACGCGATGCTGAACCGCGGGCTGCGGCTGATCCATAATTATTCGCTTGGAAATAATAACTACTGGTGTTTTTTGATGCCCCTCATCCAGCCGGATGGAACGGCTGACTACATGGCGACCTGTTACTGGGGGGCGGGCAGCATCGAACGCGGGTACCTCCGCCGGGAAACGCGGTCGGCACAGAAGAAATGGCCGGGCGTCGTCCTCTGCAGCTTCGGCGAGGAAGGCGGGGACGCCCAGCCCGCGGACTCCCCGTTCCTCCGGCCGCTTGCGCCGTTCCTCGAAAAGATGAGGCAGAGGCAGGGCACGACCTTCCAGACCCTCCGGTTCCGGGGGGAAACCTGGCTCGTGACCGGCATCAAGGGGCGCGAGCTGGGCCGGTTTTTCCTCATCGCCCTGACCCCCGACACCCCGATCCGCTCGGAAGCGGCCGCCCAGCACCGGATCGTCCGGCAGTTCGCCGGCATCTGCGCCCTCATCAGTCTGTTTCTCGGCCTGGTGCTGTCGCGCAGCTTTCTGCTCCCGATCCGCGAGCTGCTCGGCGGCGTCGAGGCGATCCGCCGGCGGGAGTTCGGCCACCGGGTCGGCGTGTTCGGCCGCGACGAGTTCGGCGATCTTGCCCTCACCTTCAACGAGGTGATGGAGGGTCTCAAGGATCTCGAGATCGGCCGGATCGTCCAGACAAGCCTGCTTCCCCAGAGCGAAGCGGCGATTGGGGAGTACCGCGTATTCGGCAGATGCCGGACGGCGTTCTCGGTCGGAGGGGATTATTTCGAGATCCAGGTGATGACTGATGGCCGTCTTCTTGTCCTGATCGGCGACGTCTCGGGCCACGGCGTCCCGGCGGCCCTGGTGATGGCCATGGCCAAGGCCCTCGTGGACCGGGAGATCGCACGGGGAAGGATCGAGCCCGAGAACCTGCTTCTGGCCATGCATCAGGTGTTTCACCGGACGCTCCAGAAGCAGAAAATGATGACCTGTTTCGCCGCCGTCGTCGACCCGGCGGAGCACCTGCTCTCCTACGCGAACGCCGGCCACAACTACCCCGTCCTGTTCCGGAACGGCACCGCAACCCTGCTGGATCTTCCGGCCGTCCCCCTCGGCACCCGCGCCAAGGCGACGTTTCCCCGGCGAGATCTGCGCATGGAGCCGGGCGACATCCTGCTGCTCTACACCGATGGTCTCGTCGAGGCCCGGAGCCGGGGTGAGCAGATCGGCTACGAGCGTCTGCTCGAACGCGGGGCGACGCTGCGAGGCTCCGATCCCCGGGCTCTGTGCGACGCCCTGTTCGCCTGGCACGAGTCGCTCGCCGATCCCGGCCCCGCCGATGATGACGTCACGGTTCTGGTCCTGACCCGCGCGAACGAGCCCACTCGCCCCGTGCCGGACGCATCATGAAGCTCCCTCGCGTGAGGGCGAGGTGGTCTGCCTCGCCTCCTTCCTGACAAAAACGCTGAGAGCAGCTCCGGCTTCCGCGAGCGACTTCAAGAAGACACAATAATATTTAGTAGCATTCGCCCACATTGACACTACTACTAAATGTTATTTATCATTATCTTATGAACCACCTGAATGCCCAAGGGCCCGTTCTCGTTTTGCTGCCCGGAGACCCGTGGCGACCTGAGCATTCGCACCCGTTTCCGCCCGGAATCATCCGGAGTATTCCCGCAAAGCAGATCCAGGGAGCACCCCCATGTCGAAGGTGATCGAGGCCGTGAAGTCATCGATTCCCGCCGGGCATCTCGCAGCAGAGGTCAGGAAAGTCGCCATTTACGCATTCATGACTCTCGTGAGAACCGATCAGCAAGGCCTGAGCATGACTCTTCTCGACGACCGGATCTACAGGGGCAACAGCCACGCGCCGGTCCGCCACATGGGATCGGTGGAGCGTCTCTCGCTTGCCGAGTTGATTTCCTGGACCGACTCGGTGATGCCGCTGGAGCGGTCGGTCGGCATGGCGGCGCTCAATGCAGCTCTTCTGCCGCCGACACGGCCCTGCGTGGATGGAAACGCGCTCGAACTGATGGCGGAGCTGGCCCGGGGCAAGCGTGCGGTCGTGGTCGGCCACTTCCCTTCGATGGAACCGATCAGGGCGGCGGCATCGGCTTTTCACGTTCTCGAGAAGCGGCCCATGCCCGGCGACCTGCCGGCCGAAGCTGCTTCCCAGGTGATCCCCGACGCCGATATCGTGGCGATGACCGGCGTCACCTGTCTGAATGACACGGTCGACGACCTCCTGCGGCTCAAAAAGCCCGGTTCCATCTGGCTCATGCTCGGACCCACCGTTCCGCTCAGCCCGGCGCTGTTCGAGTTCGGCGTGGATATCATCGGCGGCGCCTGGTCCGACGATCCGAATACCGTCGAAGCGATGGTGTCGCAGGGGGGAACCGCCAGGCGCATTCCTGGCCTGAGGCCGGTTCTTATGCCGCGCGACCCGAGCCTCGTCGGTAACCGCTCCGTTCTTTCTCCTCCGCCGCCTATCGGAATTTGATCGAAACTGAAAGAATGATATATATGCATCACTCTGGAAACAATTGCCTGGCCAGGCCGGGATTCCGCGACTGGCATCAGGAGGATGCCGTTCGTTTCAAGAACTTTGCGGACACCGTATTCCGTCCCGTATACCAGTGGCTGATCATCGACATCGAGGCGGCCCTGGAGCGCCCCCTGAAAGGTCTTCGGGTCCTCGATATCGGCGGCGGACCGGGCCACATGGCGATCGAGTTTCTGAAAGCCGGCGTCGAGCGCATCATCGAGGTCGATCCGTCGAAAGCCATGATCGATCTAGCCGTCGAAAGGGTCACCAACCTCGACCCCGAACGGGCGGCCTGCTTCTCGGGCCTGGTCGGCGAGGCCGCGGCGCTTCCGGTGGAGACCGGCAGCGTCGATCTCGTGTTCAGCCGCGGCTCGATCCAGTTCTGGCCGGATCTCGCAGGTGCGTTCGATGAAATCGTTCGCGTGATATCCCATGGAGGTTCGGCATATCTGGGTCGGGGCTACGGCCTGAGAACGCCGCCCGAGCTGGTTGCCGAAATCACCAGGCGCCGGGCAAAGAGGGAGATGAAAGCCGGCGGTCCATCGCAGATTCCCCCTATGGACAGGGACGCGATGCTTCGGTTCGCCCGCGAACGCGGCGGAGACGCCGTCTTTCTCGGCCCGCCCCCCGGCTCCTGGCTTCACTGGCGTCCGGCGAAATGACCGCCTGACAGACTCGTTCCGGAGAAAACACCATGACGGATGCGATCATGCAGTTCCTACGCCTCGGCGGCCCCGTGATGATTCCTCTCACACTGGTCGGAATCGTGATCGGGTTCATCGGCATTTCGCGCATCGCCTGGATTTTCCGCTGGCAGTTCACGGCAGATCGGTTCGCCTGCACCGGCGCTCCCTACTGGGTCGAACGGGCGCTTCGCATGGCCAAACAGAGACAAGGCCTGCCCGGCATCGGCCTGACCGAGTCAATCGAGCTCGTGCTCGCCCGCCTGGAGGACTGCCTCACCAGGCGCGTGCCCACCTTGCGCTTTCTCGCCCAGATCAGCACCATGCTCGGGTTTCTCGGCACCGTGACCGGCATGGTCGGGACGCTGCACCTCATTTCCCTGCGACCGGTCGTGGTGCCGTCCGAGCTTGCGAGCGGCCTGTTCGAAGCCCTGTATACGACGATCTACGGCCTCGTCCTGGGGCTCATGGCAAGCGGGTTTGCCCAGACGATCGAAAGCCTGGCGCGCAGCAAGCTGCGGGAACTCGAACGCCGCCTGTTCGAGACGCTCGACGCTCCCCATCCCGACGTCCAGGCCTCGACCGTCGGCGAGGAAAACCGCTGATGGCCTTCCGGAGATCGCCCTCAAAGGACAGCGTATCGTTCGACATGACGCCGGCCTCGGATATCATCTTCACTCTTCTGCTGTTCTTCATCCTGACGCAGCAGACGCTGCCCCTGATGAGGATCGAACTGCCGGCCATCGGCACTCTGCAGGCGCCCGACCAGGCGCAACCGGTCTGCGTCGAGCTCACGGCATCCGGCAGCATCATCTGGAGCGGCACACCGCTCCCCCGAACCACCTGGGAATCGGCTCTGGCAAGCTGTGTCAGACAGCTCCCGGCCTCTTCCGCCATCGTCATCGAAGTCGACCGGCAAGCCCCCGCAGGCACAGCGGTCGAACTGATCGACCGGTTCCAGGCCGCAGGCATCACAAAAGTCGCCTTCGTGGGGCGCACTCCCGGCGGTCCGGGCTCTCATGCACGACCATGACGTCGGTTCACACAACATTCTATTCCTATGGATATTTTACTAGCGGTTTTGCCTTGATCGCGTCGTTGATCCTGCAGGGTTTTCTGTTATCCCTTCTTGGAATCTGGTGCTGCTGGATTCCCCCTTCCCAGCCGGCCGGGAAACAACCGACCTGGGTATTCCTCGAGACCAGGGTTCCCGCCAGAAATCCAGTGTCCGAAGAACATTCGTTGATTTCCTCGAGCATGAGGACAGCAGCGGACAAGGCAGCCCGCACGCGCCGGTATATCGATAATATTATTCATTCCCTGCCCGAGCAGCCCAGGCCTGAGCCTCCCAGGAAGCCTTCTCCACCGTCGAAACCCAGGCATTGGAAGCCCTTATCCAAGGCTATTTCCCAGCCGCCCAGACAAGCCCCCCCCCTCCCCGTTCCCCTCACCGAAATACCCACCGAACCGCTCCCTGAAGCGAGCCGGAATAACGCGCCGCTCTCCGATCTGCTCGACACGCTGCGCCGACGCAATCCTGGCACATCCGCTCCGGCCAACCCTCCCAACAAACCGTCGCAGGAAGGCACGGCGTCTGTCGCCCCCGGTACATCGCAACCCATCCCCGCCAAAGAAATAGCCACCTATCTCCAGCTAGTCAGACGCCGTCTCGAGGCTGCGAAAACCTATCCCGCCAACGCCCGCCAACGCGGCCAGAGCGGAATCGTCACCCTGCGGTTCCGCATCGATGCCGGCGGTTCGGTATCCGGACTGACAACGGCCGGAACGGCTCCGGCGGAGCTGCATGCCGCCGCGCTCGCCCTGTTCCGCAACCGCCGCTTTCCCCCTCCACCAAGGGGCTGGAACACGGAAGCTCTCCTGGAAATCCCCATCAGATATTCGCTTCGCGATTCCGGATTGCGATGAAAAAAGAGGATCCTCCCCTATGCCCGCGCCTCGCAGATTCTCAGGAAAAGGCAGCTGATTGCGTCATGATATGCTAGAATAGTATATAATAGCATTGATCCGAGGTGTCATGGGACAATTACATCATCACCCATGATTTCTCTCCAACATTCTCTCCTCCAAGGAATCCTGCCCCATGAAGCCTGCACTCACGTTTCAAGATGTCGACTGGGAAGCCATCTACAATCACCCCTGGCACATAAATGACGCGACACCGGCCGAAAAGAACCAGAGATCGTTCTGGAACGACAGATCGGGTGAATTTGCCCGCAAAGCCCATCACCCCGACCAGCGGCGCCTCGCCGAGAGCCTGCTCGACCGCTTCACATGGCAGCCGCATGAACGCGTTCTCGACGTGGGGGCAGGCCCCGGCACATTTGCCATACCGCTGTCACGGCGGGTCGCCCGCGTCACGGCGTTCGACCTTTCCGTTTCGATGCTCGAAGAGTTGCGCCGGCAAGCCTTCGCAGAAGGGCATTGGAACATCGACACCCAGGTGGGGCGGTGGCTGTCAGATGAGCTCGGGAACATGACCGGTTACGACACCGTGATCTGTTTCAATGCTCTTGGGGTTGCAGCGCTGCGTGAAGACGGTATCTGCGATATGGGAACGGCGATCGACCGCCTGCGTGATGCGGCCCGGCGCGGCATGGTGCTCGTTCCGCACGCGGATTATCCGGCTGATCCTCCGATGCGGAAGGCCCTCGATCTCCCCGAAACCACGTTCCGGCGCGAACGCATCGCCTATCTGTATCACATCATGATCAGGCACGGCATTCTGCCCAACCTCGAGATTCTTCCCCGCCCGTTCTTCTGGACGTTCCAGACGCTCGAAGAAGGCGTCCAGGTGCTCGCGCACCGCCTTGGCATCACCGAAGACCGCGACCGCCTGTCCCGCCTCGAGGAACACCTTTCGAAGCGGCTGGTGAAAAGCGACGGCGCGTTCATCCTCCAGTATCCGGTTCCGCAGGCGCTCTTCACCTGGGAACGAGAACAGGCGTGACCATGCCCCGAACACATCGGAAATCTGTGCCGATTCCACCCGCCTTTCGGCTGTGCGTTCGGTGCCTGTGTCTCCGGAACGGGCGCCTGCTGCTGATTAGGCATGTTTCACCGGGCACGGGCCGCGACTTCTGGGCTCTCCCCGGAGGCATCGTCGAAAAGGGGGAATCGCTCATCGATGCCGCGCGGCGAGAACTGGCCGAGGAAACGGGGCTGCAAGGCACGCCGGCCGGCATCGCGGCGCTTCAGGAGTTTCCAGAGATCGGCCTTCTCGAGGTTGTCATCGTATTTTCGAAGCTCAAAGGGAGAGCCCGTCTCGGATACGACCCCGAACAAACTCCCGATCAACCGAGACGCATGAGAGAGCTGCGCTGGTTCCCCCGGGCGGCGCTTCCCGTTCTCGAGCCGCGGGCTCTGGCGAAAGCCCTTGCTGCAGCCGGCAAGATCGAGCACATCGATCTGCCTCACCATCTGACCTGTGATTGAGCCGCCATGGGGCTGCTCAACCAGCCTCCTGGAATCGGACGATCCGCGGGGCTTCCGTCGGAAAACGGAGAAGAAATTCCGAAAGGCAGGACTCCCTGATAGCAGCGAGCGTCGGTTGCCGCAGGGCCAACAGTCGCTGCAGGAGCGGGGCAAATCCCTCTCCCGCCAGTTCGAGCGGGCCAACCTCGTCGAGGATCATCGGGCCTTGCCGTGTGGCAAGCACCTCATCGACCGCCGTCTCCACGAAGCAATATCCTTCCCGCCGCATCCGGAAGGGGCCGATAGCAAGCCAGGTCTGCCAGCCTGCCGGCTCCCCCCCCACAACCCTCGCCCACGGGCAGATCTCACCGGTGGAAAGGCGCTCTAGGTCGTATCCGATCAGCGTTGAATCAGCAAACCGCTTTGCGGAAAGGACGCCGTCGCCCCATCGCCAGGTCTGGTACCAGCGGCGCAAAAAGCTGGTTTTTCCCGAGTCGATTGGCCCGACGAGCAGGGTCAGCAGCGGCCAAACGCGCTGGTCCCTTCCCTCCGGGGGAACCAGCTCCTGCGCGGTGATAGCCGTCATCGTTGCCGCTCAGTTTCCGTCGATGCCAACCAGGACACTGGATGCCCTGGCCAGCGGGGCGATCTCGATGACCACTTCGCGGTTGTCTCCCCTTCGGAGACTTGCAGTATTTTTCCCCTCAGGACGTTCCGGGCGCTGGTTTTCAGAGTTCCATCCGTGTTCATATATTTATTTTAATTTTGTAAACCCATCTGCTTTTTTTGGAATTCCTGTCTTTTGAACGCAACCTTCTGGCCGGTGGTGAAGATCTTACCGTTTTCAGCCCCTCGGATGAGGCGCATGGCCCGATCGCGATCCTTGACGACGAATCCTGACAGATCGGCGACACCGTAATCGAAGAGTACGGGGGCAAGCACCGTCGCCGGGCCCACGATCGTCACCTTCACGGCCTGTTTCGAGAGGTCGAGGAGCCGGGGCATGGTCTTGTCGACGAGGGCGGCGCTTCTGATGAAGACATACTCGCTTTCCGGAAGCAGATACTCCGCCGCCGTGGCCGGATAATCGTCATCCAGCGGAACCTCGCCCGCGATGATGCTCAGGTCGCACACCGGCTCGAACAGCGTTTCGAGGTAGGGGAAATGCCCGACGACCGTCACCTTTTTCCCCCGCACCTCATTCTGCGACATGATGAACGGGTCGTAAACCCTGTCTTCCACATGTTTCGAGTCACTGAGCGTCACACCCGACGCTTTTGCCACGTCAGGATTGTTGTAGTAGGCGTTGATCGCGGCCAGTCCGATGGAAGCCTCGGGAAAGTTCCATGACTTGATGCAGGCGGCAACCTCTCGCAGCGAAGCTCCCTCGAGGTTCTTCAGCGACAGCGGAGCGCGCCAGGCGTTGGGGAGAAACTCGCCCATTCCGAGGCCGTTTCGGCTTCTGACATAGGCGTAGTCGCATCCCCGGACGATTTCCTCGGCCAACCAGTCTTCGGGAATTCCTTCGATCAGGTCGTCATACAGTTTCCACATGTCGTTATTCTATACCTTCCATGATATGTTTTCCGATGACCTGCCCGTCTCTGAGGCTGTTTCGCAGCCGGTACAGGATCGCATCGAGTTTTTCGATGGTTCCGAGGCATTCCCGTTCATCTCCGGATGTTTCGATGACCCTGCTGATGGCGCCGTTTTTGATGACGATCCGCTTCTGCGCACTCAGCGCGAGCAAAGGATCGTGGGTTGCGAGAAAGACGATCTTTTCCTTCTTCGCGAGAAGCTCGACGGCGCGACGTCGGTCGATGCCGGCATTTTCGATCTCGTCGATCAGCACGATGGGGGAACAGCTCATACAGGCGGTGTCCGCGATCATGAGAGCCCGCGACTGCCCCCCGCTCAGCTGGGTCACCTTCGTATCCCGGGTGAATCGCTCCCCGGCGAGATTTGTGGCGCATTCAAAGCATTGAGAGACGGTTTTTTCGACATCCTTTGACTGTCTGCTCACGGCATGCATCTCGAGAAATTCGTGGACCGTCAGATCCATGACGAAGTTCATGTTCTGCGACAGCTGCGCGACCATTCGCCCGGCCCTGTCGAAGCGCTCATCGTCCGTCAACGTTCTGCCGTCGATCAGGATCTTTCTCCCCGTCGGCGTGTCCCCGTCCGCCAGGCATTCGATATCGGCCAGCAGTCTGCTTTTTCCAGAGCCCGTCGGCCCAACGATGCTGATGATATCCCCAACCGAGACGGTCAGCTCCGGAATTTCGGATTCGCCGGTTTTCCCGTGGCCACCGACGATCGTGAGGGACCGAACCTCTCCCGCACCTTCCGTTCCCGCCGCGAACGTTTCGAGAAACCGGCAGAAGTCGCGAAGAATCATTCCCTTGTCGAGGCCGAATTCATCGAACACATCGGGATTCGCCGTTTCCAGAGCCTGAAGGAGGGTCAGTTCCCAGTCGAGATCAGCGATCCGCAGGTTCAGGAAAAAATCTCTGCAGACTGGATACTCTTCCAGGATGGCACGCAGCGGCATGGTGACCACCATTTCCATGCATTTTTCGGGCGTCACGGCTGTCTGAACTCCATTTTCTTCAGGGTCCCCATCTGGTATTCCTCGCCGATCCGCATTTCGCCGGTGCAGTAGGAGCAGACGGCCGCCGGCGTCGTGAACCGCAGTCTGACATCGCGCAGGCCTTCGATCTCTTTCGTGATCCGGACGTGCTTTTCGAGCATGGTCGCCCCCTGGCCGGTGATACCATTCATGAAGATGATGGCCGCGGAAGTGTTCACCTGCCTGATATTGAAGGAAAACACTTCGCGCTCCGCCTGGGAGACGATATCGCCCTTTGTGACGACCACCACGTCGGCCAGTTTCAGCATGGGTCCGATTTTCCGAGGGGTGTTCACACCTGACAGGTTGTCGATGACGCACACAGCGAGAATCCCTTTCAGATAAGGCGAGCAGCGGTTGCACAGTCCGGCGCTTTCCGTCACCATAAGTCTGAACCCAGATTTCAGGCCCCACGCGACGGCGGCTTCGATGTTGCCGACAAAATAATGATCGGGGCAGACCCTCCCCGAAAAGCCTGTCTCAACGCGAATTCCCATCGCTTCGTAGCGCAGGTGATCGAATGACGTCAGGCAGTCGAACTTCACGACACCGATCTCTGAGACGGGCATATTCAGCGTTCCAATCAGCTTCAGGATGACCGAAGTCTTTCCCGACGAAGGGGGCCCCGCCACCGTGATGAGTCTCATGCTGCATGCTCCTTTGCGGAAACCGGACGATGTTCCTCGGCACCGTCTTCAATTGCGGTTGCGCTTTTTTATACATTCATATATAGTAGCTATAGTTATAGTTGTTTCCTCTCGTTTCCGGTCAGCACCACAGAACGACCTTCCTGCCATCCACCTCGCGCACCTCAACCGGAATACCGTAGGTTTCGCTCAGGAAGGGGGGCGTCAGCACCTCGTCCAGCGGCCCAACGCGCCGCACCTGGCCCTCGCGCATCAGCACGAGATGCGTCGCAATGGCTGCGGCAATCTCGGGCTCGTGCGTGGTCAGAATGATGGTGACCCCCTTCTGCACGAGAGACCGGATGACCCGCAGCAGTCGGCTCTTGTTTGCAAGATCGAGATGCGAGAATGGTTCGTCCAGCAGGAGCAGCGAAGGCTCCTGGGCCAGAGCCCGGGCGAGCAGAACCATCTGCAATTCCCCGCCGCTGAGGCAGTCGACAGGCCGTGAAGCGAACGAGACGATGCCACATCGCGCGATAGCCTCAAGGGCTATCTCGACATCCCTGTCGCCGGGCATTTCCAGCAAACCAAGATGCGGGGAGCGGCCGAGCAGAACCGTCTCAAGGACCGTATGTTCGAAGGCGGCGCTCTCTCGCTGCGGCACGAGGGCCATGCGACAGCCAAGCTCACGACGGCCCCATTCCGTGACGGACCGGCCTTCGAACCGGACCATTCCGGTCTGCGGCTGCAGCCAGCCCAGCGCAAGGTTCAACAGAGTCGTCTTGCCGGCTCCGTTGGGACCGAGAATCGCCGTGACGGTTCCCGGAACCACCGCGAGGTCGATTCCGCGTGAAACCTCACGTTCACCGCCCGGATAGGCGAATGACACGCGCTCGAATCTCAGAAGTCCGTCATCCATCGTTCTTGATATCCATCGTCATTTCGCGCGGTGCAGTGCGCCGCTCGTCATGAGGACCATGAAGCCGCCGGCGCCGACCAGCGACGTCAGAATGCCGAGCGGAATCTCGCCGGCCATGGCGCATCGCGCGATATCGTCGCAGAGAACGGTCAGCATGCCGCCCATCAACATCGCGGCCGGCATCGAGCTGCGGCAGTCGGCCTCGAAGCATCTGCGAGCCAAATGCGGCACGATGAGCCCCACCCAGCCGATCATTCCGGCGATGGAAACCACCGCCGCCGTAGCGGCGACAGCCGCGAACAACAGCACCGCACGTTCGCGGGCCGGGGCGAGGCCGAGCGAGAAAGCCGTCGTGTCGTCCAGTCCGAGGGCGTTCAGCCGCCACCGCATGAGCAGCAGGACGCCCAGCGCGAGAAGAACCACGGGCAGGATGGGGAGCAGGCGGTCCCAGGTGATGCTCCACAGCCCGCCCAGCAGCCAGAAGGTGATCTCGGGTAGCTGGCTGAGAGGGTCTGCCAGGTATTTCAGGATGCCGAGCGCGGACGAGAACAGGGCCGAGACGGCGATTCCGGCGAGGACGAGGCGGAGGAGCCAGCCCCCGAACCGCATGCGGATGGCGAGCGCGTAGGAGAACAGTAGGCCCGCCACGGCGAAAAATGCAGCGAACCCCTGCACCAGAAGCGCCTGGTTCCCGAGGAAGACGATGCAGAAGGCCGCGCCGAACGCAGCGCCCGGCGAAACACCGAGGAACCCCGGCTCGACGAGCGGGTTGGCGAAAATCGTCTGGAATACCGTGCCCGCCGCCCCCAGCGTCATCCCGACAAGAGCAGCCGCGATCAGTCGGGGGAGGCGCAAGCCCCAGACAAGACGCAAGGCCATTTCGTCAGTCCTCAGGAGTTCGGGCGACATAACGTAGGGAGCCGGATACCGCCCGAGAAACAGGGAACAGACGAGCAAGAGGAGAAGGCCGCCGCCGAGCAGGAGAATCGTGCGGGTCGATGACGGGCTCGACATCAATCCAGGCTCAACGGCGCCGGCGGCGGGTCTGTCGGTCACAAGTCACCGTGAAGAGCCGGCAGAATGTTTTTTTCCACAGCCTCCCCTTCGATGCCGTAGAAGTTCTTGAAAAATGCTCTTGTCTCGTTCTTCATGTCGAGGCCGGGATACAGCTCTGGATGAATCTTCGACGCCAGCCATGTCAGGCCGAGAACCCAGCGTGGGTCCGGCTGGTCCCAGCTGAGCAGGTCGCCGGGAAAAAGCCAGAGGTTTTTCGACCGCACGGCCCGGAGGGTTTTCCAGCGTTCGTCGGCCAGCAGCTCTTTCCCTATTATAGGATATTCTGTAAAATACGACACAATGAATATCTGGTCGGGATCCCAGGCGGCGATCTGCTCGAACCCCACCTTCGTCCAGCCCTGACCAAGCTCGACACCTTCCCAGAGGGGATGGCCGCCGGCCATCCTGACGAGCAGTGTCTGCATCCATGATGTCGGCGGGACATTGTAGGCGGTAGTTCCATCGCGCTTGCTATAATACAACAGCAACACTCTCGGCTTTCCGGCTTCATCCAGGCCGGCGATGTTCGCGCCGATGCCAGACGTGATCTCGTGGATCAGCCGGATCAGCTCATTCGCTCGCTTTTCCTGTCCCAGAAGGCGGCCAAGAATCGCGAGATCGCGATCGTAGTGGGCCGGCGTTTCGAAATCGACGCATACAACCGGAATACCGATTTCTTCGAGGGAACGGCCGAGATTTTCTGTGCTCGCCTTCTTCATCAGCACCACATCGGGCTTCGCGGCGGCGATCTGTTCCGGACCGGCCTCTCGGCCGAGGGTCGTCTTGCTCGCATATCCCGGATCGACAGCGGCGAGGAAGGCATCCATCCCCTGGCCTTCCCTGACCATCCCGATCACGCGGGGCCAGGCATCGGGAAAGAGATAGACGGCATCGAGCACCATGAACGACGCTTTCCCCGCGATCACGATCCGTCGGGGGATATTCGGGAGTCGAATCTCTTTCCCCCTCGCATCCGTCACAGTGAGACCATGTTCGGAAAACATCGGGGATGCCCTGCCCGAACCATCGGCCACAACCAACAGAGGCAGAACGGCCATAAGGGCACAGGCTGCGCACAAGGCCAAAAGCATCGGCTTTCGAGCCACGATCGCCCTAAATCCATCGACTTTCGTCATCGCGCCATCCCCTTTCTTCGCGACAGCCTTCGCCTCACAAATATACAACCAACAGCAACTGAATTCCACTATCTACACAGAGCCAGTTCGATTCGTCTTCGGCATCACCCGCTTTGCCCTTTTCTATCTCAGGTTTTGTCAATACGGCATGTTCAAGAAGCCCTGGCTGGTACATCACGGACCATCGTAAAAGGTCCACACCCGACAGTACAAAACTCTCATTTTCAAATGCTTTAGTAGCAATTTATACTATTTAGTAGTATTCTTTTTGCCGCAGGAGCTCGCCTTATTGCCACGCACAGGCATCCCTGCACGATCTTCTCCGGTGAAATCGCAGATCAAAGGAGTCCCTCATGAGTATCAGACAGGCCCATTCCCTGATTCGCACGGCACGCACCACCTGGATTCGCGTCATTCTGGCAGGAGTATCCGTGGGTCTTTCCGCGATCGGCTTCGCGGCATCGGCAACCGAAGGGCCGACATCCACCGACGTTTTTCCCCTCGCAACTCCGACAACGATTACAGCCGATCAGCCGGCTGGCACGGGCGGCAACGCGATCTACAACCTTCCGGTCTTGACGATCGACGCCGAAAAGGCCACGTATCAGGGATTGATCACGCGTCCCCAAGACGAGATACCCCAGAATCTCATCCTTCACAGGCCGACAAGTAATCCGGTGGAACTGCTCCGTTCGCTCAATTCCTCCGTCACGCCCGGGAACGGCCTTCTCGGCGCCGTCTTCACGCCGCAGCTGCGGGGGTTCGAGAGCAACCAGACCAAGGTGCTCATTGACGGCTGCCCCGTCAACACACCCTGGAACGGCGCCAGTTCCCTCTCCGGCTTCCCCCTTCGGCGGCTTCAGAAAGCATCGATCATTCCCGGCGGCTCCTCGCTGATCTATGGACCAAACGGGATGGGTGGCGCAATCAACCTGACGCTGCCCACCGCAAAGGATCTCGAGGGTGTCACGTTCACCCAGGAAGCCGGCTCCGAAGGAACTCGCCATCAGGAGTACACGTATGGTCGTGTTTCCCATAACAACGAACATCTGCTGGGGCTGTTTCTCGACGGGTACGATGGCACCAGGCACTATAAAACCTACGGAACCGGCGAGACGAAGTGGGACAACCAGATGTTCATGTACCGGGGCCGTGTCGAAACCGACAACGGCTGGGTGTTCAAGGCAACCATTCTGGACAGCGACGGAATGTTGAGCATTCCCAATTACAAGGAGCAGTTCGAGCCGTGGCGCATGTCGCACCGCGACTTCGTCGTTGAGAAGGATTTCGGCAACGAACGCAACCTCATTCTGCGCCATGCCACCTACATGGATTTCAGCAGCACGCAATATTTCTTTGACTATAATCTGACGATTGCCTCTGGGGCGATCAATTCCGCCGAAGATGTGACGGTCCGCATGAAGACGACGGAAGCGCTGTATAATTTCCCTGTCGGCGGAAAACATCACCTGACGATCGGCGGGCAGAAGCAGGAAATCAAGGATGTCGGGCACACGGTCAAAGCAAATGTCGCCAACACCTGGCTCGAGACGAAGGGGTATTTCATCAGCGATTCGATCCATGCCACCGACAAGCTCGACATGCACCTGGTCGCCAGAAGCGACGAATCGTTCGCGTCGGACAAGGAAAGCACCTGGTCGGCGGCAGCGGATTACAAGATCTTCAGCAAGTCGAGCATCGGCATGGGCTTCAGTCACACCCTCCGGTTTCCCAACTTTCAGGAGCTGTATCGAGGAAGCAAGGTGTTCGGCAACGAGAGTCTCGAAGCCGAGAAAGCAGACAATCGCGAACTGCGGCTGTCCCACCAGCTCAACGACAACTGGGGATTCAATATCACACGCTTCACTTCCGATATCGACAACAAAATCACCTCGATCATCGCTGCCGCAGACATCACCGTCCCTGGTGTTGGAGCCGTGAAGAAGAAAGATTCGTATTATATCAATATCGATAAAGCCAAGATCGATGGCTGGGAGCTCGGCCTCAACGGAAAGATCAACGAGACGGTCGATGGCTGGGTGAGCTACACCCGGCTGGACAGGGCGGAAGACACGAAGAACGATCTGCGGCTCGTTTCCAGACCGGGATTCCGGATGACGGGCGGCGTCCTGCTTCACCGGAACAGAAATAGCGCCATGCTGAGCATCGAGCATCAGGGCAGGACTCCGGCAACCCAGACCCTGGATTCTGCCGGAAAAGCCACCCTGTATGAAGGCGTCGACGCCTCAACCTGCCTCAATCTCAATCTTCGCCGCCGCGTATCGGACGACTGCTCCCTCTACCTGAGCGTCGAAAACCTCGCGGACAGGGACGAGATCGTCCTGAGCCAGGCATCGGATTCCCAGAACAGGACCGGCCTTCTGATGGACCCAATCACGTATAGGAGCGGCAGGAAGACCCTTCTAGGCATGGAGCTGAACTTCTGAGACTCCCTCGCGGCAACAGCCGCATGTAAAAACCCCCCGGGGCGATTCCTTGCCTCGGGGGGTTTTTACATGGGTGCCGATCAACCTTCGGGCTTGGTGCCGTATCTGAACGGGATAACACGGAAGGCGCCTTCGGGGGCCTTCTCATAGTCGACCTGGCCGAGCCAGACGCTTTCGGCGTCAAGCGGCTCGAGATACCGGTTCATGACGATCGGCAACTTGATGTCGAGAATGGCGACCAGCGCGCCATCGAGCGTGCAACGAGCCATCTTGAGTGCCTGGAGGGGGGCGTTGTCGGGGGAGTAGGTGATGATCGCCTCGCCGCCAGGCGTGATGAACCAGAGCTCCGAATTCGTATGCGGGGGGAGGTCGAGAACCTTGTTCAGCAGGGGCTTCCCGTCAAACGTTTCGGCGATCAGGTGAACACGCTTTTCCTGGTCGTTCCATTCGAGATGGTAGAGATTCTCATCCTTGTCGAGACAGAGACCGGACCATTGCCAGGGCAGTTCGCGCACGACGTTGCCATCCGGGCCGAAGATGATGATCCGCTGCCGGCCCTTGTCGGTGACGTACACCCGCCCCGACCGCCCGGCTTCGATGCGGGCGATCTGGGCGAACTGGCCGGGTTCGCTGCCGGGACTGCCCAAGGTCTTCTGCTTGGTGCCATCCGTTCCATACAGAACGACCTGTTGTTCCATGCCATCGGCAACCCAGACCCCAGACACGGCACCGGTCGTGTCCCGGACGAGGGCGATATCCTCGAGAACTGCGTTTTTCCCGGTTTTCCGGGTGGTAATCGTGGCGAGCACCTTCCCCGCGGGGTCAACCCGATACACGCGGCCCGCCACGGTGTCGGCAACCCAGAAATCCGTGCCGTCGTTCCGGAAGGAGAGCGGGCCCCAAGGATGCGGATCCTCGACGCCGGGGTTGTTCTTGTAGTTGAGGTAGGCGACCTTGCCGGGTTCGTCCCCGAAGGGCAGCGCAAGCTCGGTCTGACCGAAGGCAGGCAGAGCTACCAGTGCAGCGAACATCAGAACGATGAACTGACGCATAGTATTATATACTCCTGAATATTAAGAAGGGATCAGACCTTGCGAAGCACGTGGCTGAGGGTCATGGCATTGGCGGCACACAACCGGGGCATCCGCTGCGAGCTGGAGTTGTTCATGACCTGGACATTGTTCCCGCTCTCGACGGCAATGCCAATGTGCGAATCGTCATCCATCACGCCGTCCCCCGTGGCATCGTAGGTCTTCCAGGTGACGATGTCGCCAGCACGATACGGCGGAACCTGCACGTATTTCCAGCCCTTGGCCAGCAGGTCATTCATGACGCCGTGGACATTGAGCACGATCTTGCTCATGACGCCGGCATTCTTGAGGGCCGTGGAAACGACCTGCGCACAGCCGAGTCTGCCGCCGTTGGTCAACGGATCGTATGGGAAGTTGCGCATCCCGACGAGGGCTTGGGCGGCGCTTACGATGCGCGTCTGGAGGTCGCCGGTCGGCGGTGCTGCGTTGGTGCTTGACCTCGAGCTCGAGCCGGGGCCGCTGGCCCGTGTTCCATCGACGATCGCGCCTGCATAATCTGCCGGATACACGACAGGCACCTGGCCGGCAGGCTGCTTCGCAGTGGAAATATAATTCTGATGCACGTAGGCCGTTTTGCCCTGATAGGAAATCTTGTACCAGGGATCTTCCTTGCCGATGATCTTGACCTTCATGCCGTTGGTCAGACCACCGATGACCGAGCCCCAGGGGCTCGAGCGCACGTTCAGGCTGGTGTTCACCTCGACGGTGCCCTCTTCCCCCGCGACCCCGCCCTCGGCATCCTTCACCTGGCCCTCGAGCTTCTTGATCAGGTCCTCGTATTTCTTGACGAGGGCTTCGAGGCCAGAGATGGTCTTTGCCATCTGCTCGGCTGTCTGGGGAGACACGCCCGAGCCCGCGGAATCGCCCGCTGCCGGCTTGTCCGGATTTGAAAGCTCGTGCCCTTCCAGGATCGCCTGCGGCGATTCGGCCCGAAGAGCTCCGGGCATGGCCAAGACAACCAGGGCGATGCATGCCATCGCAAGCATGACGCTGAATTTTCTGTTCATACCTACCTCCCGTTTGTTGAACTCATCATATACTTTTCCCGCATCCGGCTCAAAGTTACAATCAAATTTTCCTCCGGGGAAAAGGCCTGAGAAGCTATACATGAGTGGCCATTTTGCATTAGGATACGGCCCATGAAACGTCACACGATCCATCTGATGCTCGCTGTGCTGGCCGTTGCGTGCAGTCTCGTCGCCACACTGTTCTCGACGGGCTGCGATGACGAGGGCTCGCCTGTCTCGGCCTCAACGGGGGGAACCACTTCGACCTGGTTCTACCCGACGATCGCAAGCCTGACCGTTTCGGGCAACACGATCAAGCGTGCCGACGGCGGCATCCTGACGCTCTCCTGTCAGTGGATGACGGCGACCCCGATCCATCTCGCCACGGGCATTGTGGCGCTCGCGAGCACGGTCGCCGACCCCGGCCCGATTGGCATCGTCAGTTCGGGAACGGCGACGGCGAGCATCCGGGCCGATCTGCGCGGCGCGAGCTTCCTCGAGGAGTTCAGCCGGCCGATCGAGATCCCGACCAGCGTAGGAAGCGCAACGACGAAAGGAACATGGCGCGTCCAGCTTCCGTTTCCCGTCGCGACGGTTTCGAGTGCCCCGCTGGGCAAGCATCAGATGTTGCTCTGGATGCTGATCGACGGGTCCCGGTCGAACAGCCTCGCGTTCGAGATCGAGTTCAAGTAACAGCCGGTGCGACGTCGCACCCCCCTTTCAGGCAGGCGACCTTCCGCATTGGATGCCGCTTTTCATTATCTGGCATGCAAGTTGCTAATTTTTCGATGACTGTGTCGCATCTCGAAGGAGACACCCGATGAACCGCTGGAAATTCGTGAATGAAACGCCGAAACACCCCGACGCGCACGGAAACGAACCGGGCCCTGCCTCGCAGAGCCGCGGGCCGACGGGGCTCGAATGGAAATCCCGCACGGCGCGCGTATTTCCCCAAATAAATCTGTCCCAGAACGAGACGGCGTTCCTCGTCGAGGCGCCGATACCGGGGGTGAATCCCACCGATCTGAACGTGCAAGTGGATGGAAATCTGCTAACGATCTCGGGCCGGCGCTCCGCCGCACAGCCCGGCCAGACGGCCTGGCACCGCCACGAGCGCCGGACCGGCCGGTTCAGCCGAATGTTCGAGCTTCCCGGAATGGTGGATGCAACGGCAATCAGAGCTGAGATCAGGGACGGCATCCTGCACCTGCTGCTTCCCCGGGCCGCCACAGAACAGCCCCGGCAGGTCGAGGTCAGAATCGGCTGAAACAGGCTTTCGGCCCGGCACTTCCATTGCCTGGCATGCAATATCTTCAGTTACACATTTCCGGAGGAATCCAGAATGGCAACCGCACAAACCTACGAATTCAAGACCGAAGCCAGACAACTACTCGACCTGATGATCCACTCGGTGTATTCCCACCGGGAGATCTTCCTGCGCGAGCTGATCTCGAACGCGTCCGACGCGCTCGACAAACTGCGCTTTGAAGCCCTCACGAAGGACGCACTCCGCGGCCTGACCGAGGATCTGCATATCCGCCTCGAGCCCGACAAAGAGAAGAACACGCTCACGATCCACGACAACGGCGTTGGCATGAACCGCGACGAGCTGGTCGAGTATCTGGGCACGATCGCGCGGTCGGGCACGAAGGAATTCCTGCGGCTGGCGCAGGAAGCGAAGGATAAGGCGCTTCCCCCCGAGCTTATCGGCCAGTTCGGCGTCGGCTTCTACTCAAGCTTCATGGTGGCCGACCGGGTCACCGTCGTCAGCCGCAAGGCGGGCGAAGAGAAGGCCTGGCGGTGGGAATCGACCGGCGACGGCACCTACAGCATCGACGAGGCTTCCCGGGATCACCAGGGCACCTCGGTCACGCTGCACCTGAAGGTCGAGACGAAGGATGAGAAGGCCGGCGAGGATGAGGAGTCCCACGAGGTGCAGGATTTCACGACCGAATGGACGATCCGCGACATCGTGCGCAAGTATTCCGACTTCGTCGCCTACCCCATCAAAATGCGCGTCGAGCGCCACAAGCGGGTCGGCGAGGGAAAGGATGCGAAGGACGAGACGACGATCGAGGACGCAACGCTCAACTCGATGAAAGCCATCTGGATGCGGCCCGAAAAGGAGATCACCGAGGAAGAGCACAAGGAGTTCTACAAGCACCTCAGCCGCGACTGGAACGACCCGCTCAAGTGGGTCATGTTCCGGGCAGAGGGGACGACGAACGAGTTCCGTTCGCTGCTCTACATCCCGACCAAGGCCGGCCACGACATCTACATGCCTGATGCAGAACGGGGTGTGAACCTGTATATCAAGCGGGTCTTCATCATGCACGACTGCAAGGATCTCGTGCCCGAGTATCTGCGGTTCGTGCGCGGGGTCGTCGACGCCGAGGACCTGCCCCTCAATATATCTCGCGAAATACTTCAGCACGACCGGCGCATCACCGGCATCCGCAAGACGATCACCCGCAAGGTGCTCGACGCGTTCAAGACGATGCGCACCGAGCAGCGCGACAAGTTCATCGAGTTCTGGAAGGAGTTCGGCCGCGTCGTGAAGGAGGGCCTGTTCAAGGTTCCCGAGGACCGCGACCGGCTGTTCGACGCCTGTCTGTTCCAGAGCACCTTTTCGCCGAGCGACTGGTTCACGATGGACGAGTATGTGAGCCGCATGAAGCCCGAGCAGAAGAGCATCTATTACCTGACAGGCGAGACCCGCGCGATGGCCGAGGCATCGCCGCATCTCGAGGCGTTCCGGGCCAAGGGCTATGAAGTGCTGCTGCTCACCGACCCCGTTGACGAGGTGTGGGTCCAGTTCGCACACGAGTTCAAGGGCAAGACGTTCCAGTCGGCCGCCAAGGGCGTCGCCGACCTTGGCAGCGAGGAGGAGCGCAAGAAAGAGGAGGAGACCCGCAAGGAGAAAGAGACGGCCTGGAAGCCGCTTCTCGAGACCCTGCAGAGCAAGCTCTCCGAGCACGTGAAGGAAGTGCGCCTCTCGAGCCGCCTGACGACCTCGCCCGCCTGCATCGTCGGCAACGAGTATGACATGACGCCCCAGCTCGAAGCGCTGCTGAAGGCCACTGGCAAGGACGTGCCAACCGTGAAGCGCATCCTCGAGCTGAATGCGACCCACCCCTTGCTCGAGAAGCTGAACGGCATCTACGCCGCCGACAAGAATGACAGCCGGATCGCTGACTACGCCGAACTCCTCTACGGCCAGGCCCTGCTCGCCGAGGGCAGCAAACTCCCCGACCCCGCCGGCTTCAGCCGCCGCGTCGCCGAGCTGATGGTCAAAGCCCTCTCCTGAGAAGAATTTGATCACCCACGGGACCGTTCCACGAACGGTCCCGTTCTTTTTTCACCCGGTTTTTGGGATGAGGGAGCGGGCGGCTTCGAGGGCGCGTTCTACGTGCTGCTGGGCACGCATCTGGGAGGCGTAGATCATGCGCACAATGCCGTCGCGGTCGATGACGTAAGTCACCCGGCCCGGGATCAGCCACAGGGTGGCGGGCACCCCGAACGCGCGCCGCACCGCTCCGTCCGTGTCGGCCAGTAGCGGAAAGGAGAGCCGGTACTGGTCCGCGAATTTCCTGTGCTTCGCCGCATCGTCGGAGCTGATGCCGAGCACGGCGGCACCGGCATCGGCGAACGAAGGCGTCAGATCGCGGAAGCCGCAGGCCTCGATCGTACAGACCGGCGACTCGTCCTTCGGGTAGAAGAATACCACGACCGTCTGTTTTCCCCGGAAATCCGCCAGGGAAACGGGTTTTCCATCCTGATCGTTCAGTGTGAACTCCGGGGCGCGTTCGCCGACATTCATCGACCTCTCCCTCCGTTCATGGGGCCGCCGGGGGTCTGCCGGGGCCGAGATGAGGCTTTTCGCCGCCGGCGGCGAGAAGCATGCGGATCATGTTCCGGATATACTCCCAGGAAACGGCCTCGCAGGGCCCCGTGCCGTGATAGACGAGACGGTTGTCGCGATCGAGGAGAATGATATTCGGGGTGGAGTAAGCAATCTTCAGCGCCCGCCCGATCAGCCCATGCCAGTCAAGAACGACGGGAATCGGGAACCGTTGCTCGATCCACCACGCCTCGGCATCCTCATGTTCCGTCGTCCAGGGGAACTGCGAGAGGTTGACGGCGTAGAACAGCGTGATGCTGCCGGCATCGGCGAACTCGTCGCGAAGCCGGAGCGCCCATGTTTTTATATCATAGCGTATATCTCGGTGCCCCGTCAGGATGACGACGGGCTTCCCCCGGAGTTCGCGGCTGTTCCAGCGCTGTCCCTGGAGATCGGTGAGGTCATACTCGACAAACGTCTGCGCCGGCGCCCGTTTTTCAACCCAGGCGGGCGGAAACGCAGCTTCCTGAGCCGCCACCCCCGTACCTCCGCTTGCCAGGCCAACCAGCGCCGTAAGCAGGGCGGTTCCGGCCCATCGGCACCACCCCGGTATCATCGCCCTGGTTCCCGGCCCGCGCGGGTCGTCGTTCTTCCATTCCGGCACCACGATGCATCTCCCAGCCTCTGTCCGTATCGGTCAGAGGAGTATCCCGGGCGTCTTTGCCAGCGGCACTCATGCCGATCGACAGGCATGGCGGCCCGGTCCCATGAACAGTATACCCGGTCAGGCACCATCCGCATAGATTTCCACTATCATCCGCCAAGGTGATCGAATCCGCTTCAGATCTGGGGGGAGAGACTTCCAGAGGATCGATTCGCCTTCTTCCCGACGCCCCAGGAACAGGCAGGAAGATGCCCGTTTGCCTGTCTCGCGCAGAAGATTTCAGACATCGGGCGGTATGGTATCGTGATGGAATATGCATCACAAGGGAGAA
This sequence comes from Candidatus Ozemibacteraceae bacterium, assembly GCA_036567845.1. Taxonomy (GTDB): domain Bacteria; phylum Muiribacteriota; class Ozemobacteria; order Ozemobacterales; family Ozemobacteraceae; genus MWAR01. The sequence goes on along the minus strand of DATCTT010000265.1, from coordinate 17,436 downwards.
GATCATGGAGATCATGGGGACCGCCACGGATTTCGAGCGGATGCTGGATGACAGTTTTCTCCAGCGGTACGATGCTTGCCGGAATCTGCTCCGCGCGAACGGGATCCCGCACGATGTCGAATCGATCCGTCAGGTGATGATGCACTTCCGAGACGGGGACGGCTCTCCGGAAGAGCAGGCCCGGCAACGTCAGCAGGCCCGCGACGCTCTCGTATCGTATATCATTAGCTATAACACTTCCCCTTCGTTCAATGGTCTTTCTGGGGCGGAGCTGAACGAGCGCCTGCTCGACGCCTGCTATGCCGAGGGAAGCGACCCGCTTTTCATGCGCCTCCCCGAGCTCATCCAGAGAGGTGCCGACGTGAAGGCGCGTGACGGCAATGGCTGCTCGGCATTCATGCTGCTGATGCCAAAAGCCCGAGGGGAGCTGATGAGGATCTTTCTCGAACACGGAGCGGATCCCAACGAGCCGTATTATTCGGAGGGTCGGCCCGTGAAAACGGTCTGGCTCAACGCCATCCGCTGGCTCGATACCGAGGATCTGCGGCAGATGCTCGATCACGGGGCACGGGTTGATGCCCGCACGGCCTGGGGCTCGTCGGCCCTCATGGAATACTGTTCCGGCAGTCCGAAGCCCGAGGGAATCGCCCTTCTGCTCGAACGTGGTGCCGATCCCACCCCGGCGGATGAGCAGGGGAACACGGCCCTGCACATCCTCGCCCGGTTCCCGGATGCGGCCACGATGATGCCGTTGCTGCTCGCCCGCAAAGCCGACGCGAACACGCAGAACAAGGAGGGCAACACCCCGCTGCACATCGTCGCCGGTTCGATGGGATGCGGAAACGGCGCCTCCGCCGCATGTCTGCTCGGGCATGGCGCACACCCGGATCTCATGAACGGGAAAGGCGACACGCCCCTGCATCTTGCCGTCCAGTCCGAGAAGCGCGACGTCGTCGAGGCGCTGGTGAAGCATGGGGCAACCCTGGCAACCCCCGATGGTTCCGGGCGGACGGCCTACCAGATCGCCCTGGCGAAACAGGCCCTCGCCATCGCGAAACTCATCGATCCGGAGGCGGATGCCGCAGCCGCCTATGCGGCAAGTCCTGATGCAGCCAGAGTCCGGCAGCTGCGGAAGACAATCATCGAACAGTTCAGGGCCGGCCACACCTTCGAAACGGGGGATCGGGAAGGCTCCTCCAGAATTTTCTGGTCCCCGGAACGGAATCCGCCCTGCTATACCATGGAAATCGACGATCTCAGTGGCCAGCGCAGCGGCACGCTCGGAACCGATGACGAGCTTCTTGCGCATCTCTTCCGCCAGAAACAGAAAAGCTGGGAAAAGCAGACGGAACGGGAAGTCTACGAGGAGATCGTGAACACCATCCGGATGAGCCCGAAGCGGCCGCTTCCCCACGTCCTCTCCAGGCCGCCTCTTCCCGGTCTGCCAGACCGGCTCGGCAAATACCGACATCTTCAGGAGTTCATCTGCCCGGTGGTGACGACGGAAACCGAGCTCCAGGCCACCCTGTTCGCTCTCGGCACCCTCTATAGCCATCACTTCGGCTACAGCGACCGGCAGCTGTCGATGCAGGCCCTGATCCCGACCGTGTTCGGGATTGCCCGGAAGCATATCCGCTGCACACAGGACCTGCTGCGCCTGTGCGCCATGCTGCCACGTATGCTGGAAGCGCTCCCCAAAGACAGCGAGGAGACTTCCGTCGGGTACATGCACCACCATGACCTGGGCCCGCTCGAAGCCCGCGCCCTCATCGCGAAAGACATGGACGAGTTCACCGCGCCCGGCCCCATCACCGTCGGCGCCTCCTAGTCCAGCATCGGCAGCCCCCCGTTGTGGATCTGCTCGAGATCGAGCACGGGGAGAGTATGTGGCCTGGCCCCGCCATGATAGGATGGAGAAAAGGCAAAATCTCGTCCCCGAAGGGAGAACCCGGGATGAAGGTGCAGAAGATCCAGCCCACCGCCCGCCGGCTCAGCGTTTTTCTCGTGATCTGCGGTCTGTTCCTTGCCAGCGTGCAGATTGCTGCCGCCGTCGGGCCTTCGGCTCCGGACTCGGCGAACGGGATATTCCTAAAAACTCCGCTCCAGACGTTCACCCACAAGTTCGAGTTCGCGGTGAGGGATGGCCTGATCTGGGCCCGCTCGACATCGGCCGGCGCGGAAGAGGGCAGCTGGCATCTCCTGAACGATACCGGCCTTCCTTCGGAATCCCCGGGCAAAGCCCCGTTCGGGGACGTCGGCAGGATCTCGGCGGTATCTGCCGATGGCGACAACCTCATCGCCGTCTCCGATAAAAATGTCATATACTATACGAAGACATACAACTGGAAATGGAAAGACCATTTTTCGGTGCTTCCTTTCGCGAAACCTCTTCTCATGCCAGTTGATGTCCGCGCGTTCGGGATCTCCCATCGCGGCAACGCCATGAAATACTATGCCGACATCGACGGGAACCAGCACAATGTCAGCGCGGGCGTGACCACCCTGTATCTGCTGGCCCGGGACGGTCATACGATCTGGTATGCAGACCCGTGGCTACCGCCCGCATTCACGCACATGGTCGACACGCCCGGAAAAGGCACGTTCATCGCTTCGAACATGAGCGTGAGCGGCTCGACGCTGTTCCTCATCAGCGAGGCCGGCGAAATGTACACCAGGCTCTATGATTTCGACACCTCCGGCCAGAACCCTGTCCTTCCCTACTCCTACAAGCGCGAGCGGCGCAGCGAGACCAGGCGCAACCGCACGCGGAGTCTGCCCCCGGAAGACTGGCGGCACCAGCCCGATGTTCCCGGCACGATCACGGATCTGATCACGATCCTGCAGACCGGCGAGGGGAACGGCTCCTTCGAGCTCCGTGTCGAGGGACAGGATACGGAAGGTCATACGGGCTACTATCGGAAAGACATCTATGCCAATACCTGGACTTTCGTTGACACCGGCCACCCTCTCCAGGGCCGGCTGGTGTCGCGGAATGCCGCCCCGTCCCGTCTTCGCGCACCCGTGAAGACGCGGAATTACAGCGGCTTTCTGAAGCTTGGCGACCGGAAACTGCCTGCCCGTCTTCTTGAGTTCTGGCTGTACAGCCCGCCAGCCGTGCTGCAGTTTTCCGTCGGCAGCCAGACCTTCGATGCCCGCCTGCACATGCGCCAGTATCACCATCGCCGGAACGGAGCCCTTGCCTGTGCCGCGACCATCGAACTGCCCACCGATTTCTGCACGTCGCCGGCTACCGAAATTCGCGAAGTATATGAAAACATATTCCGAAGTTCGTCTCTCACCGACCTGGTCCTCGTCCAGAAATCCGACACCATCCAGGGCGTCGAGGATCTGCATGTCATCGGAATTCCCGAGCTCGCCGACACCATCGTGAGTCTGCTGGTCACCAAAACCGGCCTCAAAGGCGAGCTGGACACGAAATTCCACAGCCGCCTCCGCTTCACCTTCGACAAGAGGCTCAGATAATTCGCGCATGCAGATTCCAACCCCTCCTCTCTCCCTCCCCACAGCCTCGTCGTGGCGCAGGAAGGGATTCGCTTTTGCGATTCTCCTTCTGATCGCCGGCATTGCCCTCCTGTGGCGATACGGTGCCATGCGCTGGAAATCAGCTACCCGATCGCTTCTCGACAAGCTCGAAGCCGGCCAGCGGCCCTCCCTCCGAGCTGGATTCGATCCCGCCGAACTGGTCGGTCTGCCGGCACCGGTTCAACGGTTTTTCCGGGCGGTCCTCAAACCCGGTCAGCCTGTTATCGGTGACGCTTTTATCGAACACGCCGGCACATTCAACGCGGCTGAAACTGGAGAGCAGTGGAGCCCCTTTCACTCGACACAGCGGGTCGTCACCCTTCGGCCAGGCTTCGTATGGGATGCCCGGATTGCAATGATACCGGGCATTCCCGTCCATGTTCACGATGCCTACGTCGCCGGGGAAGGCGTTCTCCATGCGGCTCTCCTTGGTCTCCTGCCTCTGGCGGAAATGCGCGGCACACCCTCGATGGCCGAAGGGGAATTGATGCGCTTCCTTGCAGAGACCGCCTGGTATCCGACAGCGCTGCTGCCATCTCAGGGTGTCCGATGGGAGGCCGTGGATGGCAGCTCCGCACGGGCAACACTGGCCGATGAATCGACAGCGGTGACGCTGCTGTTCCGTTTTCACGACGCCGGGCCGATCGCTTCTGTCAGAGCCGAAGCCCGAGGGCGGGCGGTGGGCGGCAGGATCGTGCCCACACCCTGGGAGGGCCGGTGGAGCAGCTACGAGGTCAGAAACGACATTCTCATTCCGCTCGAGGGTGAAGTATCCTGGCTCCTTCCAGAGGGCCCGAAGCCTTATTGGAGGGGAAGAATCACCACCATCCGATACGGCTTCCCCTCGTGACCGTCCCGAATGTTTTCCCGGCTTGATACCGAGCCTCCGCCCTGTTTGCGAGACTGCGCGCTTCAGAAATATTTAATCATATATTTCTATCGGCCGAAAGAGGCGGGACGTTCAAGGCCATGGGCGAGCATCAGAGGCTCGTCGGCGAGGATGGGGGCGATCGGGCCGTCGGCGACGATGCGGCCGTCGTCGATCAGGATTGCCCGGGAACACAGATCGCTCACCCATTCCAGTTCGTGGGTCACGATCACCAGGGTCTGGGTGAGGGATTTCAGGATTCCAGTCAACTGCCGGCGACCCCGCGGATCGAGATCGCCCGTGGGTTCGTCGAGCAGCAGGATCGACGGATCGCAGGCGAGCACCCCTGCGATGGCGACACGACGCTTCTCCCCGCGGCTCAGTTCGTTCACAGGCCGGTCGGCCAGCGATTCGAGGCCGACGGCCGCCAACGCACGCGCCACAGCGCCCTCCACATCCGGAGCGGCTCTGTTTCGGCCAAGCTGACGCGGACCGTAGGCGACATCCTCGCCAACCGTTTCGCAGAACAACTGATCGTCGGGATCCTGGAACACGATACCAACACGGCGACGGATCTCGCCAAGATGGGGCGCAGCCACGAGGAGACTGTCGACCTCAATCGCCCCGTCAGCGGGCTTCCCATCGGGCAGAAGGCCGTTCAGATGGAGCAGAAGGGTCGATTTGCCGGCGCCGTTCGGGCCAATGAGAGCCACCCGTTCTCCAGGGTGTATATCAAATGATATATCATCCAGCACCCGGCGGCCGCAAGGCCAGGCGAAGCGGAGATTCCGGAGGCTGAGAGCTCCGCCGGTCATTGCCAGCCTCTTGCCAGCATGGCCCGATAGACCCGTTCGGCCCGCGCGACAGCTCGCGCAAACAGCGCGCCGACCAGGCTGCTTTTCGCCGTCCATGAGGCTTCGGCCACCCTCGAAAAACTTCGGGCACCCCGCGCCCGTTCGAGACGGAATGCCTCCTGGCGCAGGAGGTCGCCGTACCGGAGCAGCAGCAGCATTGTGCCTACGAGATCCGCCGGAGCACCCCGATCGCGCATCCAGCGTGCGAATACGGCGGGCGGGAGATGGGCCGCAAGCAACAACAGGGTGCCAAGAGCGAGCAGGCCGCGGACAGCAGTCTCAAGGCCGGCAAAGAGATCCCCTGCGATCCAGCCGCGTATTACGGCGCCGGAGAGAATCACGAGAGCGACCCAGCCGCCTCTCGATCGCCTCGCAAGCGTGGTATCCGAAACACGGAAGCCGGCAAACAAGAGCGCCGCATATACGGCATGTCCTGGAGAAACCGGCCCGGGAATGGCGAACAGCAGAAGGATCGCAAGAGCGGCAGACGCCAGACGGAGACCGACCGGTACGGAACCGACGCTCATCGCGGAAGCCGGCCCTGAATCAGGTGTCGGGTGCAGCGACGGAGCGCATGCGGGCCGTCAGTCGGCCCACTCCGAGAACGAGCATCGCCGTGGTCACGGCACCGAGCACCCCGGAAGCGATCGTTCCCCAGGCCGAACCGAGGGCGGGAACGGCGTAATCCGGGCAAATGCCGGCCACCATCGGTTCGATCGCGCGCACCCCGAATCCGAGACGCCCTGCAACGGATTCGAGGCCGTCCGGCCAGGCGCAGGCCCAGGGGGATACGAACAGAGCGACCCCGGCCAGAGTAACGAACCCCACGCCGAGCAGCCCCGACGCGCCTTCCTCATCGAATCCGGACACCGACGGCACCAGCATCTTCCGGCGCCGAATCGAGTGGACGACGAGGCCGGTGACGATCCCCTCCCCCAGCCCGATCAGGGCATGAATCCCGGCCATTGCCGGCACGACGAGGCCCCAGGGAGCCATGCCGGAGACAGCAAGCTGGCCAGCGCACGTGAGCGCCGCAAGCATCGTTCCCGCCCAGCCGGCAATTCCAGCCGCGACAGCCGATGCCACATCGTTCCTGGCGACGGTGCCGATCCGCTGCAGCAGGGCCCAGACAAGGTGGCCGCCCAGCGGAGCGACGAGCGCCATGTTGAACAGGTTCGCTCCGAGAGCCGTGATGCCGCCGTCAGCGAACAAGAGACACTGGACGAGCACCACCGCGGTCATCACCGTGACGGCCGCCAGGGGACCAAGCAGGATCGCGATCAGCACGCCGCCAATCAGATGGCCGCTCGTTCCGCCCACGACGGGGAAATTGATCATCTGGGCCGCGAAGACGAACGCCGCCGCCATGCCAAGCAGGGAAGCGCGCCGTGCCCCGGTGTCCAGCCCGGGCGATCTCGAGACACGCCGCCCGGCATACAGGCCGACCGCGGCGAGCACGCCGGTCGTCGCGGCCGTTTTCAGATCGAGGAATCCATCCGGAATATGCATGATGCCGGATTATATCCTGGCATCAGGTAAAACTTCAAGACCCCTTCCAAAAGCGAATTTTCGGAATGATCCCCCCGGGTCAACGGATCGACGGGGCTCAGACGAAGCGGCTCAGGAAGGATTTCACCGACGTGACGATTCCGTCCACGATGCAGTACACGACAGGCACGTAGGTCAGGGTCAGGACGGTCGAGACGAAGAAGCCGCCAATGACCGTTATCGCAAGCGGCTGATAGAAGTCGGCGCCGGCACCGATGCCGAACGAGAGGGGCAGCATGCCGAGGATGGTCGTGAGCACCGTCATCAGGATCGGGCGGATGCGCACGATGCCGGACTCGAGGGCGGCCTGTTCCCGACTGATATCATGCGCCTTGCGGCGTTCGATGATGTTGTCGATCAGGATGATGCCGTTGTTGACGGCGATCCCCGCGAGCATGATGACGCCGATCATGGCCGTGATCGAGAACGCGAACCCGTAGAGGTTGAGGAAGAGGATGACGCCGATGATCGAGAGCGGGATCGTGAACATAATGATGAAAGGATACGCGAGGGATTCGAACTGGCTGGCCATGATCATGTAGACAAGCAGTACCGAAGCGAAGAGGGCGATGCCGAGGTTGCGGAACGCCTCGACGCGCTCCTCCTCGTCGCCGCCGAACGAGATCTCACAACCTGGAGGCAGCTTCACGTCCTTCAGGATCTTCGCGACGTCCTGGATGACGGCCTGGAGCGGCCGGTTTTCGATGTCAGCCTGGACCTTGACGATGCGTTTGAGGTTCTTGCGCTCGATGCGGGTGTACCCGCGCCCCTCAAAGACATTCGCGACCTGGGCCAGATTGATGCTCGTCGACTCGTCCACATTCAGCTCGAGGCGCCGGAAGGCGTCGATGCGGTTCTTCACGTCGTCGGCGGCCTCGACGCGGATGTCGTATTCCTCGTTGTCTTCCTTATACTGGCCGGCGATCGTGCCGTAGACGTAGGAGCGAACCATGCCGGCGACGGTTCCGAGGTCGAGCTTGAGGTCCCCGAGGCGGGTGCGGTCGAACTCGACCTTGATCTCTGGCCGGCCGGCCTTGACGCCGCTGTCGAGATCCTTGAGACCGGGGACGCCCTTGATCTTCTCGGCGATCTCGAGGCAGAGCGCCTCGACAACACGAAACTCGTCGCCACTCACCTCGATCTGGACAGGCTTGCCGCCTTCCGGGCCGCCCATTTTCGGCTCGTTGAAGGCGAATGTGCGCGGACCGGGAATGCCGGCGATCACCGGGCGCAGCTCACGAACGACATCGTTGGTGGTGCGGGTGCGTTTTTCCTTCGGCAGGAGCACGACGGTGATGTCCCCCTCGCCAAGTTTCAGGTTGGTGATGATCTTCTCGATTTCGGGAACGAGCCGGAGCTTGTCTTCCATCGTTTTCGCTATACCATCGATCTTTTCGACCGAGGTGCCCTCGGGGGCCTCGAAATGCAGGACGAATGTGCCACGGTCCATCTTGGGGAAGAATTCGAGCGCCGGCATGAATGCGAAGGATTTCCAGAACACGAAAACCATCAGGAAGAAATACGCCCACCGCCGCCAGGCCCGGGCCAGGATCCAACCAAGGACGGCAGCGTAGAACCGCTTGATCAGATCCATCAGCGGCTCCCGCGGCGTTTTCCCGATCTTCAGCCCATAGGCGCATAGCAGGGGAACGACCGTGATGGCCACGACGAACGATGCCAGCAGCGAGTAGACGATAGTCGCCGACATGTTGGCGAAGATCTCGCCGACGACGCCGGGCACGAACGCGATCGGGACAAACACGACGACCGTGGTGAGGGTCGAGGCCATGATGGCCAGATACATCTCGTTCGCGCCCTCGATCGCGATCTCCTTGCGATCCTTCTCGCCGCGCTCGACAAGCAGGCGGTAGATATTCTCGAGAACGACGACGGAGTTGTCGACGATCATGCCGATGCCCAGCGCCAAGCCGCCGAGCGTCATCAGGTTGAGGGTCATGCCTCTCTTGAGCATCATCATCGCGAAGGTGCTGATGACGGCCAGGGGGATGCCGATCCCGATGATGAAGGTCGAACGCAGGTTTTTGAGGAACAGGAACAACACGATGATCGCCAGCACAGCGCCCGTCGTCGCGTTATCCTTGACCATCTGGATCGAGTCGCGGATGAACTCGGAACTGTCGTTTCCTATTGATAGCGTTATTTTATTCTTATACTCCCTCTCGAGCTTCGGCAGCAGCTTTTTGACGGCATCAGAAATCTCGACGGGGTTCGCGCCGGCCTCTTTTTTGAGCGACAGCGTGACAGCCGGCTTTCCGTTCAGGCGGGAAATCGACTCGATTTCCTTGTACCCGTCCTCGACGCGGGCAATCTCGGAAAGGTAGACGGGCCGGCCATCGACGTTTCTGACGACGATGCCACCGAGGTCGCGCGGGGTGCGCACCTCGCCCTCGGAGCGGACGAGATACTTGAAGTTTCCCTCGGTGATGTTGCCGACCGGGGTGTTCTGGTTATCGCGCGTGACGGCGCCGATCACATCGTTGATCGTGAGCCGGAAGGCCTTCAGCCGGTCGGGATTCACCTTCACCCGGATCTCACGCTCGAGGCCACCGAACACCTCGACGTTGGCCACGCCGGGGACGCGCTCGAAGGCCGGCTTGACCTCCTTGTCTGCGATGCGGCGCAGGGTTTTCAGATCGAGCTCGCCGCCCATCGAGACGTTCAGTATGGCCTGGGCGTTGATGTCCAGCTTGGCAACCGTCACCTGCTCGATGTCGCGGGGGAGTTTGCGCTTGGCGATATCCACCTTCTCGCGCAGGTCGACGGCGGCCAGGTCGATGTCGGTTCCCCAGTTGAACTCGATCATGATCCAGGAGTAGCCCTCGAACGAGTAGGAGGTGACACGCTTGATGTTCTCGACCGTGTTCACCTCCTCTTCGATCTTGCGCGTGACAATGTTCTCCATCTCGGCCGGATCTACGCCCGGATACGGGGTTTCGATGAAGGCGAGCGGGAAATCGATATTCGGGAACAGATCGACGCTCAGGCCATACAGGGCACCGAGGCCGAGGAGCATGGCGCAAACCATGACCATGCTGATCGTGATGGGGCGTTCGACGGAGATGCGTGGAAGATCCATAGGAAGCCGCTCCCGAGGCTCAGCGCCCCGTGGCGGGTGCTGCCGCCGCCGACGCAACTCCGGCGGAAGGCGCCTCGGGGGAAGCCGCCACCGTCACCGGAGTACCATCCGCGAGGTTTTCGGCCCCGACCGTCACGATCGTCTCACCGGCCCCGATCTCGCGGGCAGCGCACCAGTCTTTCTCCCGGGCGATCGGGGTGACCGGCACGCGGACCGCCTTGTTATTTCGAACGGTATAGATCACGGGGGCGTCGGCGGGGCCGGTCAGCGCATCGATCGGGATCAGCGGAACATCCGCAAACTCCTTCAGGACGATCTGGCCGGTCACGAACATGTTCGGCTTCAGCTTCAGATCAGCATTATCGACGAGAATGCGGACGAGGAACGAGCGCGACTCGTCGCCATATGGGTCGATGAACGCGACCGAGCCAGTATGTGAGCCGTTCACAGCCGCCTTCTGGCCGATGGTGATGCGGTTGATCTGATTCTCAGGGACCTTTACGTCGATATACACACGGCCGATATCGATCACCTTCCCCAGCCGCATGCCGGGGGAAACACTCTGGTTGAGGAACACGTCGCGGCTGGCGAAAAAGCCGCCGATCGGGGCCCGGATCGTCGCCCGCTCCAGGTTCAGCCGGTCGAGATCGAGCGCCGCCTTCTGGCTCTGGACGGCGATCTCGGCTTTCGCGGCCTCGGCTTCGGCTTCGTCGAACGCCTTTTCGTTGAGCACCTTTTTCTCCATCAGGATCGCGCGGCGTTCGAAATCCTTCTTCTTTTCCTTTAGCTCCGCTTCGGCCCGCCGGAGTCCCGCTTCGGACATCCGCACGGCCAGCGCCAGCCGTTCCACATCCAGCAGGATGACCGGGGCACCGGCCTTGACCGGCTGGCCATTTTCGGCAAGGATTTTCGCTACCCGCCCTGTCACGTCGGGGGTAATCCAGGCCTCCTCGAACGGCTTCACCTGCCCCGAAACTGCGATGAATTCCCGGATCGGACCGGTTCTGACGAGGGACGTGGCGACCGTGACCGGCGCTTGCGCGAACGCTGGCAAAGCGGTGCTGGCGATGACAAGCACGAACAGCAGTCGGCGAAGCATCTGTTTCATCTGTTCCCCCCGTTCAGAATCCACCGGAGCCGAGCCTGTCGAGCCGGCCGGCAAGATCGGTCAGCTTCCGGATGACGGCGACGGGTGTTCCGTCACCAAACCGAAGCGCCTCGGAAAGGGCCTCTTCAAAAGGTTCGAGAGGGTTGCCCTGCGGAAGGGCCTCGACGCCGGCAGAGCCCGGCTCACCGAGATCGATGCCATCGGGAAGCTCGAGCACCCGGGCATTCTCGGCGCCCCGGTCGAGCCGCCGCTGCCGGTCAAGATCGCGGGCGAGCTCATACAGTGCGGCGAGCCGCACCCGCTCGTCACGATGAATGCGGACAGAGTTCTGGGCCGCCTCACTCATTGTGATCTGAGCATCGATCAGCTCGACGATCGCGGCATCCCCGTGCTGGTATCGCGTCATGACCATCCGCATGTTCTCGCGGCTCTGTTCGAGAGCTTTCGCGGCGAACTGGAGTTTCGGGGCCATCTCGCCATACTCGGTCAGGGCCTTCAGTAGGGCCGTCCGCTTGGCACAGGACAGATCCGCCAGAGCGAGATCCGCGCGGTCGACCGCCTTCTCCGCCCGCTTCGTCTCGTTCTTCAGATCCCCGGCATCGAACACGGGAAAATCGACCGCCACCTGGACGGCGTAGTCCCGGGCGATATTCGTCTTCCCGATACTTGTATTCGTTACATTATATTTTCCACCCACGGAAATCGTCGGCTGTTCCGCAAGCCCGGCCGCGCGCCGGAGACGCCGGAACAGGTCGGTGTCGATCCGTGCGAGTTCCAGGTCGGCATCCTTTTCCTGCATGGCCCGTTCGAATGTTTCCAGCACCGGGGTCTCGAGCGGGAAGATGATTCCGGGAGGAAGATCGACCGTCAGGGAGGCCGGAGGCAGGTCGAGCAGATAGGCCAGATCAAGACGATACCTCTCCTGCTGGGCTTTCCGGCTGGTCAGCGAGGACTCGATGTTCGCCTTCTGGGTCTCGATGCGCAGAATGTCGTTGGGAAGAGCAAGGCCAACCTCCTGATTGATCCGGGCCACCTCGAGCAGCTTGCCGAGGAGGAAAATATTGATCTCGTCGACCTGGGCAAGCTGCTGTTCCTCGAGCAGATCAAAGAACAGCGTGACGATCCGGCCCCGCAGAGCCGACGCAGCCCGATCGACATCGACCCGGCGCAGGCGGCTCCGCAGTTCCGCGATCTCCTTCTGCAGCGCAGGCATCTTCCCGAGGCCGGGGTAACCCTGGGCCACCTGCAGGGAAAGCAGATTCGTGTGATACTGAGACCCGAAAAACGCGGCAGGTGTCGAGTCGACGTAGACCTGGCGCTGATGCGCCATCTGGCCCGTCACATCCGGAACGAGGAGGTTCGCCGCCCGCTTCTCATCGAGGGCCTGCTCTTCGGCCAGGAGTCGGGACATGCGCAGTCCCAGGTTCCGCTGCTCCGCCGTTTCGAGCAACCCTGCGAGGTCGAGGGCCTGGCTCTCGAGGCCGAGTCCACAGGCCAGAACAAGCAGAAAGGCTTGTTTTGCCATTCGCACACAGGATGCCGAAAGGATTGTCACCTTCTGTACTCCCGTTTGCACCGAACTCGTTTTCCGGATGGCACCGGCTGGCACCCTTCGGAAACCGGTGCGATAGGATACGGAATACCACAGGGATTGTCAATCGAGTCCCTCCGCCTCCGGGGGCGGTGAAACGTCTGTATTGCGACCGCTTTTGTAAGCCATCTTGATATAGATGCCGTAGAAGAACACGAGCGCGATTCCCACGACCGGAAACGCGACTTTCTGGGTGCCGCCGAACGGGCTTTCGGACATGGCGAGGCCCACGGGGGCTGCGATCACGTAGGCAAGCGGGATCAGCGGGGAGCTGCCGTATCTGCCGGCGAGGAACACGGCCACGGCGGAAACCGGCCACCAGGCGAACGCCAGGGTCTGGATGACATCTCCCAGCAGATGGATTTCATCTGGGCAGGCGTCCGGCCCCGCGAGGATGTAAGAACGCACATCGGGAAGGGGCACCCCGGTGAATTGGATCATCACGATGGACAGGGAGATGGCGATACCCGTCAGATACAGACCCAGCAGGTAGAGTTTCACCGCCGGCCATTCGCCTTTCATCGCCCCGAGATCGAACAGCCAGAAATCGAGAAACCCGGCTAACAGCAGGAGATACCAGAATCGGGCCAGATACCAGATGACCCCGGTGTCGCGGGCACGGGCCAGGGTGCGCTTTATCTCCCGCTCCGTCTCGGCGAGGAAGGTGGAGGAAGCGGTCTCGTAGGCTTCGGGGGTTCCCATCAGCCCACACACCTGGCGGAACAAGCCCCGCGGGCTCGGCGTGTCAAACCGGGTGCGCAGGGCGTCGTAATGCACCCCATGGCTCGTGTCCAGCAGGAAAAGCCTCGACTCCCCTTTCGGGCGGTCGAGGTTGAAGACGCAGAGATACCGGCAGTGCGAGATCCCCGCTTCCATCCGCGGAATCTGGTCGTAGAGCGCTTCGTCCCGGGATGAGGGGTCGCGTTTCATGAGCCGGGCAAGCACCCTGCCGTCGATGGGCAGCAAACCCCGACGCGCCCCGGCCAGGCTTTCCAGTTCGGCATCTCCCAGCTCTTCGAGCCGCTGGCCGAGTTCCACCACGAGACTCTGGCAGCGGTGTTCGGCCGTTTCGCTTTCCGTCGGCTTCAGGGCATGAGCCGTCACGGCGGCTATGAAAAACGCCGTTATAATCATAATGATATTATAATTTTTCATATTCGAATCAATCTTTTCGTTTTCCCTGTCCTCCGACCAGATCGGCCAGGAGGCGGCGGTCGTTCTTCAGGCAGAAGTCCCGCATCGTCATCCCGTCGGGATCCCGGGCATCTGGATCCGCACCCGCTTCCAGAAGACGGGTGGCAGCCCGGAAGTTGTTCACGTGGACCGCTACCCAGAGCGGGGTCAGCCCATCGCGGTTTTTCGCCTCGAGATCGATCTTCCGGCTCAGTGCCACGGTGAACAGCCGTTCGTAATCCATCCCGTCACGGGCATTCCCGGGATCCCGGGCACGCCACTCCTGGGCGAGATAATGAAAGATATTGTTCTGCCGCTCGCGGTGCCCCTGCACGTCCTCTCCGCTCCACAGAATGAGATCGAGCCCATCTCTCGACGGAACGGGCATTGGCAGGGAGGCCCCCGTCGATGCCATCGTTCCCGGGGCCACGGGAAAAACAAATCCCGAGTTGGTCAGCAGCATCCGGATGTCCGGATCGTTCTCATGCTGGTTCCGGACGAGGGCCTGAAACACCTCCTCGTCGACGGTGAAGCCCTGGCCAACGAGAAATCTCATGAGGTCGGCATTCCCAGCCGCCGCCGCTATGGCGACGGGATTCTGCCAGCCGTCCCGGAACAACCGGTCCGCAGACTCCCGGCGCCCGGCCGGGGCATCACGGCGGATCCGGATCAGCCAGGCCAGCACGGGATAACTTCCCACGGTTTCAGCCGGCTCAGAACGGGCGGACAGACGGGTCGCCTCCCGGAGCAGGCCGTCGGACGTCAGATCCACTCCTCGGGCATGGAGGAATTCGAGGATCCCGAGATACTGTGGCTGGAAGATCGCGCGCTCCCCGACACCGGTCGAAACGGTGGTGTGGCCGGCTTCGATGATCCGCTCGATGATTCCACGTTCCGGACGGCGGAGCGCTTTGTCGAAAAGCCCCGTGTGGAGCCGCAGATGGTCGGGATAGCGGCGAGCCAACGTCCCGAACCGCGCAGCATCCCCTTTTCCGATGGCCTGTTCGAGCTTCGCGGAGGGACTGCTCCAGGGCTCGGTCATCCAGAACCCGATAGCCAGGAGAACGGCAACGGAGGCCACGTCCTTGAGCCCCGGCGCGGATAATCCCGTCAGAAGGCTTCTGCCAAGGGCGTAAAGCATCAGGGCGGAGAAAAAGAAGACGAACGCGAAAAAGGCGGTGTCATACTCGACCAGCCTGTCCGTCATCAGCCGGACGGGCACGGCGAGCACCGCGAACAGAGCTGAGAGATGCCTCGTAACGGGAGGGACCCCGTGCTCCTCGCCCTGCCTTCCGGCCCATCCGATCGCCACCGTGCCGGCGAGAACCATATACAGCAGAATATTTTCGGATGCGAAAAGATCCGAAACGATGGGCTGGTAGATCCTGATCGGCTGCGCGAGCTGCTGCAGGTCGAGGTGGTCGATGGCAAGCCACGAAAACAGGGCAAGAAGCGCATAATCGATAACCAGGAAGGTCCCAGGGATTCCGTCATAGCTTCACCTGTCGACCGGCATTCCGCCCCGCAGAAAGAGGAATCAGTTCGACCGGATCATGGTCAGAAGCATCTTGAACCGCTTCTCGGCCCGCAGGGAGTGGGGATGGTTCGCCGGCATGAGGATCATCTCTCCGGCCCGCACAGTATGCGGGGCGCCGTCGATCATGATCACGGCCTCGCCGTCGATGATCTGGACGATCGCGTCGAACGGAGCGGTATGTTCGGAAAGCCCCTGGCCCTGGTCGAACGAGAAGAGGGTCACAGTGCCGATTTTCTTGTCGACGAGGGTCTTGCTGACCACCGATCCGCTGGCGTAATCAACAAAACCGGCCAGATCGACGGGGGTGGAAACGGGGAGAACGGGTTCGCGATTCGTCATTCTGTATCTCCATATATTATCTCACATGCGGGCGCAGGGCGGGTCTGAAGCCCGGACCTCCAGAAATACAGCGCGTCTCACTAGGCATCGGCCGGAGGGATCATGCCGTCGTCCCCGGGATTCTGTGCCGGTGTTTTCCCTTTGCCGCCCTGCCCCGGCTTCGAGGCCGGCGGCTGGGAGGGGGTCTGCGGCTCGGTCAGGGAGATGCGGAGGCGGCCGGCGGCGTCTTCCAGATACAGGCGGCGGGTGCCGAAGCCGGTCTGGGTGTGGTCATAGGCCAGGACATATTTCGCGAGCGCCTCGGCGACCATCGAGACGGTGAAGGCCTGGGACCGCCAGTGGGCGAGGTCCCAGAACGAGGCCGCGAAGAAGAGGCCCGACTCCCAGTAGTTCGGGATGACGCCGGGGAACCGCGCCGCGGTGGTCGGATAGACCTCCGGGGCCTGGCGGCGCTGGCGCAGCAGGTAAGCGACAGCCTTGAGCACGGCCGCGTCATACCGGTCGGCAACTCCGGCCTGCTCGGCGGTCGAGCGGCCGATGTTGAGCAGCGCGGTCAGGCCGAGCGCCGTCGAGAGCTCGCAGCTGCGGTCTTCCCCACCTGGAAAGGCACCGGGATGGAGCGGCTGCATCCGCGCCCAGGCATCCTGCTCGTCGAGGAGCTGGCGCAGCAGCGTCGGCATCGCCGCATCGAGAGCCGGCGAGCGGGCACCGCCGTCGCGCCAGGCACGGGTCACGGCATACGGGAAGATCATGTTCTGTGGGTAGTAGAGGCCGGCATCCGGCCAGGCTTTCGCTTCGATGGCCTTTGCCAGCAGATTCACCGCGGCGTGATAGCCGGCGGTGCGGCGGTGCCTGGTCATCGCGAGGGCGAAGACGGCATTCGCGTTCACCACGGCATCGACGTTGTTCACGGCCAGGGGCATGACTCCCGTCTCGGGGGTCGCGAACACGGACTGCCGCTCATCCTTCAGCCAGGTCAGAAAGGCACCGGTGTCTTTGCCGCGCCAGACATCGCGGCCGTCATCGCGATCGCGGCCGGCATCGCGGAACGAGGCCACCTGCGCGAGCGCTGCAAAATCAGGCTGGAACTGCTTTTCCGGATACCTCTTCGCATACATCGCCTGGAAGCAGACGGCCACCGAAGTGTCGTCGGTATCGTTGGGGATATTGAACAGCGCGTCGGCACCGGTCGGGTTCTGCGCCCGGTCGAGGCAGGCCGCGACCCAGTGGGGCGGCGGAGCCTTCTGGCCCTTGGTCAGCATCGCGAAGAAGCCCGCATAGTTCGGATTGAGAAACATCTTCCCCATCGTTCGTACAATAGCCACAGGTATATTGAACGGCCCCGTCCGGGGTGCGGTGCCATCGACGCCGGGCAGCACGGCCCAGAAATTGTAGGCATCACCGCGCTTGAAGCTCAGCACGTTCTGGAGGGCAAGATCGAGCATCGGGGCGATCGAGCGGCGCTCGGGCGGCAGGAAACTCTCGTCGAACAGGAACAGAGGATAGGCGACGAACGCCGTCATGAACAGGTTCGAATCCTGCACCGAGACGAGCGTGCGGCCCATCAGACCAGTTTTTTTCGGAAGGAAGTGCACGTAGCTCGCCCACTCCCCTGCTCTGTTGCGGGCCTTGATCACGGGCGGAGCGTCGAACACCTTCAGCTCGGCGAATGGCAGGTTCAGCATGATCTCGTCGCGGCAACCGTCGCCTTCATCCGAGGCGTCGACGGCGGCATGCCCCTTGCCGGGCCGGTTACGAATCTGGGTATTCTCGAGATA
>DATCTT010000264.1:0-8287 GCA_036567845.1 Candidatus Ozemibacteraceae bacterium | reverse complement strand
GTAACGGAGGCCAGATCCCCTCCCGCCGCCGCCTCGTGGATCTCGGCTGCCCGCGCCTGCACGGCGCCGGCGAGGACCAGAGCCGCAAAGAATATATACTTCACACGATTTTTCATTGTATCCCCCGTTCCCATCTGCATTCGAAGCGCGTCGAAAAACGGCGCCGGGAAGCCCCGGATCACAGGACGACCAGCGTCACGTTCTTCGAGAGGGCAAGGCTGTCGCCGGACTTGATGCGGTGTTTCGTGCCCGGCTCGATCCGCTCTCCGTTCACCTTCGTGCCGTTCGTGCTGCCGAGATCCTCGATGAACCAGGCCCCGTCGACGAACACGACGAGCAGATGCTTTCGGGAAACGCCGGCATGGCCGTCGAACAGCTCTTTCCCGAGCGCGCTCCGGCCGATCACGTCGCCGTGCCGCACCTCGAGACTCAGGCCGCTGAAGCTCAGGATCAGGACCGGATCGGAGCGGTCGAGCCCTGAGCCCGGCGGAACGTTCGACAGATCGCCGAGACACCACGAACACACGAGGCACTCCTCCTCGTTCTCGTGGCCGCAGGCGGGGCATACGCGCTTCATCTTCATCGCCCCAAGGTATACCACGCCCTCCCGACCCGCTCAATACCGCCTTCGCAGATGGAGCATCGACGCACCACAGAGACGCAGAGGCACAGAGTTTCGGCGAAGGGCGCTTTTCAAAGAAAACCGAATCCTTCTCGATGCCGCCTCTGTGTCTCCGTGCCTCTGTGGTTCGTCCTTTCGTAGCCTGGTGTCTTGGCAGTGAAAAGAGTCTCTGTGTCTCCGTGCCTCTGTGGTTCGTCTCTTTCGTGTCTTCGCGTATTTGGGTGCAATAGTCTTGGTGGTGACCCGCCCCGGGTTGCGGGGAGGGCGGGGCCGGAGTAGACTTGGGCATATCGTCCGGACGCCCGGTCAGGGCAGTCCGACCACATCGAGGGAGGGAATCATGGAAATCAAGTTCGGAACCTCTGGCTGGCGCGACATCATTGCCGACGGCTTCACGTTCGAGAATGTCCGGGTGTGCACCCAGGCGATCGCCGACCACCTGAAGGCCAACGGCAAGACCGGCGGCGTCGTGATCGGCAGCGACACCCGCTTCCTTTCCCAGAAGTTCATGGAAACGGCCGCGCGGGTCCTGGCCGCGAACGGGATCAAGGCGTTCCTCTGCGTGCGCGACACCCCGACCCCCGTCATCAGCTTCGAGCTGCTCCGCCGCAAGGCCGCGGGGGGCATCAACTTCACGGCCAGCCACAATCCGCCCGAGTATCAGGGGCTCAAGTTTTCGCCCGACTGGGGCGGCCCGGCGCTTCCCGAGACGACCGGCGACATCGAGAAGCGGGCGAACAGCCTGATGAAGAATGGCCCGGTCCACGACCTGGACATGGCGACGGCGCTCCAGAAGGGGCTGATCGAGAAGATCAACCCAATGGAGACGTATCTGGCCGAGCTGCGGAAGAAGGTCGATCTGGCCGCGATCCGGAAGGCGAAGCTCAAGGTGCTCGTGAATCCGCTGTACGGAACCGCCCGCGGGTATCTCGATACGCTGCTGAAGGAAGCGGGCTGCGATGTGACCGTGATGAACGACAAGCTCGACCCGTATTTCGGGGGACAGCCGCCCGAGCCGTCCGAAAGCCACATTCCCGACATGATCGCCCTGTTGAAGCAGGGGAAGTTCGATCTGGGCCTCGCGACCGACGGTGATGCCGACCGGTTCGGCGTTCTCGGGCCTGATGGGCGGTTCTTCGAGCCGAACCAGATCCTGGGGATGCTGCTCGACCATCTCAAGTCGACCCGCAACTGGCCGGGCGGCGTAGCCCGTTCGGTCGCCACGACGCACCTCGTCGACGCGGTGGCGCGGCACCACAAGCTCGAAGTGTTCGAGACCCCGGTCGGATTCAAGTTCATCGGGGATCTGATCAGCAAGGACAAGATCATCATGGGCGGCGAGGAGTCGGCCGGCCTGACGATCAGAGGCCACGTTCCCGAGAAGGACGGGATCATCGCCTGCCTGCTCGTCGCCGAGATGGTCGCGGTGCGCGGGAAGCCGATCGCCACGATTCTCGACGATCTGTACGGGAAGGTGGGGACGTATCTGACCCGCCGCCTGAATGTGAAGCTGACCGCCGCCGAGAAGGATCGGGCCGTCGAGAAGTTGAAGACCTCCCCCGCCGAGATCGCCGGCCTGAAGGTCGTCAAAACCGTGAAGATCGACGGGACCAAATTCCTGCTCGAAAACGACAGCTGGGTTCTGATGCGCTTCTCGGGCACCGAGCCCGTCGTCCGCTACTACGCCGAGGCCCGCGACGTCGCCACCCTCGACAAGCTTTGCGCCTACGGCGAAAAGCTCCTCCGCGGCTGATCCTCCCACGCTGCCCCTCACGACACCGCCGGCCTTCCGGCGGTGTCGTTCTTTGCGCCCGCACCTGTTGAAAGCCCAGAGAAGTCCCACAAATTGCCGCAAAACCCAACACCCATCGAATATCTTCAACAGCCCGCCGGAAATTCTCATAATCGTGGACCAAAATAGTGGCACTTACACTTGACCAGTTTTTCCAGGCCACCGCTGAACGCAGCGAAGACAATCAATTTGTCGAAGGATTTCCAACAAAGAAAGAAGACCGATCAATAATGAGGAAAAGTCATACTTCCTTTTCGCAAAGGCTCCCACGAGCAAGAGAAGAGAGAAGATAGTTGTAATAAAGGTCATCCCTGAATAAGAACAACTGATCGACTTCCCCTTAAATATTTCAAGAAAACTGATTGTACTAACACCTAGAAAAAAGGCAAACAACCCAATCAAATCTGAAACTTTCCAGATCCATGGGAACGGATTATGATCTGAATATTCTGAGAAACCACCATTAACCATGAAATGAGGGAAAGCAGCCAAATGCAAATCCCAACCTTCATTGTGAAAAACAAAACATATTATTGAGCAGACGAATGAAACAAGGAACAGAAAACTGACAACAATGCTTAAGCAATATTCTTTTCGTAACATTTGATAGACCTTGAATTATGGAAAGATCTTCCGGAAATAGGGTGATCTTATCGTTTGACTCATGGAAGACATGTAAAGGTCCCAGGTTGAAACATTCTCAACAAAAGCTCCAACGTATGAACCTGAATTAGGGGTGAGGAATGTTGCCGCGAAGTAGATCGGCAGGAGACCTCTTGCAACATTGCAGCCAAGGAAGAAAACCAACGCCTGGTGAGAAAAAATGCTATTTGGGGTTCTACAAGCACCAAGATTTCCAGCGATCTTAAGGATGGTTGTGGCGGTGATGAGGACGGGGCTTACCCCGCCCAAGAGAGCAATCGGGTAGTAACCAAATCGGAGGGCAATTCCATGTTCATTTCCATGCCCCAGAAAGAGCATTCTTCGAACCTGTCCACTCCATCGAGTTTCATTGTAAATGTCCTCAAACAACCGCAGCGGGTCGCCGAATTCCCTTCCCTGATAGATTCTTGGGGTATCAAAGAACCAGCCACCATGTCCGTCCACAAGGCTCTGGATTAAGCCCAATCGGAAGGGATCCGTATCGTCTGCAATGATCACAAAGGGCCATAAACCACTTGGATCTCTCATTCCAATTGGATTTCCTGCCGCATACCCCCAATGGTTATTACCACCGCTGAACCCAATCGGATCTTTTGAGATAAACCGCCCGTGGGCTGGGTTGTAATACCTGTTTCGGTTGAAGTAGAGGTTTGGGTTCATATCAAGCCGCCGGCCTGTGTAAAGGTAGGGGGTCAGGGTCTTGCCGTAATGGCGGCCGAGGTGCCAGGGGTCTATGGCAGGCTCGCCGAAAGAGCGGTTGTTTTCGAGTCTCTGGAGATAGCCGTCGAGGTCGCCCTCTTTCATTGGGGGCACGCCGTGGCCGGGCTTGTCGGGCCATTGGAGATTGCCCCAGGCGTCGTAGCCGATGCGGGCCACGGGGTGGCCGTCGCGGCTCGTGAGGCCGATCGTGCTGCCCAGAGCATCACCGAGGTGCCAGAGAGACTTGCCCCGATAGCTCGTGCCCACCAAATCGTCGGTGCCGGGGCCGCCAGGGAACCCGCGAACCAGTTTTGCCACCCGTTCCGCAGCCGGCGCCGGACACTCGCACTTCTGGTGCTTCGGGCACTTCCAGGTGCGCCCCGAGTTCTCTGCGACCAGCTCATACTCGTGGCTCTCGTCTTCGCCCTGATAAACCGACAGATACATCGTGCCGGTCGCGTCCTCGTGGCCCCGGCCGTGGCCCGGAATTTCTTCGCAGTCATGGCCATGGCCGTGACCGAATCCGTGGCCGCAGCCCGAGTCAGAGATATAGCGCGTCACCCGCCGCCAATCTCCGGGCAGATACCCATACTCCTCGGATCTCACCCGATGCGACGGGCACTTTCCGCAGCGTTTCACGCCGTGTCTGTCACACAGAAGATCCTTCTCGACCGCGAGAAGGCGGTTGTAGGGAGTCCAGAAATACCTCGTTTCCTCCCCGATCTCGATCCCCGCGATGAGATTCCCGTCGGCATCGAACACATACGTATCCGAAGCCCGTGAAACGAGCCGGCCGCCTGCGTCATAGGCGAACGGAACGACCCTGGTCTCGGTCGCGAGAACGACTTGACGGCCGCTTCCTCGCGTCAGGGGCGCCTCGGTTCGTTCTTCGAGCCGATCCCCCGCACCGTTGTATTCATAGGAAACCACGGTTCCATCGGGGTAGTCCACCCCCGTCAGCCAGTCGTTCGGGTTGTAACGATAGCTCGTCACCCGGCCGAGTTCGTCCTGCTGCGACGTGCGGTTCCCCGTCACGTCATAGGTATAGCGATAAGAACATATCGTCGAGCCTCGGTCGCTCCGGTGCGTCACCTCCAGAAGCCGGCCGGCGATGTCGTAGACATACCCGGAACTCCCACCCGCGCGGGTGATGCCCAGAATCCGCCCCGCCGGGTCCCGGCGATACGTCAGCGTGCCCACTCCGGGCGCTTCGAGACGAATGACACGATCGAGCGCGTCATAGAAGTATCGGTATTTCTCGCCCTCGGGGTCCACGGCTTCCGTGCAGTTGCCGGCCAGATCGTGGGAATACCGCCAGGTCTTTCTGACACCGGCCACGAGAAACGTTTCGGAGACCAGGTTCCCGACCGCATCCCACGCTTTCGTCACCATTCCGGCCGGGCCGGACCGGGATACTTCCCGGCCGAGCAGATCGTAGGCGAACGTCGCCACCGATCCGTCGGGATAATCCAGTCGAACCAGTCGGTTCATGACGTCATACGCATACCGCGTCGCGCCACCCCGGGCATTGGTACGGGTCACGATCTGACCGAGAGCATTGTACCCGTAGGCGACGCGGTTCCCGAGAGGATCGATCTCGGCCGTGACGCGGCCGGCAAGGTCGTATTCCCACCGCCAGACCCGGCCGGCGCCGTCTGTCAGCGATACCAGACGTCCGCAGGCATCGAATGCCCGGCCGATCGAGAACCCCATCGGATCGCTCTTGCGAACCTCGCGGCCCACGGAATCGAACACCGACGCCGCTCTGCGCCCAAGCGCATCCACCGTCGCCGTCTGACGGCCGGCCGCGTCGTATTCATACGCCATGATATTGCCCAGGGGATCGGATTCGGCCACGGGCCGGTCGAGAAGGTCATACGTGGTCGTCGAGACCCGCCCGTCGGGCAGCTCGGTCGATACCAGCAGTCCGCTCACCTCATCCCAGAACCGCTTCGTGGTGCCGCTCGCCGGGTCCACCGTCATCCAGGGGCGGCTCTTCGCGTCATACAGCGTGACCGTACGACGGCCCAGCGGATCGATGGTTTCGATCTCGTGGCCCATGCCGTTGTACACCCGTTCGGTCACGGCGCCGTTGGGAAGAATCTTCTTCACCTGCTGGCCGCGCTCGTTGTATATATATTTCGTTCTATTTCCAAGCGCATCGATGTTCCATACAAGCCGTCCGTCGGTGTCATACACGTTTCTCGACTCACTCCCGTCGGGAAACACCGTCCTCACCAGCCGGTCGTTCGCATCATGGAAAGAGCGGGTACGATGCCCCAACGCATCGGTCTGGGCCACGACGCGGCCGGCGGGATCGTATTCGGTGGTCGCGCGGTTGCCAAGCGGGTCGATGACCGCGGTCTGCCGCCCCATGGCGTCGTATTCGAACGAGGTCACCCCGCCGCAGGCATCCTGCGTGGAGACGACCCGGCTTTCGGTGTCATAGACGGTCTCGGAGAACCCTCCGTCGGGCGACCTGGCTCCGACGGCCCGGCCGAGAACGTCATACACGGTCTCGGTCCGGTTCCCCAGCGGATCGATGATTGCCACGCGCCGGCCGGCGGGGTCATACGCGAATCGCTGAACCGCGCCGAGAGCGTTCGTTTCCGTCAGAATGCGGCCCGCGCCGTCATATGTCCAGGTGGTGCGGGTGTGATCCGACTCTTCGGTCGCAGCCACACGACCCGAAGCGTCGTATTCGGTCTTCACCCACCGGCCGTCCCCCGTGATACTGCGTGTTTCACGGTCGAGCAGATCGTATTCCCTTCTGGTGATCTGACCGAGCGGGTTCTTGTACGACACCTTGTTGCCGCGAAGATCGTAGGTGAAGCTCGTGACGTCGCCCATGGGGTCGGTGACGGCCAGCAGGAAATTGCCGGTCGCATCGTAGGCATACCGCGTCGTGCGTCCCTTCGGATCCGTCTCGGTGAGTTTGTTGTTGTGGGAGTCATACGTTGAGGTCGTGATTCCGCCGTCGGGGTCGATGATCTTCACCAGATTTCCCCGGGAACACCATTCGTAGCGCCATTCCCGATTCATGCTGTCGGCGATCCTGACAGGCAGGTGAGTGCCGGTCGCATACGCGAAGACCTGGCCATACCCGGAAAGATCGGTTTTTCCCGAAAGAACACCGCCCGTGTAGGTATAAGTCTCGGACAGCCCCAAGGTGTTTTCGAACCCGATGAGGGCCGTGCCCGACGAGAGGAGTGTCTTGGCGATTCCCGCGGATGGAACGCCGTATCCCGTCAGCCGCCAGTCGTGGTCGAATCGGTATTCGTGCGCCGTCCCGGCCGGGTCGGTAAGCGTCATGAGCCCTCGCTGGTCATCCCAGGCGAAGGTGGAAACACCGGCATCCGGCGTCTTGACGGATGCGACCCGGCGGTCGGTATAGGCAACTTCGGTCACCCTGCCGACCGGTTGCTCGACACGGGTCAGAAAGCCATCCTCATCGTATGCGTAGCTCGTGGTTCGCCCGAGGGGATCCGTGAACGTCGCGAGGAAACCGGCGCTATCGTATCCGTAGGTGAACGTTCGGCTGGAGACATCGGCGATCGAGACGATGCGGCCGTTCGGGGCGTGGGTGAACTCGACCCATTGGCCCGCCGGGTTGGTCACGCGATGCAGGCGGCCCATCGAATCGTATTCGATGACAACCGCGTCGGCCGCGCCCGTACCGCAACAGGCCCGTGTCATGCGAATGATTTTTCCCGTATCGTCGAAGGTCCATTCCGAGCCGTAGGGGTGGGAAACCGTCCAGAGTTCCGTATTGCCGACATTCCCGTTGCGATGGAATTTTGCACTAGGATGTTTCGTGACTGGCTTGCCACGATGGAAAACACCCTGTTTTCAGGGAGCGAGGTATAGATGCACTCGTATCCCCAACCCATCGCCGTCGGCAAAACCGGATTTGCATGAAAATCCATGACGAGATGCAAACGAGGTTCCTGAGATGTCGTTTTCAACGATGCGATAGACAATCCCCTGCTGCCAGTCGGGCTTTCCCAGGGTCTTACAAAGGGTGTTTCCGGCTGATAGTTCGGGTCGTTCTGAGGCAGCGGAAAGGGCATGGGGCTCGTAGCAGTCTCAGAAAAAACCGATGCCACATTCAGGCACAATAGTATGCAGGTAAGAATAAATATTTCCGCATGCTTGCGTCTCATTGCCTCACCCCTCCTGGCCGTGGAAATTTCACACCCTCATCGCGCTTGCCGATATATTGCATGTCATACTATATCAATGGCAGCATCATGTCCACAATACTTCACGGCAGCTTTCTACATCATTTTTTATACTCAGCGTCTCTGATACGGCCTGGCAACCTCGGATGCAGCATCACAAAGATCCTCCGACACCCTGAAGCAGCCCCAGCCAGGGATCACCCTGCATTTCAACCGGAGAAGGGCATCCGCGTTATCGAACACGGTGAAGAAGGTCTTGCCGTTGGCGGTGCGGGTGAGCCGGCGCCAGTCCTCGGGAAGATACGAATACTCCTCGGTGAACGACCCCCT
>DATCTT010000263.1:0-6238 GCA_036567845.1 Candidatus Ozemibacteraceae bacterium | reverse complement strand
GGAAACTCGGCGTGAAACCCTGAAGGGCGGGGCGCCGGAGAGCATCGAACGACGCTCCCGGCACCGGGCCCCTCAGGCCAACGCTCCGCCGCTCGCGGTACCGGACTCCTCCCGCATGATGCGCCCGTCTTCGAGGGTGATGATCCGGTCTGCGCGGGAGCCAAACGCGTGATTGTGGGTCGTAACGATCACGGCAAGCCCCTCGGTCTCGATGAGTTGCCGGAACAGGGCAAAGATCGCTTCCCCGTTGACCCGGTCGAGATTTCCTGTCGGCTCGTCGGCGATCAGAATCTTCGGCTGGACACTGAGGGCCCGCGCAATGGCAACGCGCTGCATCTGCCCGCCCGACAGTTCGCGAGGAAGATGGTCGGCACGGTCTTCGAGGCCGACGAGTCGGAGGAGCTGCATCGTGCGCCCCCGATCGACGGGGCGGCCGAGGAACATCTGTGGGAGTTCGACGTTCTCGGCCACCGTCAGCGCCGGCAGGAGGTGAAACTTCTGGAAGACATAGCCGATCCGGCCGCGCCGCACTTCCGTTAACTCATCCTCCACAAGCCCTGTGACTGCTTTTCCGGCGATGGAAAGGGCGCCTTCATCCGGAGCGTCGAGGCAGGAGAGCAGATTGATCAGCGTCGTTTTGCCCGAACCAGACGGTCCCAGAATCGAAACCATCTCGCCAGCACGAATCGCAAGATCGACCCCGTTGAGGGCGTGGACCGTCTCACTGCCGCGCTGATAGGATTTCGAGAGCCCGTGTGCCTCTAGAACGACATCGGACATCGTTTTATCGTTTTCGCATTTCATAAATTCGTTCCTTTCGTTCACTCGCCCTCCCGGATCGCCTCGATCGGCCGCAGGGACGCGGCGCGCCAGGCCGGATACAGGCCAGCGACGACGCCGAGGGCTGTCGCCCCCGCAAGCGCTCCTGCCAGAATCGCCGGTGTGATCGCCACGATCGATCCGTGCGCGCCGATGTCGATCAGCATCCGAAGCGCGGCCTCGACGCCTCGCGAGCCCAGCAGCGCCGTGAAACATCCAAGAACACCTCCCGCGACACAGAGGACCAGCGTCTCATACCATATCAGTTGAAATATATCGCTCCGCGAAGCCCCAATCGCTTTCATGATGCCGATCTCCCCGGTCCGTTCGGCGACACTCATCAGGATCGTGTTGATCACCCCGATGATCGCAACGACGATGGCGATGATGGCGACGGCCGCGATCATCGTCTGAGCGGTTTCGACGAGGCTGACGAGCGTGGTCTTCACCTGCTGGAGGCTGACGACCTGGACTTCTGGCAGCTTCGCCCAGCGCCTCTCGAACTCGCGCAGCTTCACGCCCGAGAACTCGCGCAGTTTGATTCCGACGATCGTCAACTCATCCGGACGGTTGAAGATCTTCCGGGCAGTCGACAAAGGCAGAAACACCGTTCCATCATCCTGGGTACCGGTCCGCTCGAGGATGCCCACGACCCGGAACTGGTGCGTGACAGGTTCGGTGCTGCCCTGGGGTATCACGGTCGCGTAGAAGATGTCGCCTACCCTGCGCTGCTCGAACTCGGCAACCTCATACCCCATGACGATCTCGTCGGGCGAATCCTTCGCGAACCATCGGCTTCCGGCCGCCCCCGGCCCCTGAGAGAACGTGAGCCAGGGTTTCATCGCGAGGATACTGTCCGTATCTATACCACTAAGTATTGTATATGACGATGCCGAATCGTCACGGATGCCGCTTCCCTCTTTCTCGGCCACACCGATGAAGATCGGCGTGATAGCCGCAATCTCCGGATCATCCTTTACCTCGCCGAACGTCGATGTCGGGAGATACAACAACCCCGTGCCCCCCTTGAGCATCATGGTGGCGGCCTCATAGGGGCAGCCTTTCGCCATCAGCATGACCTGGAATCCCAGCTTGTCGATGCTCGTGTTGATCGATTCGCGGTATCCCACGTTGAATCCGATCAGGCTGACTGCAACGGCGACGGCGAGCGCGATACCGACGATGGTGAGGCCCGTCCTGGTCGGGCGGTGCAGCAGATTTCTCCATGCAAGTTTCAGATATCCCATGGGTTGCCCCTCCCTTCTTCCGGCGAACAGGGTCACCGTTCGAACCGGACCCCGTTCCCGACGATTTCGAGTCCCGACGAGTCTTTTAGCAGACGTCCTTCGACAATGGCGGTACCGCCGACATGCTGGGGGAACTTCATGCCCAGATGACCGAGTTCGACCCGCACCTGTCCCCCCGAGCCGTCATCGAGGAAGAACCAGCAGCCGGAGCTGGGACACTGCCGAACGATCCGCCCGGAGGTGCGGAGATCTCCCACGAGAAAGCGGTCCGGCTGCCCGACGATCTCTTTCAGAGAGGTGAGCGTTCCGACCCGGAAGGGAGCCCCGTAGGCCTCCGCCGGGCGCAGCTCGAGATACAGCCCGGCCCCGCACAGAATGAGCACCGCTAAAGCAACAAGGATAATAGCTTTCATAATATATACCCTTTCTTCCGGAACCTCATTTTTTGTGGCGGGCCGCGAGGAGCGATTTCGTGCGCTCGAAGAACGGTTCGGCCTTCTTGTCGTAAACGAACAGATCGAGAAGGATCAGGTTCTTCCGGATGCCGCGAAGCGATGATGCGAAGTCCGCCACCACGTCGGCATCATTCCCCGGAGGGAGAATGCCGGCCAGCCGGTCCGCCGGACTTTCCGGCTCGGCCGCCTTGAAATAGTCATGCTTATAGAAATCCGCGAGACTCAATCCGCGGAAACGGGCGCGGAATGTTTTATCCTTCAACGTGCGCGCGGCCCGGCTCTCGATGCGCTGGAAGAAGAAATCCCGAATCTCGCCCGTCGCCGGATCGGTCGCGAGAAACACCTGGATCACGCCGCCTTTTCCGGGAACGTTCACGCCATGGACATACCCGATCCGCTGATTTCCCTTGAACACCGAATACACGGTGTATGGCGTGTCGAACGACTCGTAGACCGGATCGAGGTCGCTCCCGAGACGCTCTTTCAGCCCATCATACAAGGCGGCCCCACCCGGCAGGGCGCACAGTTCGCGGATCTCTTCCTTGAAGCTTGTCACTTCGGGATAGAGAAACTTGAGATCCTGGGCGGGATTGCTGAGGGTGCATCCGATGGCCGCAGAAACTCCGGCCGGCACGATCAGTTCGAGAATCACGAAAGACAGAAAAACGACCACCGGCAGGAAACGCTTTTTCATGGTACACCTCCGTGCGTGTGTTGATTCATTCGCCCTCATCCACGAAGATCCGCATGAAGTGTGCCAGGCGTCGGCAACGCCGAGGTGTTCTCCAGAATATTCCCGACAAGGAGCCGGGGAGGCGGAAATCAACCCCGCCTCCCCGGTAGTTGCAGGAAGATGTTACCAGTAACGGTAATACTGGATGGTCGTCAACAGGTCTTTCCGGCCCAGCTGGCGCTCCGTCTGCCATTCGATGTTGAGCTTGATCCAATGCAGATTCGCGTTGCCGATCTCATTGCGGAAATACCAGGTGACTTCGCCGATCACAGAGGCATCAGCATCTCCGGGACCCTGACCAGCCATCACCGGCATCGGCCCGGGACCAATCCCCTGACGAAACCGCCGATATTGCACCGCATAGCCGAACTTCCGATCGCGACGAAGATAATCCGCCTGATATAATTGCGTGAGAACATCGTCATCCTCATCCCGGCCGGCTGTCCATTCACCGGTCATCGTCACGGTCCCGTTCGCGGCAGGCTGGGAATGCCGCATGTCAAGCCCGACGCGGCGCGTCTCGATGAATCTGCCACGGTCAGCCAGAGCCGCAACGGAAGGGCTTCGCATCAGCGCATGTCGGGAAATGCGTTCCCCCGTGATAAGCGATATGCCGCCTTCCCAGCCCTTTTCGAAAAGCCAGGAGTTCGCCAGGCTGATCCGCAATCCCAGCAGCCCCTTCTGCCCCTCGAGCCGCAGATCGTAACCCGATCCGGCCATGGCATACAAATCGTAGTTGAGATCCCTGGTGAGGGCGCCCCAGAAACCGGCATACCAGTCGCGTTCGAATCCGAAGTTGCGCTCGTTCGACAGCTGGAGGACAGTGCCGTGAGTGTCGGTCTGGAGATTGATGCCCGAGGGAAGATAGAAGCGGCCGATGCGGAAATTGAACCGGCCGATCTGCCGGGCGCGCGCTTCCGGGGAAAGGATCGAATCCAGGGCGTTGAACCGGTCGAAATACAGGTTGTGATACTCGAGGAACCAGTCCTTCCGGCTTTCGCCTTCAGCATCATTTGCCGCGGGCAGATAGGCGGCGCGATGGACGAGCCGGAGCTGCGCGTTGAACGAACCCCACGTCGTCATGTCGTCCGAAAATCGCTGCAGGAGTTCCCCGCCATAAGACAGCCGCCGGTAGGGACCTTCTCCAGCGTCGCTCCAGGTGATCTGCTCAAAGAGTTCCTGCTTCACGAAGCTCCGCGTATGCCGCACATGAGCTGGAGCCGAGACTGTCGACGAGGCTCCAGAGCGTCCCGCCGTCCCCGGAGAGGTCGGGTTCCCGGACAGATCGGAAAAGGGGTCCATCGAAGAGGTCGACACCCCCGTCCGTTCGAGATCTGCGAAAGGGTCGTCTCCCCACGCGGACAACGGCACCCCGACAAGCGCCACCAGCAGGGACGCGGATACGAGAAAACGGCAGAGGTCGTTCATTTTGCCTCCTGGACGGTGTTCGGATTCGCGGTCAACCTTCCGGTCAGAGCAACTTTGATACCGTCGCCCGCCGAAACGCCCGACGGACGGCACGGCATGCCACGCCGTTTCATCACGGGCAGCAGTGCTCGACAATCGTTACCGGCATCTCGGCAGTTTCGCCGAACCACGAGGAGAAAGGGCTGCGCTCTTCATGCCGGCCTTCATCAGATGGAAAGCCGTCCAATCA
The DNA here is from genome assembly GCA_036567845.1 of Candidatus Ozemibacteraceae bacterium. Lineage (GTDB taxonomy): Bacteria > Muiribacteriota > Ozemobacteria > Ozemobacterales > Ozemobacteraceae > MWAR01. The sequence continues at coordinate 1,327 of DATCTT010000263.1, read as the reverse complement.
GGTGTTCTCCGGCAGAACGATTCCCGGGAAGGTGATCGTGACCACCGTTCCCTGCTCCACCCTGCTCGTGATCACGATCGTTCCTCCCATCTGCTCGACCATGTGCCGGGTAATCGAGAGGCCGAGGCCCATGCCTCCGAAAAAGCGCGACCGGCCCTCGCTGACCTGGAAAAAGGGCTCGAAGACCCGTTCGAGGTGCTTGGGAGAAATTCCGATTCCCGTATCGGAAATCACGAATCGCAGGGTCATCCCCTCGCGATGCATCTCCAGCCGCACCCTGCCTGCCGAAGTGAACTTGAAGGCGTTCGAGAGAACATTCGATAAAACCTGACGCACAATCTTGGGATCCGCACGGACCCGCACAGTCCGGTCGCACCCGGCGCATTCGAAGGCGATTCCGCGCATCGCTGCCTGGTTCCGGCCAAGAGAATCGATGAATCCGAAAATTTCGGAAAGTTCGATTTCGCGGGGTTCGATGCGGAGACGGCCAGCTTCGATGCTGGCAAAGTCGAGGATGTCGTCGATCAGCTCGCCGAGATGCTGGCTGCTTCGGCAGATCTGGTTTCCGATCCGGCGGACGGCGTCCGGGACCAGCGCATCATCAGGAAGGGTACGGGACAACAGGCTCGCCTGGCCGAAAATCACCGTGAGTGGGGTGCGGAGCTCATGACTCATTGTCATCAGGAAGTTCGTCTTAGCCTCGTTCGCCGCTTCCGCCCGCTGTTTTGCGTGCCGCAGCTCCTCCTCAACGCGTTTTCGCTCGGTGATATCACGACCGATCCCGAATCTGCCTATCAGCTTGCCTCGCTGATACAACGGCGCGGTGGCAAACTCGACGTCGATGTAGTTTCCATTCTTGCACCGGAAGCGGAACTCATTCAGTTCAAACTCGGGTTTCTCAAGAAATCTGCGGTGATTCTCAACCGATCTCCCGATTTCATCCGGATGTAGAAACGAGATGGAGCGCTTACCGATCACCTCCTGTTCGGACCAGCCGGTGCGGGCCATGAGGGAGCGGTTCACCGACACAACGTGGCCGTCGAGGGAGACCACATAGATGACGTCCTGCGTTGTCTCGACGACGATGCGGTATCGTTCCTCACTTGCGATGAGGGCATCGATGATGCGTACCTTGGCCGAGACATCGAAAACAACGACCATGATGCGGAGCGGGGTGTCCGGCTCTGGCGGCAATGGGCGGATGAAGACCCTCAGACTCAGCCTGCGACCCCATTTCGAGATATACGGAGTATCGAGGGATGCTTCGGCAAGGGTTTCGACGGCAGCGCGATACCGCTCGGCAAAGCCTATCTCACAGAGAGGCGGG
>DATCTT010000262.1:0-2114 GCA_036567845.1 Candidatus Ozemibacteraceae bacterium | reverse complement strand
AGCGTCGTGCGGGGCGAGTCACCGGCTGGTAGCGGGATTCTGCTTCTGGGCGAGCCAGGCTGCCTCGCGCAGGGAATAAGCCTTTTGAACCCGCTGCAGCTTGTCGTTGTCGTTGAGCAGCTCGGCCATCACCTTCAGGGCGCGGAAGTCGCCGTTTTTCAGCATCAGCTCACCGCAGACCGCGCGGACGCCTTCGCTTGGATCCGCCGTTCCCTTGAACAGCAGATCGTTCGCCTGGGCGCCGTCGATGGCGGCCCGGTACCGGTAGCCCGCGGCCCGGATGTTATGGTCGGGATCCTGGAGCAGCGGCGCGGCATGAGGCTTGAACTCAGCCGCGCGCAGCCGTGCAAGGAGGTCGACGAACTGCGCCCGGAGAACCGGGCTCCGTTCCTTGCTCCACATCATGATGATCCGTGATGCGTCGGCCGGCGTCATGACTTCGCCGATGGCCTTGATGAAATGCGTCAGAGCCCACTGGGTCGCATGGGTATAAGCGGCGGTGAGACCGTTGAAACTGCCCGGCGCGTTGATGCGGCCGATGGCCCAGGCGCTTCGGCCCGCAACCACGCCCTCCTCGTCGGAAAGCAGGCGGATCAGTGCCTGGACGGCTTCCTTGATCCGGTAGGTGCCGGCCAGCCAGGCGCCGCTCGAGCGCTCCCACCGGTTCGGCGAGGTCATGAACCGCTGGAGCTCGCTTGTCATGCGGTTGCTGAGCCCATTCTCGTAGAAAATGCACATGACGTTCGCTTTCACGCGATTCGAGGGATCCCGCAGATAGGGGGTCACGACCTGCTCGATCAGCGGGAATGGGAGCTGGCCGAGCGCTTCGATCGCGTTGGCGCGGATTCGGGCTTCGGAGTGGAGCAGGCTGTGCTGGAAATAGGCGATCAGCGCAGGGTTGTGATACTTCCCGAGGGACAGCAGCGCCGTCGCGAACACGTTGTTGTTGTCTTCGGATTCCAGCAGGTTGACGAGGATGTCGGATGCCGGCCGGAGCGGGGCGAGATGTCCGAGAACGAGGGCCGCGTCGATACGCACCCCGATATCGGGATCACGCGCGGTTCTCGCGAGGAAGTCCCAGGGAACGTGTTCGCCGAAGAAGTGCAGCACGCGCACCAGCGTCTGGCGCACCTTGGGCGAGGCCTCGTTCTGGACGGTCTGGACGAGGGCCGGGAGAAATGCCGGATCACCGGTGAGGCCCAGGGAATTGACCGCGAACAGCCGGGTGTTGAGGTCGGCCGAGCCGAGAGACTTCTGGAGGAGGGGAAAGGCTGGGGCCAGCCCGATGACGCCACAGACCTGAATGGCCTTCCATTTGACGAAACGGTCGGTGTCATGGAGGAGCGGCAGGATCTGTTCGCACTCCGGCGCATGGGGATACGCCTGAAGCCCTTCGAGCGCAAGAAAGCGGATGTTCGGGTTCGGATCCTTCAGGGCGAACCCATACTGCCGGATGATCCGTTTTTGAAGTTCCTCTGCCGACGACATCTTCTCTTTCCTTCCCCCGCATTATACCACTTGCTATCTCGTCCTGCCCGCGGGGATGCCCGGCCGGGCTTGACTGGGGTGTCCCCGCGTATGGCATGACGCTGCCCGGACCGGCACCATTGCCACCTGCCAGGGCAGAAATGCTTTGCGGCGTCAGCGGGGTTTCATGTGCTTGCGGGCGAGCAGGGCCATATACTCCTCGCGGAGCTCGGCGACGCCGTAGATCGCCGCCTTGACGATATCGCGCTGCGTGAGGTTGAAGCGGCGCTTGACGTCCGCCATCGGCACGCCGGCCGCCAGCTGGTCCAGAATGGCCTCTATCAGAGGGTTTCGAACCATGGGGGATCCTCCCGGGTTCTTTGCAGACTTCATGCCCTACTCTATCGGCAGAATCCTCGTGCCCGTCCAGAGGTGGGGACTCCTGGCAAACTTTCCCGCCTTGTATCCGGGGAGTTGCCGGTAGTATGCTCGATGAACCGGAAGGGTAGTGAGAATATCTTATGACGAACGAGGTATGACGATGCATCTGAAAACGCTTTTCCCTCTGGATTCTCTGTCTGGGCCTGATGGCTTCCGCTCTCGCAGGATGTGGCGGTGGCGGCGGCGGCGGAGGCTCGAGCCTGCCG
>DATCTT010000261.1:0-19787 GCA_036567845.1 Candidatus Ozemibacteraceae bacterium | reverse complement strand
CGCTTCGGCGTTCGCCGCAGCCGCCCGCCTGCTGCCGACGGCCACGACGGCCTGCCGTCTCTCCGGGGCCGTCATCCTGGCGCATGCAGGCCAGATCCTGATCTTCCAGGCTCTGGCCCCGTTTGCCCTCTTCCGCCTTCCCGTGGTCCTCATCTGCATGGGGCTCGTGGCCGGTGCGGTGGCCTGGGTGTGGCGCGGCCGGCCTGCCGATGCCCCCGGCCTTGCCTCGATCGTCGCCCGGGATCTGGAGCACCTCCGGATCCGCCTGAACCAGGCCCTTGCGACACCGGTCCGGCGGTTCGTCCTGTTCTGTCTCGGGGCCATTCTCCTGGGAGCTGCCCGGGGCATTGTGAATCTTGCGATCACCACGGATTCACTCACATACCATATGATGTATATTGGCAGATTCATTCAGGGCGGCGGCTGGTTCGACCTTGATGCACCCGGGGACTGGGGCGTCTTGTGCCGCTTCTACGCCGACGGGGGCGAGATCCTGACGGCTTGGTGGCTGCTGCCGTTCCATGGGGATCTACTCGCGGGCCTCTCGGGCCTGCCCGGCTGGGGGCTTGCGATGGCGGCTCTCTACGAAATGGCGCGTCGTCTGGGGCTGCCGGCGCGCCGGGCAGCTCTGCCGGCCCTGCTCGTCGGCTTCATGCCGGCGGTGTATGCCTTCATCGCCTCGGTCTACGTCGACATCCACCTCCTTGGGAACCTGCTGGGCGGCTCGCTGTTTTTCCTTGTCGCCTGGACCGCGGAAGCCGGGCCGGCAAAGCCCGGGTGGCACAGCCCCGCAGGTGCCCCGTTCCTCCTCTGCGGGCTGGGGCTGGGAAACGCCCTTGCGATCAAGATCCTAAGCCTTTCGGGGGTTGGCGCCGCCTTTCTGCTTCTGGGAATCCGGACCGTGTGGAACAGGGCGCCGGAGTGGCGTCCCCGATTCTGGCTTCTCGGATTCGCCGGCCTCGCCGCCGTCGGCATGCGGCATTATCTCGTGTCCTACCTCACGTGGGGCTCGCCCTCCTGGCCATTTCCCCTGAATCTGCCGGGAATCCCCCTGTTTCCGGGGAGCCCGGCACGTGCGGCCTATATGCAGTATCTGAGCGGCCTTACCGAAACCCTGTTTGCCGGGAGCCCGCCAGGTTTCGCACTGGGCTGGATGGCCAAATGGCTGTTTGGGATCACCCCCGTCGCGATCGGCCCCGTCGGGCTTCTCGCGCTCGTGCTTGCGCCGGCAGGCCTGTGTCTCGCCTGGGAACGGAACCGTGGATTCGCCGCCTTCGCCCTTCTCGTGCTCGCCGCCTCGGCTGCCTCGCTTCTGGGCCCGGACATGTGGAACTTCCACCTGCTGTTCTGCCGGGTGAATGCCCGCCTCTACACGTTTCCCATGGCCATTCTTCTGCTGCTCGCGGCTCTCGCGCTTGAACGCTGGCGGGATGTCCCGCGCCGTCTGGCCCTTGGCCTCATGACCGGCCTGGGCGGAATCGCCTCCACCTTCTCGCTGTTTACGGTCTGGACGACCGGCCATGCCTGTCTCGATCTCCTCCTTGCCGCGATTCCCCCGATCGCCGCGCTGCTGCCGGTGCAAGAACTTCCCCGGCCCGGCTTCGACAGGAAGCGCGCTGCTTTGCTCTGCACCGTTCTCGTCGTGATCCTCACCGCCCTTCCCGTGTTCAAGGGCATGCTCCGGGAAGGTCAGCTTCTCGCCGCTCATGAGGGCCACGAGCTCGACCGCTCGACTTCTCCCGCCTGGGTCACCTGCGACAACCCACAGCGCCCCCGCCGGATTGCCTTCGCAACCGGCTGGGACGGGGTTCTCGGATACGCCTGGTACTGGGGGGCGCTCCTCGGGCGCAATCTCCAGAATCACGTCACCTACATTCCGATCACCAGAGCGGGCGAAGTCGTCGAGTATCGCGATCCTGCGATGGTTGCACGCGTCGCCGATTCCGACTCCTGGCTTCGCCGTCTGCGAAAGGAACGAATCGACACCGTCGTGCTGTTTCCCCCTTATCCTCCGGAACACGCATGGGTGACTGCCCGGCCCGACCTGTTCACCCCTGAGGGAACGGCCTCTCCGGCGATGGTTTTTCGGCTCGCCCCGGCTCACCCGGAGTGACGGGCAAGGATAGCGTAAAATATGGATGAATGTCTGGGCTGGCTGGCCTCCGCCTCTGCAGCAACGCTGTTGCTGATGCTGGTTGCCGCACCGTCATGGGCGGTCGCGGCCTGGCTGGTGCCCGATGCCTCCACGGCGCGCCGGTGGGCAGCGGCGGTCGTTGTGGCCCACGGATTCCAGATCGGTGCCTTCCAGCTGCTGGCCTCATGCGGGGCCTTCCGTCTCGTGCCGGTCTTCATCGCCTGCGGAGCGTTCGCGCTGGCTGCCGCCCTGCTCCATCATGCGCGCCCTCGGGAAGGACCCTCTCTCGCCGGGCGGGCGCGGGCAGATCTGGCGAATCTTTGTGCAAGGATCGATCAGGCGCTTGCGACGCCGGCGAGGCCCCTGGTGCTGGCCGTTCTCGGGGTGATCGTCACGGCCGCGATCCGGGGCCTTGTGAACATGCCCGTCACGACAGACTCCCTGACCTATCATCTGTATTACGCGGGCAGATTTGTGCAGACGGGGGGCTGGTTCGACATCGACACGCCCGGCGCCTGGGGGGTGACCTACCGTTTTTACGCGACCGGGGGCGAGATGCTCACGGCCTGGCTCCTGCTGCCCTTCCATGGGGATCTGGCAGCCGGACTCACCTGTCTTCCGTCGTGGGGGCTGCTTCTCGCGGCCCTTTACGAGCTCGGCCGGCAGCTCGGCCTGGCACCCCGCCGCGCGGCTCTTGCCGCATGTCTTGCCGGGTTCATGCCCGCCGTCTTCGGCTTCGTCGCGTCGGCCTACGTCGACATTCCCCTGGTCGCCACTCTCGTTGCCGGGACGCTGTTTTTTCTCGATACCTGGCGGACCGGCCGGACCGCCTCCGCATTTCTCTGCGGCATTGCCCTCGGCTGCGGCCTGGCGATCAAGATCTTCGCTCTGGCCGGAGCCGGAGCCGCCATCCTCCTGTTCCTTCTGCGATATGCCGTTCCGGGATCCCGGCCGCGCGCTGCCAGGCCGCTGCTGGCGATGGCTGCCGCCATGGCGCTCATCGGATTCCGGCAATATATACTTATGTATATCAAATTCGGCTCGCCCACCTGGCCGCTGCCGCTCGGTTTGCCTGGTCTTCCGGTCTTCACCGGCAGCCATGCTTGGGCCGAGAAGCTCCGGCATCTGGCTGATGCCACGGATGCGACGATCTCCGGCGGCTCCCTGTGGCGGGAGATCGCCTGGTATATCACCTGGTATTTCGGATTCAAGCCCGTCTCGATCGGCCCGATCGGCTTCGTTGCCCTGTTCCTGGCACCGGCCGGGCTGCTGGCCGTCTGGAACCGGGTGAGCCGGGGGTTTGCGGTCTATCTCGCGCTCGTGTTCGCCGCATCGGCTGCCGCTCTGGTCGGCTCGGGCATGTGGAAGTTCCACGTCATCTTCGCCAGCGTGAACGCCCGCCTCAATGCCCTGCCGTTCACCCTGCTCATCCTGCTCGCGTTCCTCTCGCTCGAACGCTGGAACGACGGACCGCGCCGCCTCGTCACGGGACTGCTCACCCTCCTCTCGGCCCTTGCCGCGACCGTTTCCCTGGTCTCGACCTGGACAACCGGCTTTCCCCTCCTCGATACCGCTCTGCTCCTGCTCCCGCTGATCGCCGCCCTGCTGCCCGTCAGAAAAATATCATGCAGAATATCAATCCGCGCCGCCGCGATGTCTGCCATCGGGCTCGTCCTTCTGCTGACGGTTCTTCAGCCGCTGAAGGCGGCCATGCGGCCACGACAACTTCTCGCTGCCCATGAAGGATACGAACTTGGCCGGGAGATGTCGCCCGCATGGGTGCTTTGCGATGATCCGGCGCGGCCGAGACGCATCGGCTTTTCGGCAGGCTGGGGCCCGGTCGGGTATGACTGGTCCTGGGCCCCGCTGCTTGGGCGAAATCTCCAGAATCACGTCACGTACCTGCCGATCACGGCCTCGAGAACGGTGATAGAATACGACGACCCGACCCGAGTTGCGCGGGAAGCCAGCTTCGAAGCCTGGCTTGGCCGTCTCCGGGAAGAGCGGATTGACACCCTCGTCCTGTTCCCCCCGTTCCCGCCCGAGCATGACTGGGTGACTGCCCACCCCGATCTGTTCCAACCCGAGGGAACGGCGTCACCGCCGCTCGTGTTCCGGTTCCTGCCAGCCAAGTGTCCCCCCGCGGGCTTTTGATTTTCGGGACTCGGAGGTATACCCTGAAGACAGGGGAAAACCCCGAATGCATCGCTGGGAGGATCGTTCGATGAAAAAGATGCTGCTGCTCGCCTGTTTCTGCCTGCTCTGTTCTGTGTCCGCCTGGGCTGCCTACTGCTCGGGATGTGGCGCGAAACTGCTCGACGATGTCCGGTTCTGCTCGAAATGCGGAACGAAGGTCGAAGTGCCGGAACCCGCGAAACCGGCCGTGAAGCCGGAGCCGGCTTCCCCCGAGACGCCGAAGGCCGTCGAGCCCGATCGCACCACCGTCTTCCGGTTGAAAACCGACCTGTACGTCTACCAGCGCCGGGGTGACGAGCACAACGTCCTGAAGAAGAACTTCCTGTTCAAACCCCGCCGCTTCAAGATCAAGGCCGGTTCGGAACTGCGCATCCTCGAGATCGTCGGCGACACGCTGCTCGTCGAATCCATTCCCGGGGCCGACGGCAAAACTCAGCGCGGCTGGGTCACCGAAGAGGAGCTTTCCCTCCGCTCGACCTGGACGAAGTAGCCTTCACCAGCTGGCCCGGACGGCATCCCAGTCGGTTCTGAGCTGCTCGATCAGCAGCGGGACATCGCGGCGCTCGAGATCAACCGGCAGCAGGAGTGCCTCGACGGGCTTCGTGAGCCATTCGGACGTTTCGAGGAACACCGCGCGCCGGGTCTTTGAGAAGGCTTCATACGTGCGGGCGATGAACGGCTCGCGCGAAAGCTGGTCAACAAATCCCAGAAGATTGCCGGGAAGCCACTCCTCGAGCCGCTTGTAGATCGGCAGCCCGATACCGCCGAGCAGATACTCGGTCACACCGGGCAGGATGACGGTCGTCTTGATCGCAATCACGGCGGCTGCCACCCCCGCCAGGGCTGATAATCCCGGAATCATGGCCCGCATCGTCTTGATCATCTCGGGATTCCGGTCGCAGAAGGTTTCAAGGTCGTGCTCGAATCTGTCGATCACGGGCCGGACCCGTTCCTGCCGGGCGGACTCGAAATGTTCCTGGAGTCGGGTCCTCAAAGCCTGCGCATCCGGCCAGTCGAGCTGGCGGAGTTCCTCGTGGAACCGTGCCGACACGGTTCTTCCACGTTCTGCGGCGGTCCTGCTTCGGTCGAGCAGATCGGCCCTGGCAGATTCCAGGAGCCGGGCCGCCGCTTCCAGATCGCGCCGGTCGCGCTCCGTGACGGGATCGACGGGTTCCAGGGCCGGCCCGGCGCCGAGCATGCTCCCGATGCCGAAGAGGGAGACGCCCTTGCGAAGCGCGTCGCCGGCGGTCCGGGTGATCGAGGTGACGAGATCTCCGACCGAGGTTTTGAGACGGGGCTGGAGCACCCGGACCATTGCATCCTGCAGCTCGAACGGTGCCTCGTGGCCGGGAAGATCGCGCAGCGGCTGGTGCAGGAGGGTTTCGAATCGCTGCCGATGCTCGCGGATCAGCCCGGCACACTCGTCCTGCCGCGCGACGATCAGGCTCGCCGTTCCGGCGAGGGCATCGCCTGCGCCCTTCAGTCCGTGCGTGAGCGACTCGATGCGCCGGTTCCGAACGTCTACCGCTGCCTCGACGAGGTGCCGCCGGAGCTCCGCGACAGAAGATGGCGGGAGCCGGCCTTCCCCGGTTGGAGGCTGTTCGGGGATCGCGAGGATGGCCCGTCGGTGATCCGGCCACCGTTCACCGTAGCTGTGGGTCAGATCCTCCAGCGCCTCCTGATGGCGGGGGAGATACTGATTGAATACGTCGATGCGGCGTGGCAGGAGAAGCATGGCTTCGTCGAGAAAGCTGATGCCCGCCAAATCCTTGTATTTCTGCTGGGTCGTCACCCAAACGATCAGGTCGGCCAGGCCCAATCCCAGCCGGGCCGCCTCGCGGCAGGTCGGGTCGGAACTGTCGACATCGGGGGAGTCGAGAAGCAACGGGAGATCGGCCGGCCAGTCGGGCAACGGGTCCGCGTAGATCGCGCGGCGACGGGGACGGTGCGATCCGAGCTCCGACGTGGGAGAAAGATGAAAGTCAGCGTGCGCCGCGACAACGGCCTTCAGATCCTCCTCTCTCCCGGCCCCGACGAGCCGTTTTGTGAAACTTGCCGTGCTACCGGACGGCGAAACAATGCGTCCAGATATTGTATTTATGAGTGTGGATTTCCCCGTGTTGGTGCCGCCGCACAGGATGATGACCGGCGGAAGCTTTCCCGAGGTTTCCACATGCGGAATCAGCCGCCGCCGCAAAAAGGCGATGCCGACTTCGAGTCCCGCGATATCGAGATCCGCGAACTGCTTCCGGTGCGTGCGGATCGCTTCGAGGGTCGTCTCGCACCACCGCAGGAGGGCCCCGGCGTGTTCGATCAGGGCTTTCACCGCAGGGGAAGGGGACTCTGCCGTATCCCCGCTGATCCCGTGTCGTTTCATCCGACCGCCTTGCCTCCGGTACCGTGTGCCGGGCTGTCGCTCCCTGTCACCGGCTGCGCTGCAGGCGGGTTCCGTTCGCGTTCAGCGTGATCGAGACCGAGAGGGGCAGATTCGCGTCCGTCGGGAGGGACACTTCGGCGACCTGGACGTTGTTCACGATCTTCGCGATCTTCGGGAACCAGGTCGTGAGCTGGCTGCTGTCGGGAACGTAGACGTAGTAGCCGTCCGTTTCCTCCGCGATCTGCTTGAGAATGCCGACATTGAGCCAGCCGAAGCCGAGTACGAAGCCCGAGACGAAGTGCTGGCGGGCTCGGGTGATCACCTCTTCGAGCGTGTGGCCCGAGGCGTTGTCGTTGCCGTCCGTCGTCAGCAGCAGGAACCGCATCCACCGCCGCGCCTGGATATCCGCGATGCCCTTGTCGATGCCGGAATAGAACGCCGTGTTCTCGAGAGGGACCGGTTTTTTCACGGCCGCCTCGATATCGCCCTTGTTCGGCGTGAGGGGGTTCATCGTGTTCACGGTGTTGTTGAATTTGATGATGGTGCCCGAGAAGGGCAGAACGACGGCATTCAGAAAGGCGGTGAAATTCGACTCGATGGCCGAGATGTCCTCGGGGAACATGCTGCCCGAGTAGTCCATGACGCCGGCGAAGGCAACGGGGTCGGGCTGATTCATCATGTGGAGGGGTACGACCCGGTCGACGAGCGCCCGCTGCCGGGCGGCCGCGTCGGTGCCGAGCTGGATCTCGAGATCCGCGGCCCGCACCGTTGTCAACGGATCGCCGTTCGCGTCGGTGGCGGTGAACAGCACGGCATACCGCTTTTCGCCCAGCTTTTCGATGCCATGCAGGCGCAGGGCATTCGCGAGGTTGTCTTCCGGCTTGGCGTTCGGCCGGAATCGGTTTGCCAGGGAGAGATACTTGCGCAGCCATTCGGCGAACGGATTGCTCGCCCCCCACGAGGAGGAATACATCGTCCAGACCGTGCCGAGCCCGAGCAGAGCCAGCAGAACCAGAAACGCGATGTACCGCCAGTAATTGATCTTTATCTCACCCGTTCGCGGTGCTACTTCGACCATGACCGTTCAGCCTCTCGTGTGGTATCCGGTGCCAGGCGGGCCGGCGTTCAGTACAGGTGGAGCCAGAACCCCAGGCCGGCGAGGACGAACCCGAAGAAGATGATCATCAGCCCCGGAGCGTGGAAAAACCACCAGTCGGCGGCGAGAGCCAGAGCCACGAGGCTCCACACCACGCCGGCCGTTACCCCGGTGGGGGCGGCGAACTTGAATATCAGAGCAAATATGACCGCCGCGACGGCCGTAAAGACCATCCAGCCAGACTGGATCTTGATCTCGGTTTTACCCGGATTCACTTCGACCATGGGAAGGGGCTCCTTGTCAGGGGTTCAGGACGCCGGCCTGGGCGGCCACACCGGACGGCCGCTGGCTGAAGATCGCCTCATGCTGTTCGTGAATGTCTGTCAGCACGCGCAGGATGCCGCGCTTGATCGACAGGAGCTCGTCGCTGGCCGCCGAAACCTCGTGGTTCGTGCGGATCTCCTGCTCGATGCCGGCCTCGAGCTGCTTGACCTTGTCTGTGAATATCGGAAGATATTTTTTGATGATCGCGTTCTGCTGCGGCAGCGGCAGCGTCAACCAACCTTCCTTGTAGACGGTGTTGATCAGATAGATGCCCATCGTGTTGTTCTTCAGGTAGTCGAACAACTCGGTGATGGTGCGACCCATCGGGACGGGCTTTTCCTGCTGGTAATGCAGCTCGAATTGGACCAGCTCGGGGTTGTATTCGATACCATGCACGGTCTTCGCCGGATCGGCGTGGATCTCGTACCGCAGCAGGGTGTAGACCATATACAGGTTCTCGAGCGTCTTGGCCGGAATCAGTCCATAGCTCGACCAGAGGACGGGATACGCGTCGTTCGTCAGCACCGCGTGGCAGTTGATCTTTGCCGTGTTTTTCCGGTACAGGGCCTGCCACTGTGTGATCGCGCTAAGGTTGTAGGGGCACATCCCGTGCAGGGTCTGGAGCAGGCTGATCTCGAACCGGTTCCGCGTCGGGGCGATCGTGACGCCGATCTCGCCCTTTCTGAGGCTCTCCCGGATCTCCTCGGCCAGCTTGCTGTTCTCCTCGGCGATGCCCAGCGTCACGATGTTCATGCGCGCTGGCTGATTGTTGCCGCGGTCGTTGATCGTCATCAGCGGTGCCGACTGGTTCATCAGGCTCTCGATCAGGCTTTTCTTGAAGCCGGGCTTGACCGAATCCTTCCAGTGAATGAACTCCTCGATCCCGCCCAGCATGCGCTTGCCGATCAGACCGCGGCAATAGCGCACGATATCATTCTCGAGCGAGTCGCTCTGGGGGTTCGTGTAGGCGTCCCAGTTCTTCACGAGATCGATCGTGACCAGAAACTCCTTCTCGATGTCGTTGTTCGAGAGATCCCCGAGCAGATACTTGTAGAACGGCTCCACGTCGCGCTCCTCGAAGATGAACGTGCGCACGTAGGCCTGGACTTTCGAATACGGCTTGATCTTGTCGAGACACGACTCGTAGCTGCGCTCGATCATCCCGTTCTTCGTCACGGCGTCGAGCTTCCGGGCGAACTCCTCGACCTGCTTGCGAAGGTTCTGGGCCTGGCCGGCGAGATACTTCAGGAAATCCGCCGCGCAGCCGAGGCAGAACCGTTCGTATTCCATCTCGACCGCTTCCTGCGCCTCTTTCTCGAGCTTCGCAAACTCCTCGCGGATGTTCGACACCGAAAGCAGTGTGCCCAGCTCGAGGAACTTGCCGCCCAGTCCGAACATCGAGTTCAGGCGGCTGGAAAGCGCGTCGCGGGCCGCGACATACTCGCGCTGTTCCTTCAGCTGGCGGTTGCGCAGCTCCTCATCCTTGCGCCCCAGCACATCCCGCGGGAAACGCGACAGAAACTTTTCGAACGCCGTGAGAAAGTCGATCGCGATCAGGGCGCCCTGGTCGGGGTTGTCGATGATCTCGATCACCTTCTCCTTCAGCACCTTCCCACCCTCGATGGCGGCCTTCTCGAAATCGACTCGCACCCGCCCCTTGATCTCGTCTTTCTTGACCTTCACCCGGTCCATCTCATCTATTTTGCGCAGAATATAAGCGCTCGCCGACTCGCCTGGCTGCTGCTGCGGCTCGGTGCGCATCGTGTGGAACATCGGGTTGTCCCAATACTGGGCGCGCGGAATCAGCTTCTTGGAAAGCGCGAACACCCCGTCGGGGGTCAGGTCAAACCGGTCGGTGTTCGTCTCGGCGAACTCGTGCACCATCGCGTCGATCGTGATCTTGTCGCTCGACAGCTTGAGCCACCGCGTCACGTCCATCGACAATTTATAGGTGTACAGATCCATGATCACGTCGAGCGGGTAGTAGAAGCTCTTGTATCCGGCCGTGCTCAGGCATTTGAGCTGCTTGCCCTCGAGGTCGGAACTGAGCTGGCCAAGCACCTGCGACGCGTTGTCGAGCATCGAGTTTTGCGCCTGGCGGAGGTTCGTCGCGAGCTTCGTGAAAACGAACTCGGCGGCAATCGTGTCATACGTCGCGATATCGTCGAGGCTGCTGGTGCCGAGCAGATACAGCTGGTCGAATGGCGCTTCCTCGCAGGTCGAGCCGAATGTCGTCGCATCGTGGCTTCGGCCGATCGGGCCGTAGTTCACCATCAGCTTGTTGCGGCGGTCCTGCGTGAGAATGTCCTTCGCGCTCTTGGTGGGCGGGAACTTCTCCTTGTTCATGAAGTAGAACGCCTCGACCAGTGATGCATATCCGTTCGCCTCGAGACGGCCCGTCGCATTGACATTCGGATCGATCGCGATCTGCGTGAATGCCTCGGGCGTGAGCTGGATGCCGACCATGCTCGGCTTTCCCTTGCCGCCCGAAAGCTGGTAATACGCCATCTTGAGCAGGTAGGCGATATCCATGAACATACCTGCGCCCGAGCCGCCGCACAGCGAGCCGACGACATAGAACTCCGGCGTCAGAATCTGACCCTGCTTGTTCGTCAGCGGCACGATCTGGTCGTCCTGGTTCACGTTCTTGCGGGAGATGATGCGGCTGATCTTCGCCTTGAGCTGCTGATAGATGCGTTGCACGTCGACGAACAGCCCGAATCGCCCGGTGAACCGGAATTGATGCGCTCCCTGACTGATCTGGCCCAGGTGGTGCTTCAGCTTCGCCGGAAACCACTCGTTGAGATACCCGTAGGTGTCAGTGTCGAGATTGCCGGTGATCTGGTTGGCGTTCTGGATGTTGATCTGGTGATACTCTTCTTCTTTCAGCTTGGCGCCTTCGACCTTCTCATGCGCCCGCGAGTCGAAGAGATCCGTGTCGATGCAGAAGAGGTCGATGAAATCGGGAAGCGCGGGCCGCGGGTCGGCGGCGTGGCGGAACGCCTCGCGGATCTGCGGGCTGTTGAGGAACGCCTCCTTGAACTTCATGAGGACGCGCTTGCCGGTGCCCCCCAGGCCGATGATGAGGGCGGGGTTGAGGGCCAGCCGATTCTCGAAATTGCTGCTCATGAACACCTCTCCTGATGCGCGCGGCGATTGTCTTCAGACAAGGCCCCAGTATAGGCACTCGCTTTCCGGCCTGTCAAGGAATTCCCCATGTAGGGGAGAAGGATGGAAATTTCTGCGGATCCCTCTGCGAGGGGCGACTGCCACCGGGATGGGCTAAAATATCATAATTAATATATTATGCCCTTCGCCGGAAGGCTTCGCGCGTTTCACGGGTGTTGAGGCGATACAGGAAATAGAGGTTCACCAGAATCAGGTGAGGCGCCAGCAGAAGGATGGGGAGCGTTACGACGATGAAGATGCTCAGGACGATCCGGCTCCAGGGCTTCAATTCCCACAGACCATACGAGAGCCAGAGGCAGAAAAGCGCGAACACGCCCACGGCAACGGGCAAGATGATGATGCCCCAGGGAGGCGGTTGATTGATCATCACTCCGAGGATGAAGGCGGCGTAACTGACAGCTCCGATGGCTGCCGCGCATCCCTTGAAAAAGAATAGCCAGGAAAACCCGGCTATGACATCCGGACGGGATCGGGCGGCCGGGAGGGGAGCTGTGGGGACCTGTGCGGAACCCGAACCTGGGCAGGCCACCTCCGAGAACAGGTGCTTGCAGCTTGGACAACGCCCGGCGGAGGCAAGAACGCGCATGCGGCAGTTCGGACAGATCAGAATCTGCATGCACACCCCTCCGGCGGAAGTTATGGCCCGGCCCGACGGTCGCCGGGAGCCCCTCTTCCGGGCAAACGGGGGGAGGGGGATGGAATACAGCCTAGCTTTCCGGCGGGACGCGTGTCAACCGCCTGGTGCCGTCAGAGGAACATCAGGGCGCTTCCGAAGGTTATCAGAAGGCCGCCCGTCGCCGTGGCGGCGGTGATCGTTTCGCCGAGGAACAGCCAACCCAGAATCATCGTGACGACGGGCGCGCCGCCGAACAGGAGCGGGAACAGCCGCGACACCTGGCTGCCCTTCAGCGCCTCGTAGTAAAAATACTGGGCGATGACGAGCGAGATGATGCCGCTGGCGGCAAAAGCAAGACCCTGACGCAACGACAGCGCGCTCCAGCCCTCGCGCAGCTGTGGCATCGTGAGCAACAGAGGCGCCAGCACGATGACGGCCGCGGAGATTCTGAGGCAGATGCCGATGATGGGGGGGATCCGTTTCGTATCCAGCGCGAGTTTGTCGAAAATCGGGATCACTCCCCAGAGCATCAAGGTCAGAAATACAAAGAAAATTGTCCTCGTGTTCATGGCATATCCTATCCCCTAGGATAGCATATGAACACTCAAGGGACAACATCCCGCGGCATGGCGCAGGAGAAAGGTTGCCTCACCGGCCGGGGAGGGGTTATGCTCACCTGAAGACATCATGACGGGGCAACCGGAAGATCTGCCCGGGGAGGACAGGAAGATGAAGCCGCTCGAACTCAACTCGATCTCGGAAGTCTGGAAAACCGTTCTGACGGATCTGAAAACGGCCCTCGCAGCGACCGGCAGCAACCTCCAGATCTGGTTCCCCTGGGGGCGCACTTGGCGCGGCCAGGACAGCCGCGGCTCCCTCCCCCCGACCGAACTGCCGGCCGAGCTTGCTGCAATCCCTGCCGGGATGCATTTTGCCGGCCGCTGGTGGAGGCCGATCACCGCAGCCGGCATGACCTGGCTGATAAGTTTCACCACCGCCGGCGACACCGAAAAATCCCTCTCGTCCTGGCAGCCCGGCCCGCAAATCGTCTCGGCCCTGACGCTTCTGGGCGAGTTCGTCAGGCTCGAATCCCTCCTCGGCCTGTTTCTCAAAGTGCTTGAGAACCGGGCAAGCGAGGAATACGGCCACTGGGACCGCGTGCGCAACTATTGCGTCGCGATCGGCCGCAACATGGGCCTCTCCCATCGCGAACTCATCGACCTCGAGCTGGCCGGCCTCCTCCACGATATCGGAAAGGTCTCCATCTCTCCCGCGCTTCTGGAAGAGCGCCGCCCCCTTTCCTCGGCCGAGCGCCGCCAGGTCGAGTCGCACGCCGTCGTCGGGGCCGCCATGATCCGTGAAATCCCCGGCCTTGACCGCGTCGCCGATGCCGTTCTCTCCCACCATGAAAACCCCGATGGATCCGGCTATCCCCGCGGACTCCGCGATCCGGAAATCCCTCTCGCCGGCCTCATCGTCTCGGTGGCCGACTCATTCGATGCCATGACCCATTATCGCCCCTACGCGGCCGAGCGCACCTATCGGGAATCGATCGACGAGATGGGGCGCCAGCAGGGCCGGTATGATGAACGCGTCCTCTGGGCGTTGCAGCAGGTTCTCAAACAGCTTGGTATCCTCGAGGTCCGTCCGATTACGGCTCCGGCCCCCGTGGGCCGGTGAGCCGGGTGATATCCCCCCGATATTCTGAAGGAGTCTTCCATGCGTCTTTTGATCGGCTTTCTGACGGTGATATTCCTGATGTGTGCGGTCGCACCAGCCGCTTTGGCGGCGAACGATTCCTCGATCACGCCGAAGATGCTTCGGATCGGGATCGTGCTTTCGGTGGGTGGCCTCGGCGACCATGCGTTCAATGACGCGGCGTATGCCGGCGTCCAGAACCTGCGTCGCCTGCCCGACTGCCTTGTCGATGTCATCGAGCCCGGCGATGTCGCGGCGATCGAATCCGGCCTCGAGTTCCTGGCTGGCCGCCATGCCGATCTTGTCGCGGCTGTCGGGATCTTCGCCAACGAGGCGGTCCGGCGGGTGGCGACGAAGTATCCCCAGACCCGTTTCGTCCTGCTCGACTCGGTCGTCGAACTGCCGAACGTGCTGTCGGTGCTGTTCAACGAGGAAGAGGGCTCATTCTACGCCGGGGCTTTTGCCGGCCTTCTGACGAAATCCCAGACGATCGGCTTTCTGGGGGGCATGACCTCGCCCGTGATCGCCTCGTTTGAAAAGGGATTCCGCAACGGCATCGCCTTCGTGAACCCACAGGCGAAGCTGCTCGTCCGCTATGCCGGAGATACCCCTGAAGCCTTCAACGATCCCGAAACCGGCAAAAAGCTCGGCCTCGAGCTCGCCGCCGGCGGTGCCGACTTCGTCTACCACGCCGCGGGCCGCACCGGCCTCGGACTGATCGACGCCTCCCGCCGGGCCCCCTTCCTCGTGATCGGTGTCGATGGTGATCAGTCCGGCATCGCCCCGGGAAAAGTGGCCGCAAGCATGATCAAGCGCCTCGATGTGGCGCTCGACAACGCTGTCCGCGCCATCCGGGAATCACGGTTCAAGGGCGGCGTGTTGACGCTGGGCCTTGCCGATGCCGGGATCGAACTCGACATCTCCCGCTTCAACGCCGGCCTCGTCACACCTCTTGTCCAGCAGCGGCTCCAGGAAGTCGAGGCGTTCCTTCTCCACCGCACGCCCGGCGTCGGAAGCCCCTCGGCTCCGGTTCCGGCCGGAAAATGAAAAACACAGGCCCCGGGCCTGAAATTTCCGTGAGGAGGTCTCTATGAACCATCGGTTTGTTCTATGTGCGGTCCTGGCTGGTTTATTCGCGTTCTGCGCTGGTCAGGCCGTGTCGGCGGCCGAGCTCGACCGGAAGCTGTCGATCGATTTCACCAACGCCGACATCCGCGACATCTTCAAGCTGCTCGGGGAAAAGTCGGGCTGTAACGTCATCACCGAGAAAGCCGTGCGGGGCAATGTGACGGTGAGGGCGAAGGATGTTCCCATACAGCGGCTGGCCCGCCAGATCGCCGAAGCCAACGGTTTCTTCCTTCAGATCGAGGGAAACACGATGCTGCTGACCGATGAGCGGAAGCTGCCGGTGATCAGTGTCACCCGCCAGCTGCGCCATATGAATGCCGGCGAAGCCGCGAAGGTCGTTATCTCGGCCCTGGCCAAGGATCTACGGGTCGCGGTCGTCGAGGATACCAACAGTCTGATTATCAGTGCCCGGGCGCCCGTTGTACAGGAAGTCGAGAAGCTGCTTGCCTCGATCGACCGGCCCCGGCCAGACATGCGCGCCCTTGTCCAGCTGAAACAGAGCGGATCCGTGGTCCGGGAGTTCGAGTGCGGGCTGGTGATTGGCCGCGAGAACCAGATGGATTGGGTCGTGAAGCAGACTGCCCGCCGGGATGGCGACAAGCCTCTCAGACGAGTGCCGGACTCTTCCAGCATCGCTTTGATGCCCGATTTCATCGACGAGAAGGGGCGCGTTCACGGGGCCCTGACCTGCAAGCTGAACCTGCCTGCCGGTGCGGATACCCGGGCTGCCCAAGTCGTCCGGACAGGCTTTGTTGCCGAACCCGGCAAAGCCGTGACGGTTGCCCGGCTCGGCGGAGTTCGGGAAGGCCTTGCGATCGTTCTCACGGTATCCGGACCGGCGAGGTGAACGGTTTCCTCCAGGTCTCTGCCGGGGTACCTTCCGGCCCCTGGGGTTCGTGCGTATAATGGAAGAAATCTTCACCGACGACTGTCTTCCGCTGGAGGCTATCATATGGTTATGAGCATCGCGTATCGCCGCCGTCAGGATGTTTCGATCCTGCTGGTGCTGTCGATGGTTTTCTCCCTCTGGGTTGCCCTGCCTCAGCCCGCCAACGCCGGATTCCTCCAGTCCGTTGGCAAGGCGATCCGCTGGACCACCGTCACGGCCGGCAGCCTCGCTGGCGCCTTCATGGGCGGTGTCCTTGGCATGGCCGTCGGCGGAGGCCCGATTGGCATGGTCGCCGGGGCCGTGGGCGGATATATCGTCTCGAAGAAGCTCATGACCTGGGCGACCTCCAGCTTCGCGAACATCGCGATGGTGCTTGGCGCCGTTGGTGGCGGCCTGCTGATGGCCGGCATGGGTGCGCCGATGCTCGCGATCGGCATCATCGGCGGCGGTCTCATCGCCCGTGCCATCGCGGCCCTGATCAAGAAAGTGACGGGCAAAAGCGCGATCATGGTGAACAAGGAAAACCTGGAAAGCGTCAAGGTACAGCTCGAACGCTCCCAGTCGATCATCGAGCGCCGGTTCTCGGGAAGCGCCGTCAGCGAGGCTGCCGCAGCCGTCGAGTCCACCACCCAGGCTGCCGGCGCGGCCGTCGTGAAGACCTCCCAGCAGGTCTACGACCAGTATCTCGATGCCTACCGGGCCTACATGGATGCCACCCAGAAGGGCGACGCGGCCGCCGCGAAATCCTCCTATACCGATTATCAGAAATATCTTGCCGAATACAACCAGATGCTCAAGGACGGCAAGTAACCGGTTCATCCGTTTCCAAGACCGCCCGGCGCATGATCGCTGGGCGGTTTTTTGACGGTTCGCGCGGCGGGCGGAGTATGGTATCGTCGATGGGGCGCCGGTCCGGCGCCCGAACGACACGGAAAGAGGAGCATGACATGGCGAACCAGACACGGCCGCGTGCCGACATCGGGGTGTTCGGCGGGAGCGGGTTCTACTCCTTCGTTACGAAAACCGAAGAGGTGAAGATCAACACCCCCTACGGCTCACCCAGCGACACTATCTCGATCGGCGAGGTCGACGGCACCCGGGTCGCCTTCATCCCCCGCCATGGGCGGGGCCACAGCATTCCGCCTCATGCCGTGAACTACCGCGCCAACCTCTGGGCGATGAAAGAGCTCGGGGTGGGCCGCATCATCTCCCCCTGCGCCTGCGGCTCGCTCCAGGCCGATATCAAGCCGGGCGAATTCGTCGTCTCGGACCAGTTCGTCGACCGGACGAACGGCCGGAAGGACACGTTCTGCGAGGGCCCCTCGGTCATGCACATCTCCTCCGCTGAGCCCTACTGCCCCGAGTTGCGGGAAACGGCTGTCCGCGTCATCCGGGAAAGCGGCATCCGGGTCCACGACGGCGGCACCATCGTCGTCATCCAGGGGCCGCGCTTCTCGAGCCGTGCCGAGAGCCAGTGGTTCACCCGCATGGGCTGGCACACCGTCAACATGACCCAGTATCCCGAAGTCGTGCTCGCCCAGGAACTCGGCATCTGCATCGTGAATATCGCTCTCGTGACGGATTTCGACGCCGGCCTGGTCGGAAACGTGCCTGAAGTCACAGCGGCCGAGGTCATGGAGGTGTTCCGCCACAACGCCGAGAACCTCCGGCGCATCATGGAACCCCTGATCCGGGCCATTCCGCGCGAACGGGCACGGTGCCGCTGCGCGCAGAAGCCCGCCGAAGCCGTGATCTCCTGAACCTGCCGGAACGAACGACCCGGGGCACGGTCCGCACGCCCCGGGTCGTATATTTCAGCGTATAGATCAGGATACGGCGATCATCTCCCGGATGGCCTGGAACCGCTCGTCGATCTGGGCGCGGGTCAGGGTTTCGTAGGTGTCGAGGCTGAACTTCTCGACGGTGAACGAGCCCATCGTCGCCCCATACAGCATCGCGCGCCGGAACCCGTTCTCGGAGATGTCGCCGTGTTCGGCGAGGCAGCCCATGAAGCCGCCCGCGAATGAGTCGCCGGCACCTGTCGGGTCGGTGATCTCGCGGCAGGGGAACGCGGGGGCGAAAAACCGGCCGGCTTCGGTGACGGTGAAGGCGCCGAGCTCGCCGAGCTTGATGACGAGGCGCTTCGGGCCCATGGCCAGTAGCTTTGCGACGGCGCCCGACAGCTTCTTCTCGCCGCTCAGCATCAGGGCTTCCTGCTGGTTGAGGAACAGGACGTCGATGTGGCCGAGCACCTTCTTCAGATCGGCAAGGGCCGAGGTGATCCAGAAGTTCATCGTGTCGAGGGCGATCAGCTTCGGCCGCTTCACCTTCTCGATCACCCGCATCTGGAGCGCGGGATGGATGTTCGCCAGGAACAGGAAATCGACGTTCTCATACGCGGCCGGCAGCTTCGGATCGAACTTCTCGAACACGTTCAGGCAGGTGGAGTGAGTCGTGGCGTCCCCGAAATCCTCGCCGTACGAGCCCGACCAGTGGAATGTGCTGCCCTCGACCCGCTCGAACCCGGCGAGATCGACGCCGTGCCGCTTCAGGAACTCGACGTGCGCGGCCTCGAAATCCGAGCCGGCGACGCCGACGAGACCGACCTTCGTGAAGTAGCTCGCGACCGTCGAGAAATACGTCGCGGAGCCGCCCAGAGCGCGTTCGCGCCGGCCTTTCGGGGTCTGCAGTGTATCATAGGCGATAGAACCGACCACGATCATCTTGACGCTCATCGTATCATCCTCCGGATTGGTGCGGGTTTGAGGACGTCGTATCTTAGCAGGAATCGCGTTTCGGCGCAATCATTTCGAGCCTTCGCCGGCCGATTCCCTGCGGCGAGGATCTATTTTGCCGAATATACTTCCGAGGGCGAGGACGATGATGACCGAAAAACTCATCGTCGCGACGATCGTGACGTCGACCCAGGGCCCCCCTCCCCAGACGCCGAGGCCCCACAGCAGCAGCACCGACGAGAGACCGTCGCCGGCGCGGAACACCAGGGTGTCGATGAACCCCTTCCCCTGATACTTCTCGTCGTGGCTCAGGGGGGTGAAGAACAGCTCCCGCACGGCGCGGCCCGTCGAGTAGTTGAGCGCATACCGGATGACGCCGACGGCCGCGGCCATGTCCAGCAGCGGCAGGCGGATCAGGAGCAGCGAGCCGAAGATCTGCGAGAGCGGCAGCAGCAGCAGCCCGACGGCGGGGTACGAGCCGCGCATCACCAGGCGTGTCACGAAGAACTGGGTGAGAAGCGAGAGGCCGTTGATCATGTTGTAGATGTTCGCCCAGTAGATCGTGCGGGCGTCGGAGGAAAGGCGGGCGGCTTCCATCAGGGCGTTGAGCTGGTAGGAATACATGCTGCTGGCAAAGGTGTACAGGAACATCTCGAGGGCCATCAGCGTCAGATACGCCGAGGTGAATGTGATCGTGAAGCCGTCCCACGGACTCGGGCCGCGCCCGGGGTCGGCGGCCGGCCGCGATGCGGGATCCGGCTGCGGTATCGGTGCCTGCTGGACCGGTCTGCAGCGGCGGTCGATGAACCGCATGCACCAAATGGTTGGTTCGAGCAGCAGCGCCGCGACGAGGAACATGTTCGCCGTTCCCAGGAGCCTGGTGAGCGCCACGGTGATGATGCCCCCGCACAGCCCGCCGATCAGACCCCCGTATCCGACCGTGGTGTACAGCCGCTTACCCTGGTCGGTCGTGAACGAGTCGTTGATGAACGACCAGAACATGCTGGGCGAGAACAGACCGAACAGATTCACCCAGATGAAATACGCCGTGATCGCCAGGGCCCGGGACGTGGGCACCGGCAGCCAGTCCGGGAACCAGGCCGGCAGGACGGCCGGGGCGATCCAGACGGCCGTGCCCGCCACCGGCTGGTCTGTGAACCGGAAGATGACCCAGAAGATCACGAGACAGACGCTGCATGCCCGCGTGATCCAGGTGATGAACCGGTCGCGGCTGTACCGGCCGACCAGCCAGCTGTACCCGGCGTTCGCCGCGATCAGCGACAGCATCGACAGGATGTTCAGAGCAGGAATGCGCTGCGAGCCCAGTTCGATCGCGAGCCCCTCACGGATCGGCTTCAGGACGTAATACGAGGTGATGATGAAGAAAAAATACAGCAGGGCCACG
>DATCTT010000260.1:0-8111 GCA_036567845.1 Candidatus Ozemibacteraceae bacterium | reverse complement strand
CCAGGCCGCGATATCTGTCGGGGCGCGGCCGGTGCCGGGCTTGTCGATCGGGACGGTGCGGATGCCGGGCAGGGCCTCACGAGCCTGTGCGCAGGCGACGGGACAGCCGGAGAACAACCTGGCCCGCATACCGCTTTCAGCGAGGGAGCCGAGGGCGCCGGTGAACAGTTCGGCCTCGCACAGGATGCGCCCGTCGATGCGCAGCCGGGCGAATCGTGAGGTCAGCGTGTGTGGCAGAAACCCCGGTGTTCCCGATGCGGCATGGAAACCGATCATCATCACCGTGTCGGCCGCCGGTGGCATACCGATGCCGGGCACGGGGCCGGCTTTGTAGCCCTGCCGAAGAATGGCGCGGGGGTCGATCAGCTTCCGGAGGAGATTGAAGCCGGTGCGGTGAAAATCCTGGATCCACACCTTTGTTGCGCCGGCTTCGAACAGGGCCCGGACCACCGCATCGGCATCGCGACTCAGTTCCCGGCAGGCGATGGCCCAGTCCGGCGTGCCGAGCAGGGCACCCTCGCGGCTGAGGCAGCCCGTGCTGCCCTCGATGTCCGTGAGCAGCAGCACCGTTCGGCCCGGGTGCGGGGCGGTCGTATCCGGCTTCATGACGAGAAAAGTGTATCACGGTTGCGGCCAGTGGCGGAGGGCGGCATAATGAGCCAAGAAGGCTTTCCGATTCCTGAACGAGGATGGTGACCGAGGATGCGAACGACGCGCCGGGATGGGTTTCGCTGGGTTCTGGCGATCCTGTTTATCCTGCAGGCCAGTTACGTGTACTACCTGGTGGGCCAGGCCCAGGAAAATCTGCGTCTTGTCCGTATCTATCGCAGCGCCACCGAGACGGACCGGCCCGCGGACGGCACGTATGTCTGCCTCACCGGCGATGTTGTGCCCTTCGCTCCTCAGATCATGGACCAGGCCTTCGATCGTGATCTGTGCGACCGGCTGGGGGTGAGGGACCCGATCTGGTATGAGGCCCGGTTCACCCATACCGTCAAGCACGGCAAGAGCACGCACACCATCACCGATCGCGTCCTTTCGGGCCGCCGGTCCTACCGGGTGCGAACACCGGCTGGCGAGGTGACGCTCGATCAGTCGCCCGAATTCACGTATTCGTATCATCGGACGAGCTTCGGCTCGGACGATGGGCTGCTGCGTTACAGCCCCGTGTCACGGCGTCTGGGCGTGGAGTATTTCGCGCCCCGCCGGGTGCATGTCTTCGGCGTCGCGCATGTCGGCCCGAACGGGGCGATCTCGCTGAGTGGGGCATACAAGCAGCCCGTGATTGTCTCGGAAGTGTCGCGAAGCACGCTCGTCTCGAACACGATGATGGCTGTCGGACTGACTGCTGCGGCCATCGTGTATTTTCTCACGACCCTGTTCGTTCCCTGGAAGACCTCGATCCGCGAACAGATCGAAAAATTGCCATCGGTATGTTATATCTTCGATGTGACCGGCGGCTCCGAAGGGCTTGCCATCTTTTTCTTCGTGCTTTACGGGGTGGCCTTCGGGCTGATCAACGCCTATTTTGGCAGCGACCACGCGTTCTACGCCGACCAGCTCTCGGCGGTCGCGTTCATGGGCTTCTGCATGCTGGTGCATATCTCGCGCAGCGTCGAGTTCCTGTATGTGGCCGACAAGCGCGATGGATATCTGTATGAATATTCCCGTGGCTATTTCTCGTTCACCAAGACCCGGCTGGCCCCGATCGCGGATCTCCGGCTCTGGATCGATGTCCAGCGCAACAGCAAGGGGCAGAAGAGCTACTACCTCAAGGCCGGTGTTCCGGGCGGCAAGGTGTTCGACGTCGGTGGCAGCGGCTCATCCGAGGCAACGCTGATCGATATCAAGAACGAGTTCGACCAGTTCCGGGGGCGACGACCGACGGGGACCGGCCTCGCCTTCTCCGCGCCGGCGCAGGGTTGAACGAGCCGGAACGGGGGTGCGGAAAGGGTTACCGGCTGCTGCTCCGGATTTCGAGGGCCTTGCGCGCCTGATCGATTTCACGCAGTTCACTCAGGGCGGCCAGCGCCTCGGCATCGGCCGTCTTTCCGCTCTGGGTCAGGCTGGTGTAGCGGAGATAGGCCTGCTCGCGGAGCCGGCGCAGCTCCTGGTCGGTGCGGCCCTCGTATTTCGCGGGCATCGCAATCGCGTCCTGGGGCTCCTGGGGCGCTGCCGCGGCGGCCGCGATATCGGCGGGTTCCGTTGCCGCTCCCGTGCCGCCCTCTTCGGTGGCGGGAAGGCCCTGCATCAGTTCGAGCGCCGCGATATGGTCCCGTTCGGCCGTGACAAGCGCCTCTATGCGTTTGATCTCGTCCTTCAGCCTGCCCCGGGTGGCGACCTGAAGCCGGGAAACCCGTGACAGGCCGGCGCGGGCATTTGCGAGGCTGCTTTCCAGCTCGCCGAGGCGGCTGCGGGCCTGGGTAAGGAGCGTCTGGAGCTGCGCGGGGGCGTCGCCGCCGTCGCCGATCCGGATACGGATGTCGACGATCTGGGCGAAAAGCCGCTCTTCGGGGGCGAGGGCAGCCTCGGCCTGTTCGAGGGCCTTGCGGTTCTTCCATTTCGAGAGGGGGGTGAACCAGCTCGTCGAGCGCGATGTCCAGAGCGCCGAACGGAGCCCCCGGTCGGCTTTCAGAAGCGCCTGGGCGCGTGCTTTCAGCGGGGCGGCCGCGGTCGCGTCGTCGATGATTCGCCATGCCATCAGCCGGGCGGCTTTCGACCGGGCTTCGGACAACTTCTCGGTCGAGGGACGGAACGGCCAGAACCACGGCCAGTCACGCCGCACATCCTCGACCCGCCGGATCTCGGCGATCGCCTTCGCGACTTCTGCGTCGGTCACGAGTTTGCGGCCATCCCCGGCCAGCCCGAGGGCATCGAACTGTTTCCGCTGCTTTGCGACGCTCGCGGCGTCACGGTCGAGTCCTTCCGTCGCATAGGCAATGATCTCGGGAAAGGTCAGATCATGCCGGCAGAGAAGCCCCTCGACGAACCGGGTGACGATCTGCTGGTGGCGTTTGTCGTCGGCGATGCTGCCGCCGACGGCCTTGCCGGCGATGCTGGCAAACTTCTCCTTCAGCCCGTTCGTGATGATGCCATCCATCGTATGGCAGGCGACGACGGTGAAGATATCGTTGGTCGCACCGGATCTCAAAGAGTTATAGAGAGCATTATATACAAAAACCTTCGCCTTTTCCCCAAAGCTGCCGGTCAGTGGCACCCGGACGCGGTCCGCCCTGTCCGCGCTCTCGGTTGTACCCTTCCCGGCCGGAACGAAACCGTGCTCCTTCAGCATGGCGGCGACATCCTCGATGCTGCGCTCGAGATGCGAAGCCCGGTCGGCGTAGAAGGCATCCATCTCCTCGAGCAGCTCGGGCCGTTCCTCCATCAGGTAGTCGGCGATCGTGCGCACCCCGACAACGGTTGGCAGGAATGCGTTGCCCGCGGTCTTGATCCGTTCCGCGGTCAGGGCCGACCGCTCCGGGTCGCGCTCGCGCTCGGCGTTCATCGAGGCCTCGAGCAGCCGGACGGGGAGGTTCAGCGACTGCTGCCGGAGCAGTTCCTTCTCCTCGCGATACAGAAGGAGATCGACGCACAGCTCGCTCAGCTGGTGATTGATATATCCGGCATTCGGCAGCGGTGCCGTGATTTTTGCATTGGGATACCCATCGGATGTATGGGCAGATGGCACTTCGGCGAACAGATGGCCGGCCCAGCCGAGAGCCATCGCGACGTCCGAGAGCCCGTATTTCGGGTCGGTTTTCGCGAGCGCGACCATCCGGAGGATGGTCGCGGGGTCGAAGTGAAACTCGCGGGGAAAGCCCTCGCCCGCGTTGAACTTGATATCCGGTGCCGGCCCGCCGCCGATAAAGAGGCGCTCGAGACTCTCGGGAACGGCCGACAGGCTTTTGGTGGCGATGCCCGACCGCGTGTACGCCCGGGCGTTGATCGTCAGATGGGTCATTGGCCCCCAGGCCGCGAGGGGTGTCGTGAACAGCCCCAGGACCAGGAGAACGAGCAGTCTGCTGACGGTCGAACGGCGCATGGTCACCCTCCGATACGACATGGTTTCTCTCATTATACCCGCGAATCCCATAACCCGGAGTACCATGGGAGGTGACTCGTCCTCGTGGGCCACGGAATTCGAAATGCCTCTCCGCCGGAAGGGGCGAATTCGCTCAGGGGCGGACGATCCTGGAGAAACCGGGCAAAGATGGGACAGACCCGTTTCAGGGGATAATCCGGAAAGAGTCTGCGTCATTCCTGGCGTCTGCGGATGCGCCCTTCTCCTGCGAATGCCGCGAGGGCGTTGGCTGGTCTGTCGAGACCAGCCAACGCTGGGGAATCAGTTGCTCGTGGCGATGGGCGGCGGGAAGTAACGGACAGCGTCGGTCTGCCGTGCATGCTTCCTGGCGTTCTCCATGATCCTGTCGAGGAGGCGCTGACGCTCCATCGGATCCGGATACCGCTTTTCATTCGAAACAAGCTGTGAGAGATGCTCGTAGTCGGGTTCGTAGACGACCCGCATCCGGATCCACGACTCGTTGCCAGGCGGTGCTGCGTCCGGGATCGTCGTCACGGTCAGGTGGGCCTGCAGCGGCTCGGTTGCAAGGAGAGCAAGGCTGGTCATCTCGGGGGTCACCCGGAAGTTGGGAGTCGACTCGAAATAGATCTCGATGTTTTTTGGCGTGCCGAACTTGGCCCGCAACGTCGCAACAAGGTTCAATTTGCCCTTCTCGGAGGCCCGGGGGGTCTCTTCGAGCGTCATCACGATGTTGCCCGGGAGAATATACCGGAACTCGGATGCCGCAGCAAACAATCCAAGGAGGGGAAATGCGAGGAAGAACGCCAGAAACAGAAGTCTGCCAGTGTGTTTCTTCAATATATTTTGCTTCATACCATATCACCAGAAATTATATTTTGTAATGCTGTTTTGTTTACTCTGATGTACCTCCCAGGAAAGGATTCATTCCGCCGTTCGAGCGGACTTCGACTTCGGACGCCGCAGGAGTCTCTCCCGATGGTACCGCTTCCGGCAGCTCCGTGGCAAGCGGTTTCGAGGGGGTGGCGGTCGCAAGTTCCGCGCGGGTTGCCTCGGCACGCGCTGTCAGGTAGCCCTTCACCCCCGGGGAGTCGCCCAGGAACGAGATTATCTGAGTGTCTGTAAGTTTGCCGAAGGTGCGCTCATCGAAAATACGTGCGACATCCGAAGCCTGGCTGGGGTTGCGGGCGACGTAATCGATGAGCAGATCGGCCAGCGTCCGCACCTGTCGGTTGGTGGACCGGAACGAGGTATACAGCCGGTTCATCCCGTCCGGCAGTTTCGAGATCTCGAGCATGATCAGGGCGTTGATGCCCTCGACCCTCGTGAGGGTGAGGCCGTCGACGGCGGTGGCGGAAGCCACATCGTAAACGCCCTTTGTCCGCTCGATCTTCACGTCCTCGAACACGCGGGGCCACCAGCTCGCGAGATCCGGAGAATCGTGCATCTGCAGGAACTCGGCCCAGCCTTCGATGAAGGCCGCGCGCGGCTTGGTGACTTCGTTGATGTGATGCATGCCGTCGGGGCCATACGGCGCATCGGTCTCCGCCGCCGTCCGGTCCATTGAATGGGCAGCCTCGTGAACCAGCGTGGAGCGGGCATCCGCCTCGCCGTCGGGGTTGTTGTACCGCATCGAGTTGAGTTGGATCAGCTGGCCGTTGCTGTAGGGCCAGAAGTCACGCAGGATCTGGTCACTGTCGTGGCCGTTGGTGTCGGTGAGCACGATCTCGACCCGATCCCGGCAGCCCTGCTTCATGCGGTCGATCAGATACTGCTCTTTCGCCTGGCGGTAGGCCGCGAGCAGGCCGCGCTGGCCGTCCGAAAGGCGGGAGGTGTCCGTTCCCACGCCCATCAGCTGGAGCAGATGGGCCTCGTCGCGGACCTTGGTGACGAACACCTTGTACCGGGTGCGGGTGTCGTCCGAGGGAATCTCCTGCCGGCCTTCCTGCGTGAGATCCGCTTTCAGCAGCTTCCTGCGGAAATCCGAGACGGGAACGCGCGTGACGCTGCTGAGCCGCTCCTGGATCGCCGCCTTCGCCGCCGCCGGGGTGCCCCTCTGGACGGTGGTGACCTCGTCGATGCGCTGATAATAAAACGTGAACTCGAAGCTTGTCTGCGTTTCCTCGACGGCAGGCAGTGGCGACGGGGCCGGCTTCGTGCGCGTTGCCGCGAAGGACGGAACGGCCAGCAGGCAGATCGCCAGCAGCAGGGCAACGGTTCGAGGTCGTCTCATGCGGTGCCTCCCGGGCAGCGTTAACACGCAGATAAACTCTTTTATTATACCCTCTCGCCCCCGGGGGGTGGTCATTGCGGAATCATCGAGGAAAGAACCGCGTAGAATCCGCGCAGGAAGGTCACGAACGTGTCGGCACCGGGCTGGGCCTGCCGGGCTTCGGGAAACGGATCGATCCGGTCGGCGGGTGCTGCGGAGCCGATGGCGAGCGGATCCACCCGCACCCGGATTTCGGGACCCTGCTCCCGCGGAAAGTGGAGTTCGAAGCCTGTGAGGCCTGACGGGCCGCGCAGCAGCAGCACGGTCGGGGAGGCCGTTTCTCCGGCGGCAAACTCGAACATGGCCGGTGTCTCGCGGCACCAGGGCAGATTCATGCGCAGCTTCTTCGTGATGTGGCCGGGGGTTCCGGGGTCGACACCCAGGTCGATCGGCCGTGTGGCGATCAGCGTGGCGAGATTCATCATCAGATTCAGGTTGAACTCACCCTCGGATGAGCGGTCGATCCGGACCGTGGGAATCGGAACCTGGCGGTCCGGGCCCGAGACGAACAGCGTGCGTTCACCGGCCTGTTCGAGGAGGCAGGTTGCGGTCGCGCCGACGGCCAGATACCGGAACGCGGCATCCCGGGAGGACAGTGAAAACAGCGCATGATCGCCGTTCCGGAGGCTGATGCTGCCGCTTCCCCGGACGGTTTCCGCTTCGGTCACCGTCAGGTCGAGGCGCAGGGCCTCCATTCCCGGACCGATTGGAAGGAGGGCCGAGGCGACGGATGCTTCGAGGCCTTCCCAGAATGCTGATTCGGAGGCGACATTACGGAACCCGGCGGCGGGGAGAAGCTCCGGAACGAGCGACAGAAGCAGGGTCAGGAGAACCAGGACGCAGGGGATCGGGCGGTGACTCATCGTTGGCACTCCTCGCATCGGCGATATGCTGTCATTCTCTTGCAACATCCCCCGAAACGTCAAATCCTGTGCCGGGTTGAGCCCTTTTTCACCAGGAATGATGGCCCCCTTCGCCTCGTTCCCGTTGGACAGGGGCCACGACTGGTGCGAGAGGTTGCGGAACAGCTTTCATAGGTTCAATAGCATGTGGTGGTAGGTGTGTGGGCGGGGTGCCCTTTGGGGGGAGGCAAAACTGCGGCACCGGCTGTCGAAGTTTTGGCGCTCCGCCCTATCCCCGGTATATCATGCCGTGTCCGCGATGGGCGGAAGCGAGGCGATCACGAGAAAACGGGGGCTGGCGAGGCAATGGGCGCCGACGTGCGTTCTGCGAAATGGGATGGGTTCCGGATCTTCCTCGCTTTCGCGCTCTGTTTCCAGGTTGTTCTCGGAGCCATACTGGCGGCCTCGGGAATCGAGGCGTATCGGTTTCTCCGCCGTCTGGAGGCGGCCAAAGAGACGTCACATCCCGTTTCCGGACAATGGGTGTGTGTGTCCGGCAGCCCTGAGCGCACGGTTCCGACCGACCTGCCCCTGGCGGTGCGCCAGTTCGAATCCCGGTATTTCGCGTCACATGGGGCCTGGCCCCTCTGGTTCGAAGCCGAGTTTACCCACGAGGAGAAGCGGGGAAAGTCAACCCGGACGGTGCTTGACGAGCGGCTGCGGATGTCCTGCGGCGTCGCGGTGAAAACGGCTGGCACTCTCGTCGGCGTCGATCCTGCGGCCATCTGGTTCTACTCGCCCCGGGAAGCGGCGACGCGTGAGATCGGGGTGTATCGGAACATTGCGCCTGCTGCGGCTCGCCTGCGCGTGACCTGGTTTTCCGCGCCGTGGCTGTATGTGGTCGGCAGGGCGGCTCAGGGGGCCGATGGCCGGACCGTCGTTGCGGGCGAGGCGGGGT
>DATCTT010000259.1:0-2247 GCA_036567845.1 Candidatus Ozemibacteraceae bacterium | reverse complement strand
GGTCGAAGCGCGAGATGCGCAGCCGCTGGCCGGCGACCCAGGTCTTGCTCAGAATGCCGAACGAGGAGGCGAACACGTCTTCGGGGAGATCGACGGTGCTGAACTCGTCGTGGAGGACGATCCGGCCGATGTGGCTGCTGTCGATGCCGGTCTCGCCCGCGATGGCGCCGACGATCTGGCCTGGCTTCACCATGTGGCGGCGGCCGACTTCGATGCGATACCGGGTCATGCCGGGCTCGACTTCCTCGTTGTCGCGGTGGATGCGCGGCTTTCGTTCCTCGGTGGGGCGTTCCCGCCGGTGCCGCTCGGGCTTGCCCAGCAGCTCGGCTGAGGCCGCCCGGATCTCGCGGTATTCCTTGCCTTCGGCGAGGCGCTTCCGACGCTCCTCCTTCAGCCGGGAGGCTTTCTCGAACGCTTCGGTGGCCGACTCCTCCTCGGCTTTTGCGGTCAGCAGAAAGGAGCGGCCGTTCTGGCTCATGAGGGCGAGGGCAGCGGCGACTTCGAGGGGTGGGACCCCCGCCTCCTTCGAAAACTCGGTGACGATCGGGAGGTAGGCGTTCCACGCCTCGCCGTTGAGGGTGGCCGCGATGCGTTTCTTGAAGCCCGAGATCCGTTTCTCGTTGATCGCCTCGATCGTTGGCAGTTCGAGCAGCTCAATCTTTTGACGGGTGGCTTGCTCGATGACGCGCAGCAGATGTCGCTCCCGGGGGGCGACGAACAGGATTGCCTCGCCGCTGCGGCCTGCGCGGCCGGTCCGGCCGATGCGGTGAATATAGGACTCGGTATCATAGGGAAGATCATAGTTGATGACGTGGCTGATCCGGTCCACGTCGAGGCCGCGTGCCGCGACATCCGTCGCTATCACGATGTTCACCTTGCCCGATCGGAGCTGTTCGACGGTGCGTTCCCGCTGGTTTTGCGGAATATCGCCGTTGAGGGGCACCGAGGCGAAGCCGCGCGCGGCGAGCTGTTCGCTGAGTTCGATCGTCTCGATCTTGGTGCGGACGAAGATGAGCATCGCGTCGAACGGCTCCATCTCGATGATCCGGGAAAGGGCGTCGAGTTTGTGATACCGGCTGACGAGCCAGTACCGCTGACGGGTTGTCTCGACGGTCGTCGTGCGGCTCTTGATGGTCACTTCCTCGGGCTCGCTCATGTACGTCTTCGCGAGGGTCCGGATCGCGCCCGGCAGCGTGGCTGAGAACAGGGCACTCTGGCGCCGGCCGGGCGTTTCCTGCAGAATGCGCTCGACGTCTTCCTTGAAGCCCATCTTCAGCATCTCGTCGGCTTCGTCGAGAACGAGCCCGAACAGCTTTTCGAGGATGAGCGTGCCGCGCTCGATGTGATCAATCACGCGGCCGGGGGTTCCGATGACGACGTGGGCGCCGCGGGCGAGCTGCCGCAACTGGGGGCCATACTCCTGGCCGCCGTAGATCGGTACCACGCGCAGATCCGGCAGGTGGGCGCCGTATTTCGCGAATGCCTCGGCCACCTGGCCCGCAAGCTCCCGCGTCGGGGCAAGCACGAGAATCTGGGGGAGGCAGACCGAGAGATCGAGCTTCGAGAGCAGGGGTAGCGCGAACGCGGCCGTTTTGCCGGTGCCCGTCTGGGCCTGACCCAGGACGTCGCGACCGGAGAGAATCAGTGGAATGATGCGGGCCTGGATCGGCGTGGGGTTTTCGTAGCCCACGTCTTCGAGGGAGCGGAGCACCTGCGGGTGGAGGCCGAGATCGGCGAAACGGACGACAGTTTCTTCGGTGGAACTCATGTCTGATACCTTCCTTGTCCAGAACGGCCGATCAATCCGGGGTCATCATCACGCAGGGACGCATCTGAATGAGTTACACGCAGATTCATGACGGCAAGCAAACCGTTCGGTATGAAATATAACGAAAAATGTTGATTGGCTTCCGAACGGGGCGGATCCGGCGCGTCAACCGCGTGGGCCCGACGGATACAGGATACCATGAAACGCGGCCGAAGTCATTCCCGTTCGGCAAGTTCGGTCCAGCGCTCGAGATCGGTGTCGAGGGCCTGCGTGAGCCGTTCGAGCTCGTCGGAAAGGGCTTTCATCGCTTCGAATCCCCCGGCCGGGGCAGCCAGCAGCGATTCGATTTCAGCTTTGCGGGCTTCGGACGCGGCGATCCGGGCGACGATCTCGTCGAGTTCCCGGCGCTCCTTGAACGTGAGTTTCTGGCGCGCGGGACGGTCGCTTCGAGATGGCACCGGCGCCGCGGCGGGCGCGGG
>DATCTT010000258.1:0-14096 GCA_036567845.1 Candidatus Ozemibacteraceae bacterium | reverse complement strand
CCGAGGTGGCCGAGCCGCTGCCGTTCCGGGAGCTCCCCCGGCCGTCCGGCGATGTCCGCCCGGTGCTGCTCCACGAGATCCCCATGGCCGTCTCGCTCCGGGAGCTGCCGAAAGCCGAAAAACCCGAACTGTGGCTCGCCTCGGGCCCCGAGGGGGGATTCGATCCGAACGAGGTGAAAACCTTCCTCGACGCCGGCTGGCAGGCCGTCTGGCTCGGCAAGCGCCTGTTCAAGACCGACACCGCCCCCGTCGTCGCTCTCGCCCGCCTGCTGAGCCTCTGAAGACTCCGAAGGTCACCACGAAGGGGAAAACGGTTCCCCCCGGAGACATAGAGACACAGAGACCCAGAGGCGCAGAGATCCGAAGGAATCATCACCGCAACGATGCGATGGCGCGTAGCCGAGGGAATTGAGCCCTGGCATGACTATGATATGCGCTAAGATATAATAATATGAACTATACATATTTGTTGAGATCGCTGGGGTGCAAGGTCAGCCAGTATGACGGGGCGCGCATTGCCGAAATGCTCACCGGATGCGGCTTGCGGCTCGCCGCCGAAGGCAAGGCTCCGGATCTGTTTGTCCTGAACGGGTGTGCCGTGACAGGCCGCGCGTCCCAGAAGGTGCGGCAGGCCTTGCGGGCCGCCCGGCGACAGTGGCCCGCGGCCCGCATTGTTCTGGCCGGCTGTGAGGCCCGCTTGGAGGGCCGGCACGAGGACGGGGAGCATGGGGAGCCGCCCGTCGAAACGGACGGCACACTCCCGTATGCGACCGTTCCGGCCGTGCGTGAGCTTCTCGAAAAGCTCGGGATGCTGCTGCCCCCCATCCCTGCCGACGGCGAGGAGGCTCATTTGCCCGAAGAGCTGATCGGCAGCGAGCGGACCCGGGCGTTCCTCAAGATTCAGGATGGCTGCACCCAGTTCTGCGCTTACTGTATCGTTCCGCACCTGCGCGGTCCCGAAACCTCTCGGGAACGGCCGGAGCTTCTCGCCGAAGCCCGCCGCATCGTGGCGACGGGGCGCCGGGAGATCGTGGTTACCGGCATCCATGTCGGCCGGTATGCCTTCGGCCTCGTGCCGCTCCTCCGCGAACTGGCCGATCTTCCGGGTTTGGAGCGCATCCGCCTCAGCTCGATCGAGCCGATCGAGGTGGGGGAGGATCTGATCGAATGGCTGGCATCGGAGCCGAAAGCCTGCGTTCACCTGCATCTGCCGCTTCAGTCGGGATGTGACGAAACGCTGAAGGCAATGCGACGACCCTACGACACCGCCACCTTTGCCGCCCTCGTCAGCCGCCTGCGCGAACGTCTGCCCGACATTGGCATCAGCACCGATCTCATCGTCGGCTTCCCGGGCGAGACCGAGGCGCAGTTTGCCACCACCCTGGCATTCATCAGGAAGATGGCGTTCTCGAGAATCCATATCTTCCGCTATTCACCAAGAACCGGCACCCCCGCCGCGACGATGCCGGATCAGCTGTCGAATGCGGTCAAACAGGCCCGCGCCAGGGCCGTCGAAGCTGTGTGGAAAACGACGGCCCGCACCTTCCACGAGCGGTTCGTCGGCCGGGAGGCCGAAGTGCTGTGGGAGACACGGGATGACGGCCTCTGGCACGGTCTTACCCGGGCGTATATCCCGTGCCGGGCTCTCGGTGAGCGGGATCTCCACAACGTGATTACCCGCGTCCGGGTTACCTCCGCCGACGCCGAGGGCTGCACCGTCGAGATCGTCTGACCATGACCCGGTCAGGAATGCCGGTCACTTCGTGGTGGCGAGGTTGGCCATCGCTTCTTCGATGACCTTCGCGTTGTCGATCGACATTTCTTTCGTGCGCAGCGTCTCGACCTTGCTCTTGCCGAAGTTGAA
The DNA here is from genome assembly GCA_036567845.1 of Candidatus Ozemibacteraceae bacterium. Taxonomy (GTDB): domain Bacteria; phylum Muiribacteriota; class Ozemobacteria; order Ozemobacterales; family Ozemobacteraceae; genus MWAR01. The sequence goes on along the minus strand of DATCTT010000258.1, from coordinate 12,232 downwards.
CACCTGCTTGTTGGCCTCATAGGCCTTGATCTTTTTCTCGATTGAGCTGTCGTTCATCCATTGCAGGTCGCATTTCGCGTACTCGGCCTTGATCAGTTCCATTTCCTTGCACTTGGCATCGATCATCTTCTCGAGATCGGCCCGCGCCTCTCCGGTCTTCTCGTTGAGGCGGAGGTCGTTGGCGAGGTTTGCACGCAGCTGTTCGGTCGTGGCCGGATACTGGTCGATCAGTTTGGTGAACTGCTTCATTTTCTCCGGGTCTTTCTTGTCCTCTTCACTCAGCTTTTCCAGGGCCTTTTCGATTTGCCGGTCAGCGAGCTTCATCTCGTAGGCTTTCTTCTGGGCCGCCGCCTGCTCTTTCTGAGAGGCGTTCTTCTCGTCGTAGATCGTGGTGAACGATTTCCCGAAGAACTCCTTCTCGTCCTCCTGAATCTTCTTGTTGACTTCCTGGATGATCTTGTCTGCCTCGTCGGAAGGACGCTGGCCCTTGGCCGGAAGACCATTCTCGGGACATTCAATATCTGCCAATTTGTTACGCATCGTCGTGGCGAACTCGACGTCGGGGTCGGTGCCGGTCAGCCATCCGAAGGCGTAGTTGTACCACTTCTTGCCGGTGTCGACGTCCTTGATCTGGTTGTTCAGCTCCTTCAGGTCGGAATTGGCCTGCTTGATCGTGTCCTGCTGCACTTTGGACATGTCGTCGAGCTGTTCCTTGGTGAGGTTCTTCAGCGAGTCGGCCGTCAGCTCCTGGTCGAACCAGTTCGATTTTTCCGCCTCTGAAATGTCCTCTTTGATCGTCGAGGCTGTCTGCAGGTTGCTGGCATACGTCTTGTTTGCGAGCTGGTAGTAATCGTCGCGCATGATGACCGAGGTACGCTCGGTGTGTGTCAGCTCCTTCCGCGAGCCCGGCACGCGCATCTTGAGGGTCACGACGATGTCCACACGGGCCGACTGCTGGGGATTGGCCTCGGCTTCCTCCGGGGAAAGGGTTTTGCGCGAGACGGTGACGGTTTCGACGTGGCTGGAAAGCGTGCGCGGCCCTTTCCCGGCCATCTCCCGGTGCAGCAGAGGCTTGGTGAAGGTGTATTTGACGGCGATCGTCCGCTCGTTGGCGAGTTTCTCGCCCTCCAACGCCTTTTCATCCCCCGAGAAACGGTCGAACTCCATCGAGAGCGGCTCCTGGGAGATCTTGAACGTGCCGGCTTTGACGGCCTTCAGGTCGGCGGTCATCATCTGGATGATCAGCCGGCTGTCGTGCTGGAGCGTCTGGCGCGTCGTGGTCTGGGCCATGTTGCGCTGGGCCTGGCTCCAGAGATTCATTGTCACGCCCATGACGATCGAGAACAGGACGATGCTCACCATGACCTCGGTCAGGGTGAATCCGTGTCTGCGATGCGTCTTCATGCGGATGACCTCATTTCCTGAGCCCCGTTCTCAGAGGAACTTCGTTTCGGGGTTGAACACCAGGGTCGCGGCCCGAAGGCGATGTTCGGGCTGGTTCGTTGCGGCTTTGCCACCCATGTCCCGCCACTTGATCTCGGCCTCGAAGTAGATCTCGACGAGCTGGCCGGCATCGTTCTTCGAGCCGGTCATGTTCGCCTCGATCCAGAACTCCCGGTCGTCGGTCTTCTTCTGCTCGTCGATCGCCGCGACCGTCTCGGGGTAATACTTCGCGGGCACGGCGAACGGTTTTTCCTGCATCACTTCCGGGCACTCCTTCGCATAGGTCGCGAATGGGACGTGTTTGACCTCCTCGATCAGCCGGTTGAGGATGGCCGCCGCCTTGGACTGGTTGCTCGTCTTGGCCGTGGCGGTGTAGTTGCCCGAGATGAGCCGCATCAGGGGAATGAAGGCGAGGGCGATGACGGCCGCGGCGACGAGGATTTCGACCAGGGTGATCCCGGTCCGGCTGGGGCGGAGTCGTCGTGCCGTCATGTCAGTCCACCTTCCAGGTCGACCATTTCGGCGAGAGGGTCAGATGGTACCGCCGCGGGTCGAACTTGCCGGTCGAGGGATGGAGGCTGCCGAGGGAAGCGCGCACACGCGAGGAAATGTAGTCGATCATGACGTGGCCCTGCATGCGCATCTTGTCGACGCGGTTCGTGACCCAGTTGCCCTGGATGTTCAGCGAGGCGCTGGGCGAGACATACAGGCCGACATTCGTGTAGACCGAGCCTTCGATCGTCCAGTTGCCGGCCTTCGTCACGATCAGGCCGCCGTTGCGGGCGATCAGGCTGAACACCGTCCGCTTGTCGGGGTTCTCGGCCACCGAGGCATCGTCGATGCACCGGATATTGCAGCCGAGATGGATGTTGCCTGAGCAGACGATGATACCCTTGCCGATGACGTTGAACGTGTCGCCTTCGGGGGGCGTGAACTCCTTCTCGTTCGAGCCGATCGAGCCCGCGATGAACGAGACGCCGTTGAGCAGGAACGCCTTCCCCTGGGGCGTGTCGATCATCCGGTTGGGCAGATCCTTCACGAAGGCGTCGTAGTTCGGGTAGTAGTAGGTGGCTTTCTTCGCATACTGCTCGATCGCGTAGAAGTTGGCCGGGCAGTTCACCATCTTCGCGGGATCGTAGGCCGTCAGAGCGGTGTCGGCGGCGTTCGTTTCGACGTCGAAGGGTTTGAGGAACCACAAATTATAGTCGTATTTATTGATAACCTCGTCCGAGAACCAGACGGGGATCGGGATCGGTGGCACGAAACACCACGGTGGCGGGAACGGCAGCAGCGGCAGACGGTCGGTCTGTGAGAGGCCGATGATCGTGACGTGCCACTGGCGGTACCGCTTGGCCACCATGCCTTCGATATCGCGGGAAAGCGTCGGGTAGACGCTGTTCACTCCGAAGAAATGGGTCTTGTTCTGGCCCCACCCCAGGGTCGGCAGGGTGTAGATGCTGTTGCGGGTCCCCATCCAGGGGAGTTCGAAGTCGATGAACGCATCCCCCTCATTGGCCCCGTTGTCATCCTCGGCGAAGGTCACGGGGGCATTGGGCAGCGCCTTCCCGAGTCCTCGCTGCGCGAGCGAGATGCCGAAGCTGATGATGGTGCTGCTGACCTTCGAGATGTCGGGAATGAAGTTGATGCCGTTCTTCTTGTCTTTATCGGGGGCCTCGGCCGGGGGTTCCGGGGCCCACCACTTGCCGGCGTTCACGCGCTTGATGCTGGAGCGCCAGGTGTCGCGATTCTCCTTGTATTTCGGATCCTTGTTGAGGAACTTCGCGTTTTGGGCGACATCCGAGGAGAAGGAGAAGCCGCGGTTGAGCTTCTCGAATTTGAGGCTCTTGATGCTCGGGATCTTGTATTTCTCCGCATCGAGCTTCTTCGATTTTGTATAGAAGGTCATATCGACATTGTAGTTCGCCTGCGAGACGACCATGTCCTTGTCCCGGCCGAGCATCATCAGCCCGTCGATGCCGCCCGACAGGTTCAGGAACGTGTTGCCGATGCTGTTCTGCGCGAACTGCGGCCCCTTCCAGTCGCCCATCATCGAACAGTTGATGAGCAGGGGGGTTCCCGGCTCATCGTCGCTGGTGTAGTCGTCCGGCATGTAGTTGATGCGGATCTGACCACCGATCTCCTTGTTTTTCTCGCGGGTTTCCTTGTCCTGGATGCGGCCGCCACTGTTGTTCACGTAGAAGCTGCCACCGTAATCGTTGAAATTCATCTTGTCGTTGCTGAGGTTTGCCGCGAAGAAGCTGTACAGCGGGGCCATGGGTTGTATATCCGAAACTTTGAATTCTTTCGTCGCCTCGATGCGTCGTTCTGAGAAAGTGCCGTCATTGAAATTGATGCGTGAGACGGATTTGATGCGGATCTCACCGTATTTCTCGACGTGGTATTCGAAGCCGGTTGGGATGGTGCCGATCGCGGACGGCCACAGGTCGGCCACCTTCGGGAAGAAGTTCTCGTCGTACAGCCACTTGAAGGGGTAGATGTTCGGCTTGTTGAACGCCTGGGCGACCATGCGGGCGATGACGTCGAGGGTGAAGTAGTCGTTGACCCCGAGGCCATCCGGCCGGTTGCAGTTCGAGGCGAACTCGCTGCCCTTCGTCAGCGGCTTGACGGCCAGGTCGATGACAGGAGTTGGGTCGATCGTGGCAAGCGTGATCTCCTTGTTGATCAGCGGGATCCAGACCTTGATCGGGATGGCGAAGTTGAACAACTTGAGCCAGTCCGGGAAATACAGAAGGAAGGCCATGCGGCCCTTGTTCTCGAGGAAATCCAGAATGTCCTGGCGGGTTGAAAACTCGATATCTATACCTGGAACTTTATATTCACCGTCGGCCGGCTTTTTCGGGGTGATGCGGAAGGCCTTGTCAACCTCGACGGTGACCTTGACCTCGTAATCCTTCGCCCGGCCGTCGCCCATATAGGCGACCAGCTTGTCCATCGTGTCCTCGCCCTCGGGCTTGAGCCGCAGATCCTTCATCGTGAGCTCGATCTTGTTCTTGAACGGCGTGTTCGCGAAGCCCGAGACGTCGAGCAGCTCGTCGGTTCCCAAATCGCCGCCGAAGGTATATGGATTATTCGCGGCTGCCTTGAGGGGATACCGGAGCAAAATTGCGAAGTTCTGCACGTTCGCGTCGGCCTTGAACATGTCGGGGTTGTTCATCGCCCTGCTGAGCATGTGTACTGCTCGATTGAGCCCGGCTTCGGCGAGACAGGCGGTCTGGTCGCCTCCGAGCGAACGGCGGGTCTGCCGGCCGCGCGAAATCGTCGAGTCGGCCAGATACAGCGAGACGAGGAAAATCAGGGACAGCATGATCACCACGACGGCGAGGATGTTGCCCCGCCGGCGGCGTGTCACTGGATATTGGTTCATACGCGCCTCCTGGTGCCGTCAACCGCCCGGACGTTTCGGATACACCGACTCGCTGTCGGGAAGATCGGCCGGATACAGCTTCCTCGCTTCCTCGACGGCTTTCAAGAAAGTCGAGACATCGACGTTCGTTCCCATGGCAAGATTTCCTTTGACCAACTCTTCGCGCAGCCGCCCCGGATCCACCTTCGCGAGCTGGGCGAACATCTCGGCCGCCCGTGCGACGTTGTCTGCGACCGGGCCGTAGACGTTGCGAAGCTTCTGCGCGGCGAGGGCATAGTTGCGGAAGGCCTTGACGAACTCGGCAATGTTGCCCTGGCGCTTATACACCTCCATCAGTCCGCCGAGCGCCTCGACCTCAAGGAACGCGTTGTCCTGTGCCTGTGACAGTGCTGATTTGTAGAGCCGCTCCGCTTCCGTCAGATTGCCCTGATCGAGACTCGCATTTCCTTCGATCAGCTCGGGATTCTCGGCAACCTCGGACATCTGGATGGCTTCGGGCGCCATTTCCTGCGGATACCGGCGGTCGCGTGGGGTTGCCTGGATCGCGGCCCAGGCACGGTCGAGATCTTTCTCTGCGGCGCTCTGCTTCTGCGCGATGTTGGCCATCACGCCGCCAATGACCGGTCCCGTCCCGGCGCTGGAAGACGTCGAGCGGGACGGCAGAATATCGAAGGCCGAGGTGCGGCTTTCGATGGCGTGCGAGGAAAACTCCTGCTCGTCGGGGGTCTGAACGGTCGAGAAAAACAGATACAGAATCGGGACGAGCAGCAGAATACAGCCGATGAAGAACCACCGGATGTCGCTCAGGTCAATGCGGTCGTAGTAACGGCTCATGAAGTGTACCTTACCTTCAGATTATATCTCAGGGGGAAGGGGGGTGTACAGATTCACGTAAGCAGCCGGTTTCGCCGATAACTGGAACGACCCCATGTGAAATCGCATCCAACACAGACACTGCCTGGTTTCCACCGATGGGCGCTTCTGCCGCTGCTCATCGGCATTCTGGCTTTGGCCGGTCGCGCATTCGGCCTGCCGGCGGCCATGGAGATCGCCCCGCCCTGTTCGCTCGAGCGCACCGAGCGCAGCACAACGACCCCCTTCGGTCCCTGGCGTGAGCGATCCGACCTGAGGTTGAACTACGGGCATTTTACCCCATATCTCGGCACCGAATTCCAATTCCGGCACGCGATCTTCAAACACGCATGGGGCACAAAGACCGGTCGCGATTTTCTGTATGAGGCGGCCTTTTCCGGAAGGAACATGAACTCGCCAATGAGCTTCCGCGTGGGGCGCGTATGGGGCGGAAACAGCCTGTTCCGGCCGGTGGATGGCGGATCCTGGACCTACCCGTGGGGCCGCCGGCTCTCGACGACGCTCGAAGTGGGAAGGCTTGCGACCCCCGATCTGAAGGACAAGGCCGACAAACCAGGCTATTTCGAGGGCCGCCTGCAGTACCGGTTCAACGAACAAGCCACGTTTTCGGTGCTTTCAGAGCAGGAGTGGCGCGAGAAATACTCGGCGGCTCGGCTCGGATACGTGATCGACGGATTGCGGCTGCTCGGGGAATATCGATCGAGCGGGGCCACCGACACGGTGCGCATGAGCATGCAGTATTACGACGGAAAGTGCGTCGATGTGACGGCGGATTACCGTCTCAACCGCAACGATCTCGTCGACACCGGGATTGGCCGCGCGACGGCCGGGGTCGAGTCGGGCGGGATCTATCTCGAGGGCTCTGTGGGCGGCCAGTCATACTTCGAAAACGAGGCATTCGAGGATCGTTCGTTTTACGAGGGCTCGATCACCTGGGGAAACGGGCGGCGTGGCGACAACTCGGTCGGTCTCGGCTACACGGTCGAGACCGGGGCCGCTTCGGTGAGCCGGACACTATCGGGGACCGTCGAGCGGGCCGTGACGAAGCGGACCCGCATCGGCCTCACGCTGGCCGAGACGAAGTTCGATCAACGCAGCGGTAGTGTGCAGAATCTTGAAAGCCGTCTTCACCGGCGCGTCGACTGGGGATTTTACGAACTGCGGTTCGGCCTGATCGCGGGCGGCGAGGATGCGGATCTGGAAAAGGATGTCGGCATCAGGGCCGGATACGAGTTCTGACGGGCGTTTCCGCCGGGTTTTGCGCGGGTGGTCGCCACCCTGGGAATGGCGCAGAGGATCCACACCCCTGGGGTATCTGATCCCGGAATTACATGGGGCAGTTGCCGGGGCGTGGCCGTTTGAGTAGACTGACGGGCAGAGGAAGGATCTTTCACTCAGCCCGCGAGGAGGCCCCCCCGGATGTTATTCCAGAAGACCCTGCGGATCGAATCCCTGCCGTTCGAAGCCGATCGTGTCGCGATCACCTGTGATGTCGGGGAGGGCCACTGGGTCGACATGACCTATGGCGAGCTCGTCGAGATCGTTGGCGAGGTGGGTCGGATCCTGCATGAAAGCGGTGTTGGCAAGGGGGACCGCATCCTGCTCGTCGGCGAGAATCATTTCAAGTGGCTTCCGGTGTTCCTCGGCATCGCCGGCTACGGTGCCGTCGCGGTGCCGGTCGACGGAACCCTGGCCGACAAGCGCCTGACGGGCATCATCGAGAACTGCAACCCGCGGGTGATCGTGGTTTCGAAGAAGTTCCAGGACAAGACGGTGGCGCTGGCGGAGCAGATCAATGCGCCGTGCGACATCGTCAACTTCCATTTCGATCTCGTGCGGGCGTGTGCCGGGAAAACGGCCGGCCGTCCGCGTCCACCGGCCCCCGAGCCCGAAGACCAGGCGGCGATCATCTACACGTCGGGGACGACCGGCAAGCCGAAGGGCACGATCCTGACACATCGCGCCCTGTGCGCATCGGTGCGCATCGGCCTCTCTCTCGGCGACTACCAGACGACGGATGTGATGTTGGCGCTCCTGCCCCTGACCCATGTGTACGGGCTGGTGGACACGGGGCTCTGCCCGCTGTCGGTCGGTTCGAAGATCGTGATGACGGCCTCCTACAACCCGATCGAGATTCTCCAGGCGGTTGCGCGGTTCCGCGTCAGCTACCTGCTCGTCGTTCCGAGGCTGGCCGAGATCTTTGCGATGGCTTTACGCCAGATGACACAGCCGCTGCCCATCCCAAGCCTGAAGATGATCATCGGCGGCGCCTCGTGCGATCCGAACGTGATCAAGGCCCTGCGCGCGCGCGGCATCACGGCGTTCCAGGGCTATGGCATGACGGAGACGGCGGGCGGCATCGTCGCCTGCTCCGACGGGCCGGAAGGGGCGGTCGGCAAGCCCTCGGGTGAGGTCGAGTTCCGGCTCGTGAACGGGAAGAACGGGGTCGGGGAGCTGCTGATCGCCTCTCCGACCCTGTGCAGCGGCATCTTCGGGAGCGAAGCCGAGACAAAGGCGATGTTCGACGGCCGGTTCCTGAGGACCGGCGATCTGTGTGAATTTGATAGCGAAGGATATATTCATGTGCGGGGCCGGTCGAAGGATGTGATCATCCCCCCCGGCGGCGTCAACGTGTATCCGGATGAACTGGAGATGCGGCTCGGGCTGCTGCCCTTCGCCGACGAGTATGCGGTGTTCGGTTTCTCCGAGGGGGGTGGCGAGTATCCAGCCCTCGTGCTGCGGCCTTCAAAGGCGATCCTGCAGGGGAAGACACCGGCCGAGGCCCAGGCGTTCGTCGAGGGGGAGATCCGTCGTCTGACGGCCGACTGGCCCGAGTGGGAGCGGTTCCGCCGCATGCACCTCACGGCAACCCCGCTGCCCCGCTCGGCAAGCCAGAAAGTGCAGCGGAACAGGGTCGTCGAGATGCTGGGTGCTCCGCCCGCGGCGGCTGCGACGGTGACCGGCGCCGAACCGTCCGTGAAGCCGACTGCCCAGCCGACCATGGCAGAGTCGGAGCACCAGTTCGAGGCCTTCCGGAAGATCGTCGGCCGGTTTCTCCATATCGAAGCGAATACAATCACCCGGGAACGTCCGTTTTCCGACTTCCTCCAGCTCGACTCGCTCGGGGTCGTGGCGCTTGTTTCACAGCTGTGCGAGGAGTTCCGGGTGCCGATGCGGGAGTTGAAGCTGGAAGGGATACGGGATTTCGGGGGGCTGTTCGACCTGCTGATCGCGAGTGGGGGCGTCGCGGCCGGGGATGCCGTGATCGACGATGCCGAGCGTGAGGGACGGCTTCCCCCGCTGCTGGATTACAGCCCCGATGCCGTGAAGGCCCGGCAGCGGTTCATGCAAAAGCGCACGGGCGCCCAGGTGCGCTGCATTCCGCGACCCGAGGATGCCCGTTCCCTGAGCGGAAATATCGAAGGGTTTCTCGGATTCGCTGAAATTCCGCTGGGCCTGATCGGGCCGCTGCGGGTGATGGGCGACCACGCCCGCGGGGATTATTTCGTGCCCCTGGCCACGACAGAGGGAGCGCTTGTTTCGTCGGTCGCCCGGGGAGCGCAGATCATCACGCTTTCGGGCGGGGCGCGGGTCAAGGTGCTTGCCGACAGCCTCGTGCGTGCCCCGATCTTTGTTTTCGAGACGCTGTTCGACATGATGGCGTTCAATCAGTGGATCGAGAACCATTACGAAGATCTGAAGACGGCGGCTGAATCGACGACGCGGCACGGCCGGCTCGACGCGATCGAGCCGTTCCCGATGGGCTCGACGCTGTGTCTGCGGTTCGTTTATGCGACCGGTGACGCGTCGGGCCAGAACATGACCACGATTGCGACGCATGCCGCGATCAAATGGATCGTCGCCCATTACCGGGGACCGATGGTCGACTGGTTCCTCGAATCGAACCTGTCAGGTGACAAGAAGGTGAACGGGGTCAACTTCACGCGCAACCGCGGGAAGCGGGTGATCGCCGAGGTCGAGATCCCGCTGAGCCTCGTCGGAAAGCATCTGCACACCTCGGCCGAGCGAATGGTCCGGTTAGGGCAGCTGTCGATGATGACGGCTCTACATGCCCACGCCTTCGGCTCGCAGGCGCATTATGCAAATATCCTGGCTGCGATGTTCATCGCGGCGGGCCAGGATCCCGCCTGCGTCGCCGAGTCGGCGGCCGGCGTCACGAACCTGGAGCTGCGGCAGGACCGGCTTGCCGTCTCGGTCACGATGCCTGGTCTGATGGTCGGCACGGTGGGTGGAGGAACGCGACTGCCGACGCAGCAGGCCTGCCTCCAGATGCTCGAGTGCGACGGTCCCCGCAAGTCGCGCAAGCTGGCCGAGATCGTTGCAGCCGCGGTCCTGGCAGGCGAGATATCTCTCATCGCGGCGATGGCAGCCGACGAGTTCGCCGGGGCCCATGCCCGCTACGGTCGCAGCGGCGGCCGGTCGGAAACGGGAACCCCCCATGGCTGAGCCGATGCGGGTCGTCTTCGTCACGTCGGATGTCACTTACGTGACGGACAATTACCATGCTCTGGTTCGGCGCATGCTGGATCGGAAGCTGCTTCCAGACGGAGTTGAGCCGGCCGGGCTCGTGCTGCTGCACGTCAGCCGCGTGGTTCTGCTCAAAAACATTCTCGGCCTGCCGCTGGTGGGGGCGCCACGGTTTGCCTTCACCCTCGCCCGGAACCTCCTTCGTGCCGTGGGAAACGATCCCCGGCCGGTCGCTGCCGAACGGGCCGGTGTTCCGGTTCTGCGCTGTGACAGCGTCAACCGCCCCGAGGCGGTCGAGTGGCTTCGACAGCTCCAGCCGGACCTGATCGTGAATATGCGCACGAGAAATATATATAAAAATATTATTCTTGGTCTGCCGAGGATCGGCTGCATCAACATCCATCACGGCATCCTGCCCGAAAACCGCGGTACGATGTGCGACCTGTGGGCATGGGCCGAGGGGAGGCCGGTTGGTTTCACGATTCATTGGATGAACGCGAAAATCGATGATGGGGACATCATTGTCCGGCGTGAGGTGGACGTGAAAGGGCTTCGATGCTATCTCGACATTCCGCAGGCCTCGAGCCGCGTCGAGGCTGAAGCCCTGCTCGAGGTCCTCGGAGTGATCCGGAAGAACGGCCGTGTCGTCGGCATGCCGAACCGCACCGAGGCGGTCGATTACCGCCGGAATCCGACCCCGGCCCAGATTCTCCGGCTCCGCCGAGCCGGATTCGGCCTCTGACAAGGGAGACAACCGGACATGACGATCTTCAGGGACGGCAGTATCACGCTCCAGGACGGGAAGATTCTTGCCTGCGGAGAGTGCGGGACGGGGACGCCCCTTCTCCTGTTGCACGGGAACCCCGGTTCGTACTCGGACTGGGAAGACTGCGCAAAGCTCCTTTCCGGTCGCGGATTCCGGTGTATCGCCGTCGACCGGCCGGGTCACGGGAAAAGCGGGTCCACCGGTTCCGAGCCGGGCGCCGCTGCTGCGGCCTATGCCTCGCTGCTCGGGGGCCTGGGTGGCCAGAAGGCTCTCGTCGCCGGATACTCGATGGGGGCTCACTTCGCGCTCGATCTGGCCGAGCGGTATCCCGACCTCGTCGCGGGTCTCGTCCTCATCGCGCCGTATCTCGTCCCGCGTGACGCCGGCGAGAAGCCCTCGGGGCTCCCGGGCCTGCTCGAAACCCCCGTGATCGGCAGTTTCCTTGGCATGGCTCTTCCCTTCCTGGCGGGTGGAAAAATACGCAGGCATATTGAAACAACATTCCGTCCGGCCGTTCCAGCGACCGGCCTGGTCGAACGGCTTGCAGCCGAGTGTTCGGGGGAGCATGCCCTGAAGGGCATGCTCCGGGACAAGAACCTGTTCCTCACGACCTATGGGGCCGTGAACGCCGCGATCGGCCGGGTCTCCTGTCCCGTTCTCCTGGTGACGGGTGCCAGTGACGAGATTTCCGGAACAACCAGCGCCGATCTGGTCGGGACTGCACGGGCTGACGTGAAACGAACAGAGGTGGTCGGGGGCGGTCATGCCCTGATCTGGAGCCATGCCGGCCAGGTCGCCGAAGCGATCGGCACAATTTTTTCTTGACGGTTGTCACATTACCGCGATATCCGTCGTTGTACAGAACAGAACCACTGTGGGAGCTGAGATAATGTCCGCCGAATCCCGGAGTCCGGCTGCGGCCAATCCTGATGATGCCCTTATGGCCCGGGTTCGGCGTGCAGATCCGAATGCCTTCCGGGAGCTGTTCACGCGGCATTACGATGCGGCCCTCCGGTATGCGACGGTTCTTGCCGGGAACCGGGAGGATGCGCGCGACCATGTCCAGGAGGCGTTCGTGCGCGTCTACCGGGGCGCCGTCCAGTATCAGATGCAGGGAAGGTTTCGTGGCTGGCTGTTCACCATCATCCGGAACCTCGTCCTGGACCGCGCCAAACGGCGAACCGTCCAGACGACGGGCACGCCCGCGGCCCTCGCCAGGGCCGAGAACAGGCCGGCCCCGCCATCGGACCGGGATGTCGCGAGCGGTCTCGACCGGC
>DATCTT010000257.1:0-5832 GCA_036567845.1 Candidatus Ozemibacteraceae bacterium | reverse complement strand
CGGCGGGAACCGCCGCCTCGTGGGCCGCCAGGAACGCAGCCGGAGCCTCCCCCGTCGGGCGGGAAACATAGGTGATGCCGCCCGGAAATCTCGCCGTCGTCGCCCCGAAATCCGTCGTCACGAGCGCCTTGCTCTCGATCCACGAAACCAGCGTCCGGTGCGGCCGTGGCCGAACCTCGGACTGGAGGAGGAGGAGAACGGACCGGCCATCGGCCGACGCAAGCGCCGTTCCCGTCGCCTCGAACAGGGGCATCTCCAGAAGCGGCATCCGCACGTCGGAGAGGAGGGCAAAGCCGTGATCCGCCTGCCACCGCTCGGCCTCGCGCCGAACATCGCCACTGACGGCCGGCTCAGCGAGGCCACCACGCAACGGCTCGACGACGAGCCTCGGAAGACGGCGGCCCGAGCCGGACGGCTGAAACACCGAAAACTTCGACGGGAGCGGCTGAAGCCAGCCGGAAATCAGAAAATACACAATGCCGTGGAGGATCATGCTCCACCAGGCTTCCGGGGCGACATCACGCAGGGTGAGCCAGCAGACCCACGGAATCCCGATGCCTCCGGCGAGCGCGAACCGTTTCACCAGCGCCATGCCGCCGAACGCGGGAATACGCGGGGCAATATAGGCATGAACCGTATGGAAACACCGCGCGGCATGCAGGAACAACAAGGCCGGGAACAGCACCCGGACAGTTTCGAAACGGACCGGCTCCGGGGAACGCGAAACCAGGAAAAGCGCCGCGAGCGAAGCAGCGGTCAGGAACGACAGCGTCCGCCAGAAAAAATGCATCCTTCCAAGTGCACGCCGCCCTTCATCGGTGATCTGGACGTCATCCCATCCGTGAAGTGCATCGAGCCGGATACGACCCAGAACGTAGGCATTGATCGCATCCCCCATGAAGATCGGCGCGAGCAGCAGCGCGAACAGGATCTGGCTCCAGAAGCCATCGATCCAGCCGGTGCGGCCCAGAATCACCCACCCGGCCAGGATGCCGGCCATCGTCGAAAAATTGCTGCCGATGCCGAGCATGAGGGTCGCTTTGAGTTTGTCGGCACCGGAGACGGGGCGGGGATCTGGAGTCATGATCCCCTATGGTATCACTACGGGGAAAGAAATGCACCGGGAACCCACTGTGTTTTAAACGGAAACCGCTGGGAAAAGATCCGATAAATTCCCCCCTTGAAGTCGGCTGCGGGATATGCTATGATACTGGCACGTTCAACGGGGCGTAGCGCAGTTGGTAGCGCGCATGGTTCGGGACCATGAAGTCGCTGGTTCGAGTCCAGTCGCCCCGACCGAACAGATCCGTTCGACATCCGTGTCGAACGGATTTTTTCCTATTCCGACATTTCCACCGCTCAGTGCCGCTTGGCGGAAGAGGATGAATGTGGTACCATCCATCCACACTCTCGGAACCCCAAGGAGACGGACATGACTTTTCGCTCCCGCTCGATCCCTCTGCCGACGCGCATCGGCCTGACCCTTGCCGCTGCCCTGCTGCTCGCCTGTGCCGTTTACGCCATGCCCATCCGGGTCATCGGCAAAGTCGAGTCGCTGTATCGCGACCGGGCTTCGATCCTGATTCTCCACGTGCCCGCAGCCGCGTCTGCACCGGCCCAGCTGGCTCCCGGCAACTACGTCAGCTTCAACCTGCCCAGCGCAAAGCAGCAGAGCCGACCGAAGCGCCCGATCCAGTATGGGAACGTCATCGCGGTCGACCTGCAGGGCAACGTCGCAACCGAATACGCCGACCAGACCGCCGCCGCCCCAACCGACGGAACGAAGGATGTGCTGATCTGGAACGCCCTGTATGCCGAACGCGTTAAGAATGCCCGAGACTACCTCCCCGAGGAGGAAGGCGGCAAGAAGGGCAAGTCGAAAAAGAAGAAGCACGAGAAGGATCAGCCCCAGATCTGGACCCAAGAAGAGTCGGTGCGCGGCAAGGTCGTCCTCAAGAAGAGCCGCGTCTACATCAAGGAAGACCACCTGCGCCCCCGCGACCTGGGCCTGTATGTCCTCGACGCCGACTGGGCCGCGAAACTCGAGCCGCTCAAGGACCAGAGGGTCGTCCTGTTCGGCACGACCCATCGGGTCAGTGCGGCTTCAGGCACCTTCGAGATCAAGAATGTGATCAAGATCTATCCGAAGTAATATAATAGCTTCAAGCATACAACAAACACCGCCGGGACCGTCCAAGGCCCCGGCGGTGTTGCATTCACGCTCATGCTCCCCCGGGGCAACGGGAACGGCCTCTTCAGCCCCGGCGGAAGCCCATCAGAAGGCCGGCGGCAAACGCACCGGCGAATGGGAGATTGTAGGTAAAGACGGACATCAGTCCGGCCCAGAGCTGTTCCATTCCGGATGCCGGAACCGTCTGCCGGATCTTCTCCCAGTCGACGGTCACGTAGTTGTTGTAGGCGAGATACTGGATCGACATGAAGATCATGCCAACGACCAGGGCGGCCATCTTCGCGAACTTCTTGAGGGTGAAGCCGACGCACCAGCCCGCGATGCCGCCGAAACCGAGCGTGGTGACGAAGAAGTTCACCTCGGGCGGAAGCTGGGCGAGCGGGTTGGCCGAACTCGCCGTAGCAGCGGTTCCCGAACCAATGGCAAAGGCGTCACCGGCCCCGGCGACGAGAAAACACAACGACAGCGGAAGAGCGGCGCGCCGGACGAACCGCGGCAGACAGGGCTCCGTCATTTCGCGCCTTCCAGTCCGGCCAGGGCATTCAGACCAGTAACCCGGTACAGACCACTCTGCGTGCCCACCCACATCTGGTCGCCCTGGACCGCCACGGCCGTGACGGGACCGGCCTTGATCCCGCCCAGCTTGCCGGCAAGATCGACCCAGGTCGTATCGCGCAGGATCGCCAGACCGCGGTTTGTGCCGACGACGAGGCCGGCATCGCCCGGCAGAGGTGCAAGCGAGGTCACGAGATTGCCCGGCATCGGGCTGTTGCCCGGCATTGATTCCTCGACGATGTTGTTGCCCCGCTGCACCCATTCTTTATGTGGTGCAGTATAGTTCGTCCAGGACGAGCCCATGTCGGTGATCGAGAGGCCTGAAGTGGTGCCCACGGCCATCATGCCCTTGTAGGGAATGATCGTGGTGATGTTGTTCCCGATCAGTTGACAGGTGGCCGGATTCGGTTTGATGTCCACAAGTGAGTTTCCCATCACGGTTTTTGCAGGGCCGCTGTGGTTCACGAACATCTGGCTGTTCAGCTGGCCCATCCCGAGTTGCATGCCGACCCAGAGGCTGCCCTTGCCGTCGAACCCAACCGCCGTCGCTTCATCCGAGGTGAGGCCGGCATTCTCCTTGCCGAATGCCTGGAACGCGCCACCCGTCGAGTATTCCAGTCCATGGGCCGTCGCAACCGCCATCTGACTGTCCTTCGCCGCCACCGACCGGGCGCGGGAGCCGGATAATACCTGGCTCCAGTTGCTCCCGTCGTATCGGGAGACGCCGCTGTCGGTGCCAATCAGCAGATAGGTACCGGCCGACACCAGGGAGGTGATCTCGTTCGAGCCGAGGGCGTTGGTATTCTTCGTGACATACACCTGCCAGTTGACGCCGTCATACCGGGTCAGGCCGCCTTTCGTGCCAGCCCAGAGCTGGCCGCCGAACACGGCGAGGGCCGTGATGCTGTCATGAGGCAATCCGTCGCGGGCAGCGAACAGATCGATCTTCGGCGCGACGGCACCAGCCGTCGGGGCCGCCTTGGTTCCACACCCTGTGACAGCAAGGGACAGGACCAGACACCAGAGAGCGAGAAACAGCCAGGAAACGCGCATCGGCGCAGGGTTCGTCATCGAGAATCCTCCTCGCACCGCCGGAACGCAGCCCGGCGGGCAGTGCATAATGGGCACAAAGATACCAGACGACATACCGTGGGTCAAGCCGCGAACCGGCATGGGAAGCAGCTTGACGACGTCCCCAGCCGGTGCTAGACTTCCTCGTCCCGCGGAAGGGGGCTGGAGAAGACGCATGACAACGGATCACAGCAGGAAACGCCTCACGTTTTATCCGATGGCCGAGCGCCACAATCTGGTCAGGCGCGCCGATTTCGGCGCCGTTCCCGCGGAGACGCCCTCCGTGCGGAGCCTCATCGACTGCATCCCGACAATCCACGCCGGCAGGGTGTTTCGTAACGCCATCGACGCCATCGTCACCGCCCGTCAGAAGGGCCGCCCCGTGCTGCTGGGCATGGGCGCCCATGTGATCAAATGCGGTCTGGCGCCGCTCCTGGTGCGCCTCATGCAGGAGTCGGTCATCACCGGCATCGCCCTGAACGGCGCCGGCTCGATCCACGACTTCGAACTTGCCGCCTTCGGCGAGACATCGGAAGACGTGGCGAAGGAGCTGGCGCGCGGTCGGTTCGGCTTCGTTGAGGAGACGGGGGCCTGGATGGGCGCGGCGATTCGGGAAGGGGCTTCCCGCGGTCTCGGACTCGGTCAGAGCCTGTATGCCGCGATGGATGCAGTTCCCGAACGCTTTCCCTTCCGTCACGAGAGCCTCGTCTGGCAGGCCGGCCATCTGGGCCTTCCCTGTACGGTCCACGTCGCGATCGGCACGGACTTCATCCATCTCCATCCGGCGCTTGATGGAGCGAGCCTGGGCGCCACGAGCTTCCGCGACTTCGAGATCATCGCCGACCAGGTCTGCGAGCTTGAGGGCGGCGTCTACTGGAATCTCGGCTCGGCCGTCGTGCTCCCAGAGGTGTTTCTCAAGGCTGTCTCCAAGGCCCACAATCTCGGCCGCCATCTCGAGGGGCTCACCACGATCGACATGGACATGCTGCTCCAGTATCGGGCGACGACGAACGTCGTGAAGCGGCCGAGCCTGGGCGTCGGTCAGGGGTTCCACCTCACCGGCCACCACGAGATCATGGTCCCGCTCGTCGCCCTCACCCTCCTCGAAAGGCTTCGCCCGCAATGATCACCCGTGCCCGTCTCAAAAGCGTCCTGACGAAATTTTCCCACATCCGTCTCGCGGTCCTCGGGGACGTGATGCTCGACGAGTTCGTGTGGGGCAAGGTCGAGCGCATCTCGCCCGAGGCGCCGGTTCCCGTCGTCCAGATCAAGCGCGAAACCTGGCGCCCCGGCGGCGCGGCGAACGTGGCCAGCAACCTGGTCGCGCTCGGCGCGAAGGCCGACATCTTCGGCATCATCGGGGATGACGGGGCCGGCCGGAGGCTGGTCGAGTCACTCCAGTCCGAGAAGATCGGCACGGCGGGCCTGATCGCCGACTCGGGGCGCCGCACTACCGTGAAGACGCGCGTCCTGGGCCAGAACCAGCAGATGCTGCGCATCGACCGCGAGTTCACCGACCCCATCGATTACCGCTGCCAGAAGGACCTGTCCAACACCCTCTGGAAAATAGCGCCCAGCCTGCATGGCGTGATCGTGTCCGACTACGCGAAGGGCGTGATCGTTGCGGAGCTGCTCAGCCAGATCATCGAGCGGTTCCGCGGCTCCGACAAACCGGTCACGATCGACCCGCGCCCCAAGAACGGGCCGCTCTACAAGGGCGCATCGATCGTCACCCCGAACACCCGCGAGGCCGAAGAGCTCCTCGGCCGCAAGTTCGAAACCGAGGAGGACGTTCTGAAGGGCGGCACCGACCTGATGCGCCAGCTGAAGCTCGATGCCGCGCTCATCACGCGCGGCGAGCATGGCATGAGCCTGTTTGAGCGCGGCAAAAAGCCGCTCACGATCCCGACCCGCGCCCGTGAGGTGTTCGACGTGACCGGCGCCGGCGACACCGTGATCGCGACGTTCAGTCTCGCCCTCGCAGCCGGCTGCCCGATGGCCGAAGCGGCCGAGAT
>DATCTT010000256.1:0-10873 GCA_036567845.1 Candidatus Ozemibacteraceae bacterium | reverse complement strand
TTCGAGCGGCCCGAGGAGGCGGGTCGCGACGACGGCCGTGATGCCGATGACGAGCGCCAGGATCGCGAGCGAGATGCCGGCCATCCGTCGGTCGAGCGCCCCGGTCCGTTCCTCGATCTCCTGCATCGGTCGCGCGATGAGCAGAGCATACCCGTCGAGCCGCGTGCCGGGAAGCGCCGTCATCAGATACTCGATCCCCCGGATACGGGTGATCCCGTGCGTCGGCAGGCGTTCCCCGACGATCCGGTCACGCCATCGCCGGAGCTCGGGATCGGCTCCGGTCGCGGCGCGGGGATACGCTCTCCATGCCGGGTCGGGAGCGAGGGGAAGAGCGGCGAATCTCGCCCCATTGCGGCTCCAGGGCCAGCCGGCAATGACGCGACGCAGATACTTCTGCTGGGCGCGTGACGGGTCGTGCATCACGAGCAGCCCCGCGCAGACATTCCCCCCCGAGGCGGCCACGCCGGCGTAGATGATCATCGGCTTGTGGAGATACAGCAGGAACTGGAACTGGCGACCGGCACGAATGCCATAATATAATACATTCGCTATAATATCGGTCATCAGGGTGGGCCCGTTCCGGTCTCCCGAAAGTTGAGGAGCAGTTCCCTGGAACTCGCGCATCAGCCCGATTCCGATATCCGTAAGGAACGACTTTCTCCCGGCGACGGCCCGTTCATCCCCGAGCCCGCTGTCGAACAATTTCACGGCGGGGCTGGCATCGACGACGACGACACCGTCGATGAACGAGCGGACTCGCCGCATCAGCCGCCCGACATGGCGCACCACGGAGTCGACGTCGCCCGTCCGGCCGCCCTCCTCGAGGGCCAGCTCATACACCCGCAGAGCGGGAAAAAGCTCCGAAAGAAAATCCTGATCGATCCGGGCAAGAAGTTCAAGATCGCGGTTCTCATACTCCTCGATAAGGATGCGCCGACGGTCTTCGCGGTCAAACAGGACGGTCATCATCAGTCCTGCCAGCAGAAGTCCACCGCCGGCGACGAAAAGAAGGATCAGACGCCCCCGAAGCCCGAACCGGGCGGTAAACGCCGGCCCGCACCACAGAAAGAGAAGGGTCACCAGGAGTGCGCCTGCGGTCATGCAGAGCGCCGGCCCATCAAACACGACCGTTCGCTTCTCCGACGGAACATCCGTGGCGATCGCGAACAGACGTTCACCGAGGGGGCCGTCGGTGAGCAGGATGGGAAGCCCATTCCAGGAGAATTCGGCAAGGTCGGGCGGTGCCGAAGCCAGGGTCCGGTCGAGCCCCGACGGCCAGGCGATTTCTGCCGGCCGGAGCCGATCGGGCGCAGCCGGGTGGATCCAGCCGATCGTCATGCGATCCCCCACGAGCCGGCGGGCATTCCGGACGGCACGATCCATCACCAGTGCCGGGTCGATCCGGCCGCGATGCACGAACGCGACGAGGTGTCCGGCCACCCTGCCCGACCGATCGCGAACCGGCCACCAGCCACCCCATGAGCGGACGAAGGCGTTTTCCAGCCGCACGAGCGAGCCGGGCGCCCCCGCCATCAGATGCGCCGAATCGGCATTCCCTCCAAAGGCTGCAAGAAGCTTCGGCTGGGGGTCCTCCCCCCCCCTGAGAAGGGCCCTCATGAACCGCTCGGAAGCACGCTTCGGGGGTGGCGTGAATCCCGGCAGCGGCAACAGCGACGGGGTCGCATCGAACAGGGTCAGGTCCAGCCCGCCCTCCTCGGCACGCGCAAGACGGGCAGCACGACGGGCAAGCACCGGTAGTGGAAGGGAGGGCCGAACGAGGTTGGAAATCAGCTCGTCATACCGCTTTTCCACATTCCCGAGAACGCTAATCCGCGCAAGAACATCCCGGCGTCGGCTCCGTTCGGCGTCGGCCCGGTCCCGATCAGCGGCCTCGCGGGCCGCTCCAAGCAGGAACAAGCCGGCGAGCCACGGAATGACGACGAATACCAGAACGAGCGGAAGCCTCCCGACGGCTCCGCCGTTCCCGGTGATCTGAGACACGGAAACTCAGCCGGGGCGCTTGCGAAACAGATACTGGGAAACGCCCCACTCCTCGCCGCCCCAGCAGTCGAACATCTCGGCAATCGAGAGAAAGAAGATGCGCCAGCGGCGGAACCAGAGCGTGCCGCGGGTCTTCCCGTAGGTCTCTTCGAGCAGCGGCAGCAACTCGGTGCGTGAGGCATCGAGACGCTGCAGCCAGTGTTCGGCGGTCATCGCGTAATGCCTTCCGCTGAGCCGCCAGTGGTCCGTGATGGCCATGTCGTCCTGGAAATGCAGCAGGAGATCGTCGGAGGGCATCAGGCCGCCGGTGAAAAACCGCTTGCCCATCCAGTCGTCCTCGCTGATCGAGTCGTAGACATAGGCCAATTCGCGGTGCATGAACATCTGAACGAAGAACAGGCCGTCCTTCTCAAGCCAGCCGGCGATGCGGCGCATCAGCTCCTGGTAGTTGCGGCACCGTTCGAGAGTTTCGGTCGCGATGATGCGGTCGAACCGCCGGGGAGAATAATAGTTAGCAATATCTGAAGTCGTCACCTCGACGTTGCGGAGGTCGCGCTGCCGGGCAAGCCGGGTCACATGGCGGCCCTGGGCCACCGAGCGCGTGACGGCCGTGATCTGGGCATCGGGAAACCGTTCGGCCATCCAGAGGGTCAGGTCGCCCCAGCCGCACGAGAGATCGAGAATTTTCTGACCGTTCGCGAGGCGGGCGCGCTCGGCGGTGAGCCGGAGCATCGACTCCTCGGCATCATCGAGGCTTTCCGAGCCGAAGGGGAAGTAGCAGCAGGTGAATCGCAGCCGCGCGCCCAAAACGCGACTGAAGAATTCGGGCGGCACTTCGTAATGGTTCCGCCGGCTCTGCTCCTCGCTGACGGCGATGGGGCTGAGCTTCAGCCGGGAAAGCAGCGTCCGGAACGTTTCGCTGCGGGACTCGAGATCACCGCGGTGCTCGGCATGCAGCCGGGCCCAGTTGAGCGTACGCATCCCCAGTCTGATAAGAAGGTCGGGCATATAGCCGGTTTCAACCAGTCGCATGGCGATGCGTGACAGCAGTCTCATGGTGCGCGTGCTCCTCGGGAGTCGCCCGGGCGGCGAAGATCGACGGCCGTGGGAACGGCGTCAGCATGCCTGGAAGTATACGTCGTCCCGCTCCGAATTCCAACCCGCCCGAAACCACGCCCACGAAACTTTGCAAGGACCATGCCCGCGTTCCTTCCCTCCGGAGGTCAAAGCAATCACAGACACCAGAAACAATCCCGAGGCCGGAGATGCCCCGATCCACCAGCCCCTGATCTGCGAGGAATAAGGATGAATTGACTGAGGGCATTTCCGTGGCGCTGATGGTTTTTCCCCGGTGATCGGTGCGGTATTCGTGCGGGGATGTCCCGGGTCTGCTACCATGGAGCAGGTATGGGAAAGGCGTTCACCGCTCGGACGGCCTGGTCAGCTCCCGAGCCGGCTCTCCAGCTCGGCTGGGCACGACTGCTGCTGTTTCTCGTCCCGCTTCTGGCGATCGGCCTCATCGGGGACACGGCCATGCGCAACAGGTTCGAAGAGCGCCGCTCGGCATTCGAGGACGATGTTGCAAGCCGGCTCGAGCGGATCGCCGTTCGCACCGACGATATTCTCGCCCTGACCCAGCCGCTGTATGAACTCGAACGACTCCGGCAGCGTTCAGCGCGCCCTCTTACCATCGAGGATTTCAGCAACAGGCTGCGAAAGACCATTCCCGGCATCGCCTTCGAGCTGTTCGTCTTCGACGGAGCCGGCACTGTGATGGGGGTCACACCGGCCCAGGTCCCCAACCAGTGGCTGATGCGCCAGCTCATCGCCGGTCTGATGGCCGACGAAGCACATTCTCGACGGATGGCCACGGATCTGGACCGGCGGCTGAAAGCACTGTTCGGCAACAGCCGGACCCTCGACGCCTTCCGGCGCGCCCGTGGCACCCGCATCCGGCTGCAACGGCGACAGCAGCAGGTTTCCCTGTTCTGGTCAGCCGATACGCGGGGCGGGTGGCTCGTGTTCATCACCGCCGAACCTGAACTGGAGATGCGCGTCAGAACGGCCTGGGAGACGGAATGCGGGCCCGGGGCAGCTCTCGGCTGGAAAGCGAGCGACTCGAGCCGGTGGCGCATCCTTGGCCCCGCCAGGCCGGAATTTCCCGGCCGGTTCTGGAGGCGGATCGAGCGCCAGGGCCGCCAGGAGCTCGACACCACGTCACGCCACTGGGTCTTTCGGCCTACGAACCAGGGCCATGTCCTGTTTCTCGCGGTCCCACGACCGGCGGCTCTCGTCGCCCCCCCGATCGGCATTTGGTGGGGCTGCCTCCTGGTGATCGCGTGTTCCGGAGGCTGGGTAGCCCTGCGGGGCAGAGACCGTCTGGGCCCGATCAGCCGTCTCTCCGTCCTGCTATTCCTCATCGCGGCCGGCGTGCCAACGATCTGCGCGGCCATCGCCGGCCTTCGCGTGCTTGACGACCGGCGCGAGCTGCTGCGGGGCCAAGTCCGGCGCGCCCAGGCCGAAGCCCTCCGGCGGTTCGACGAACGGTTCGAAGGTTTCCTGGACCGGTTCAACAGGCGTCTGATCAGCATCACCGCGAACCCCGCCTTTTACAGCTCGCTTGAGACAGCCCGCAAGCTCGCGGCCCCGATGACGGACGCCGTATTCGCCGGCCATCTCGAGCTGCTCGCACCGGACAGCCGCCCCCTGCTCCGGGTTCCCGACATGGAAACGCCTATCTCGGCGATGCTGCCGCAGTTCCAGCGCATGGGGCTAGAGATCCTTGCCCCCGGCCTTCTGGCGACGCCCGCGATCCGCCTCGATCCACTGACCACAAGCCTGATGCGGGGGGCTCAGTTCGGCTTCACCGCTCTGGCCCTGCGCCCACGACGGATCAACCAGATGAACGCGGGCTCGAATCGTCCGATTCTGTTCTGGGACTACCCGCGCGCGGGTGCACCGCCGGTCGGATATGCCTCCCTCGTCTTCCGCCGTGAGCGGCTGATGTCCTGGTATGTCGCGAACAACATTCTCGATTCGGGTTCGCTGTGGGGTGCGAAAATCCGTTTCGCGGCTCATCATATCGAGCAGTCGGAAGCTTTCCCGGCGCGTTCCCCTCTCTGGAACAGCCTGATGCCCGCCCTCCATCGAAGCCGTGTATTGAACAAGCCGGTTTCGGGCATGGTGCGGTCGGGCATGCGGGACTGGTGGTATACGGCCATGGTTGGCTCGAACCTCGACCGGTATGGCCTGATCGCCCTGTTTCCGGATGCGAAGATCGAGGAGTCGCTCGGGGAACTCCGTCATCGCGCCTTTGCAGGAATGGCCGTCATGCTGGCCCTTGCCGCGGGTCTCGGTATTTTCCTGTCCCGCAGCCTCACGCGACCGGTCACCGCCCTTGCCGACGGCGTCGAGCGGTTGCAGCGGAAGGAGTTCAACCGCCCGGTGCGGATCGCCGGCCAGGACGAGCTGGCCCGCCTGTCGGCCGCCTTCAACGAAATGATGGCAGAGCTGAAGGATCTGGACGTGGCCCGTGCGGTCCAGACAAGCCTCCTGCCGTCCTCGTATCCGCGCGTTTCCGGCTACGCGATCCAGGGAAAAAGCCTGTTCGCGGGGGATCTCGGCGGCGACTGTCTCGACTGCCGGACGCTGCCGGGCGGACGCATCCTACTCCTGACGGGGGATGTGAGCGGTCATGGGGCGGCATCGGCACTGCTGATGGCGTTCGTCAAGGCGACGATCACCCTCTGGAGCGGGGAAGGGGCCGCGACCCCCGCCCGTCTCGCGGAGCGGATCGACGGCCTCCTGCGCTCCTTCCCCGGACCCCGGAGATTTCTGTCGCTGTTTGCCGGCGTGCTCGACCCGGAAACGCATATACTTCGCTATCTTTCCTGCGGCCACCCGTATCCGCTTCTCATCACTGCCGACGGCAGCGCCTGCCATATCGGAACACCCGCCTACCCGCTCGGCATCCGGCGGCATCCCAACGTCGCGACAGTCCAGGAGCTCCGATTCGAGCCTGGCGCCACTCTTCTGCTCTACACCGACGGTCTGGTGGAAGCGGTTGACGCATCCGGGGCTCAGATCGGGTATGACCGGTTGTCGCACCTGGCCGCCGAAGCCTGTCTGGCCGCCGCCGGTGGGGAAAGCCGCGCCAATGCGGTTCTCGCCGGCCTGCTCGAACGGCATGCCGCGCTCGCGGCCCGGATCGAGGATGATCTCACCGTGATGGCCGTTTCCCGGCTGTCCGGAAAGCGGGGCCCGGCATGAACCCCGCCCGCCATCTGCTGTTCGGCCTCGCTGTGCTGCTCCTGCTCTGGGGGGCATCGGGGGCGACGGAGCTTCTCGATGCCTGGCAGGAACGCCGCGAGGAGGCCCTGACGCGTGCTCTCCGGCAGGATCTCGACCGGGCGATCGCCGGCAGATCCATCGGGTTCAAAGCCGCCGATGCCCTCTGGAAGATCCAGGAGATGGCCCGCTCGGGCTTTGGCAGCCATCTCAATTTCCAACGTTCACGACTCCGGCTGGAGCAGGAGTTCGCCTGCTCGATCAGCCTGTTCCTTTTTCAGGATGGGCGAAGCACGCTGGCGCTTACTGATAATGCCTCGCAGACGGCCGTCGTCGCGCGCCTGCTCGAGGCGATGAAAGCCCCGGCTCGTCAGCGGGTCGCGATCGCCCCCGCTCTCGAGCGCGAAGCCCGAATTCTGTGGGGTCCCAGCGTCACCGTCACAAACCTGATATTTAATAACGGTAAATATATACCGATAACGACATCAAAAGGTCGGGGCATCGCCTCTTTCAGCATTTTCGGCACCGGCTCCGGTCTTGTTCTTATCGTCGAGCATCTTCCCCCGGAGCAGTGGGTGGAATTTTCCCGCCACCGATCGCGCGAAGCGGCTCTTCATCGCCGCACCGGCCAGGGGATCCCGGAACTCGCGTTCTGGGCACCTCCCCGGGGGTATTCACCGAATGCGATGGCCCTCGCCTGGAACATGGCCAATACGCTTGGCCGGGAAGCCGTCACGAGGGACGGCACCCTCTGGATCTTCGACCGCGACCGGACGGGCACGGTCACGGCCGTCGTCACACGCCTGCCGGCATCCAACGATCTCGCACGGCTGAAGATCGCGGTATTCCTCGCCGCCCTGCTCCTGCCCTTCCTCTGCCGGAATGGCCTCCGGCAGACAACCGTCTCCTCGACCTCGCTCCGGGGTCGCATGCGCCTGCTGTTTCTGGCCGCCACCCTGCTTCCCCTGCTATCGACCCTCGGCATCGGCTGGATGAGCCTCCAGGATCAGGAGGCCCGGCTTCGCGACGCAGCCTTCGCAACGGGGATGATCAAACTTCACACCGTCAACGCGGGATTTTCCCGCACCGTCGCGATGCTACGCAAAGCCTTCCGCGACCTGCACCGTTTCGTCGAAAGCGGCCCGTTCGATGCTGGCAGATTCCAGACCGTGTTCGCCCCCCTCCGCGACAGCCGGCTGTGTCACCAGCTGTTGATCTTCGACACGTGGGATCACGTGTTTCACCGCGAGATCGAAGCTGATCGCACCGATATCATCGACATCATCCGGCTCCTGAGCCGCAGCGCCTTCCACCGGTTCATTCCCGAGCGGATCGCCCCCGAGGATCAGAACCGCGTGGTGCCCGCAGATCTCGTCACCGAACAGATCACCTCGAATGCCGAGCTTGGCTGGGCCGAAGTCACCGAGATCCCCGACACCGTCCACCGGCTCCAGATCGGATTTTCCCCCGCAGACATCATCTGGAATACATTCCCCCGCCTCGCGACGGGCCCCGCGTTCATGGTCGGCATGTCCGAGTCCGAGGACCTCCTCCGGATCCACCTCGAGCGCGCCGTCCTGAGCCGGAGCGATGCAATCCGGCTGTATCTGTTCGAGGCCGAAGACATGCTCCTCCAGCCCGCCCCGCTCACGGGAGATCGGGAAACGCTCACGACTCTCCTTCATTTGAGCCACATGACCGGCCGCGTCGTCCAGCGGGAAGTCCGGCTCGCCTCGGGAACGGCCTGGGTGGTTGTCTCCCCCGACACCGTGGTCCACAAACTCTCCACGGCGGCCGTTCTCGACGCCGACCGGGAACTGTCGCAGCTCGACGGAACCCGCCTCGCCCTGGCCCTCGCCCTTCTGGCGTCTCTGCTAACGGCATTCGCCGCCGGACAACTCCTGAGCGGCCTCGTCCTGGTGCCGATCGCGGACCTCCAGCATGGAATCGACGCGATCCGCCACCGACGCTCGGATGTGGTGATCCCGTTCCGCCGCGATGACGAGTTCGGGCATCTGGCGCGTATCTTCAACCATGCCTTGGGCGAACTGAAGGATCTCGAACTGGCACGGATTGTCCAGACAAGCCTGCTGCCGGCAACGACACCGGTGATCGACGGATACACCCTTGCAGCCGTGAACCTGTCAGCCACGGACCTGAGCGGGGACTCGTATGATCTGATCCGGTGCGCCGACGGTTCACTGCTGATGCTGATCGGTGACGTGACAGGCCACGGAGCGTCTGCCGCTCTCGCTATGGCGATGGCCCGAGCGACGGTCGGATACCGGCTCGCCGACGGGGAATCGCGGCCGACCCCTCTGCTCACCTCGCTCAACGAGGTGTTTCACCGGGAGCTCCGGAGCCAGCGCAAATACATGACCATGCTGATGGTGCGGCTGGACCCGGCCACCCATCGGCTCACCATCGAGAGCGCCGGCCACAACTACCCGCTGTTGCATGCGCACGCCGCCGGAACAACCACGTATCTCGAGATGACGGGTTTCCCCCTCGGTGTGCGCAAGCAGTCTGTACGGGATACGATCGAGCGGACGCTGGCGCCCGGCGACGCCTTCGTTATGTATACCGATGGTTATACAGAATGCATGACACGAAGCGGCGAGCAGATCGGCGACGAGGCGCTCCGGAAAATCGTGGACAACCTTGCCCGGACTGCTCCCACGGCACGCCAGCTGCTCGACGGGCTCCTGCTCGAACTCGATCTGCGCAGGGCCCCGGGCCCGCTCGGGGACGACGTCACTCTGGTCGTCCTCCGGCGGAACCTCTGATCAGGGACAGATCACCCAATCCAGGTGACATAATCGGCCAAGGGGAGCGGCTCCTTGACGGCTGGTTTCGCAGCGGGCTTGCCCAGGGCAACCAGCGTCTGAATGCGATATTCCTTTTCCCTCAGCAGGGCATCGATCGCATCCGAGGCAACAAGAGCGCCCGACACCCAGCAGCCGCCAAGCCCCAGCTCGGTCGCGGCCAGGAGCATGTTCTCGACCATCGCACCGACCGACTGGATATCCGGATAGCGCCGGAGGGTGTTCATCTGGTCATGCGTCACCGTGCTCTCCTCGAGTACCTTGTCGATCATCGCCTTGTAGGGCTTGGAAAGGATCGCCAACACGACGGGGGCGCCGGTGAACATCGTCGAGAACGCGCGCACCTTGTCTAGGCGCGCCTGGGCCTCGGCCGAAAC
Organism: Candidatus Ozemibacteraceae bacterium; assembly: GCA_036567845.1. Taxonomy (GTDB): domain Bacteria; phylum Muiribacteriota; class Ozemobacteria; order Ozemobacterales; family Ozemobacteraceae; genus MWAR01. The sequence continues at coordinate 1,383 of DATCTT010000256.1, read as the reverse complement.
CTTCGGGAACAGTCCGTCCAGCTTCTTCTCGACGGCCGCTTTCATCGCCTCGAGCATCTTCCGGTCAGTAATGACAGCAACCTTCCAGGGCTGGGAATTATTCGGGGACGGGGCCATGAGGCCGGCCTGGATGATCTTCTCGATCTGTTCCCGGGAAACGGGGTCAGCGGTGAACTGGCGAACGGTGCGACGCTTGGCGGCAAGAGCGAAAAAGTCCATGTGATATCCTCCCTTATCTGTTTCAATGGGGCGGTCTCACGCCCGCAGGGATTCTACCACGGGGAAATTCAGGCCGTCAGCAGGAACCCTCCCGACGGGGAAGCCGTTTCGAGCCGCCGCCCCTGAGGCGTGTACAGCCCGCGCCGGACCGAATCGGCGGCCAGCAGGTCACGCTGGGCCTCCCACTCGAGGCGGCGTGCTTCCACAGCCGCTGACCGGTCGGCCGGGGAAAGGCTTGGCCCACGTTCGGCGATACGCCGGATGTTCCGGGCTTCGCGAATCGTTGCGCTGGGATCACCGGGAATCTCGTAGGCGTTCAGGGAGACCGAGCCGCTTTCAACATACCGCTTTCCGTCGGGGCCCTGGACATACCGGTAGGTCGCCGAAGAGCCGGCCGCAAGGGCGCGTGCCTCGGCATACCGGCGGATGAACGCATCCTGTCGCTGGAGTTCGGCGAGGCGGATATCTTCCCTCAGCTCCCCGACGGTTCCGGCCGGGTTTGCAGGGTCGGGCGCGACGGTGGCACCCTCGAATGGGAGGTTTGAAAGGGAAACGAAACCGGGTTTTGTGCCTCGTATTTCCATGATACGGGTCCTTTCGAACCGAAAATCTCTCTAGGAAAGATATCGGTCCGAAAAGACCCTGTCCGAAGCCCTCAGCCGCGGTATCCGCCCCCTCTGCCCCCGCGGCCGCCACGCCCGCCCCTCCGGGGCTGGCGATGGATCGAGCGGCCGGAGCCGGAGGCTGCCCCCCCGGAGTCCCCGTTCCGGCTTTCATCGGCACGGGGCGCGACAGCTTCGACGGGAACGGGGTTCGTCCGCCCTTCGGCCAGCATCCGTCCCCCGATCTCATCGAACAACATGAGGAGGAGGTCGCGCTGGTTTTCGTGCTCGAGAATCTGATCGAGCAGGCGGCCAAATCGGCGCGCTCGCTCGCGCTGGGCGGTGTTCATGTCCCGCTGACGCGCTTCCAGACGGGCCAGGAGCCGCTCGGTGATGCGCTGCTGAACATCATCCTCGGTCGGCGTGGGCTTGGTCATGAAAGGGATGCCGACCCGTTTCGCCGACCGCTTCAGATCAGGCTCTTCGAGCACCGAAACGAGGCTGACGGCGACGCCGCGGTTGCCGGCGCGGCCGGTGCGGCCGGCCCGGTGTACATACTGTT
>DATCTT010000255.1:0-12588 GCA_036567845.1 Candidatus Ozemibacteraceae bacterium | reverse complement strand
CACGAGCTGCTCCACCACTGGGAGTTCCAGTCCGGCATCGACGATCTCGGCGACGAGGACCGTGCCTGGCTCGAACGGTGGCGCCGCTCGACCGGCCGCCCCGCCCCCTCCAGCTTCGGCCGCGACTGGCGCGAGGCCCTGCTGTTCCTCCTGCTGCTGATGGCCGGTATCACCATCACCGCCTGGTTTGTCAGCCCCTGACGGGTTGCGGCTAAAATGAAACCGGAGCGTCCTTGCGGACGCCCCGGTGGGTTCAGCTAGCTATTAGGACAGCTTGCGAACGTTGATCGCCTGGGGACCCTTCGGGCCGGCCTCAACCTCGAACTCGACCTGCTGGCCTTCGTTGAGGGACTTGTAGCCCGAACCCTGGATCGACCGATGATGCACGAAGGCATCCTTCTCGCCGTTCTCACGCTGAATGAAACCGTAACCCTTATCGTTGTTGAACCACTTAACAGTACCGCGCTCCATTAGTTGGAGACCTCCTAGTATTTTCTCCGAAGCCTAGAACAACATTCCCGCTTACCCTCAACTTGGTTCTTGTCCGTGCCGGCCCAAGACCTGTACCGTAACTTAAACCGCATCGGAGTCGGGGACGCCCCTCGGAAGTTCATTCATCATACCACTTCACAACGGTCTTGGCAAGAAGAATCGAAATACCCCCGACCGCCGGTGCCGTCAAACCGTGGTGTACAACGGGATTCCCCGGGAAAATTCCTTCGGGGTTTTCGGCGGGACAATCGCCGGCCCGCCACGCAATGCATTAAACGCCGGTTTCTCACGGGGTTTGATCACCCGATGGTAAAACAGGGGAATGTTGGTGTACAGTGAGGGGGTCATGAAAGAGTCTGCCTGTCCGATGACTCCCGCCATCAGGGAACTGAAAGCGGCGTCGGTCCGATTCACCTCGCATTGTTTCACGTATAAAGAACACGGCGGGGCGGAGCAGGCCGCCGAAGAGCTGGGCGTGCCGCTCCATGCCGTTGTCAAAACACTTGTCATGGAAGCCCATGGCCACGATGCGAAGAAAACCCCGCTTCTCATCCTTATGCATGGAGACAAGGAAGTCTCGACAAAACAGATGGCCCGCATTCTCGGCGTGAAATCCGTTGTGCCCGTCGCCGTGCCGGTCGTCGAAAAGCTCACCGGGTATCTCCCCGGAGGCGTCAGTCCCTTCGGTACCAGGCACATCCTGCCTCTCTACATCGAAGCATCGATTCTCATCCTCGAGACGATCTTCATCAACGGGGGAAAACGCGGTTTCCTTCTCGGCATGTCACCGAATGACCTCGTTGCCCTCAAGCACCCTCAGCCCGTCGAGGTCGCCGTATGAGCGCCGGGTCCGGGAATACGCCCGCCGGCCTGGGAAGCCTGTACCTTCGCTTTACGGCTGCTTCGGGACTGGTCGTGGCGGCGCTCGCGCTGCTGGTGATCCTGCCTCAGGAAAACCTGCCGTCGCGGATCGCCGCGGCATTCACCGAGACCGGGATGCGGGGCGCCCTCTTCTATGTGTTTTTATATATTATTGGCAGCATCCTGATGCAGCCCTGCTTCCCCCTCACTCTTGGGGCCGGTCTCCTGTTCGGATTCCAATGGGGGTTCGGGATCGCCCTTGTGGCTTCGACCGCCGGGGCCGCCGCCGCTTTTCTGACGGCCCGATACCTGCTCCGCGACTGGTTGCGGGCCAGGATGGCCGCGGACGCGAGGTTTGCGGCCGTCGACCGGGCCATCGCCCATGACGGCCTGAAGGTTGTTCTGCTGCTCCGGCTCGCCTCGATCCTTCCCTACAATCTCGTGAACTATACGATCGGCGTGAGCGGGATCGGCCTCGGCCCCTTCGTTCTCGCCACGCTCATCGGCCGGATTCCGATCACCGCGCTGCATGCCTATCTCGGCTCGATCTCGCCCGGGATCGTATCTCTCTCGACGGCAACGGCCGCCCTTTCCCCGGTCGAGATGGCCGTCTATGCCCTGGGCTGGATCGCCACCCTCGCCGCCACGGTGTACATCGGCAGGCTGGCTCGCCGCGCCTTCGAGACGGTGGCATCCGGGCGGGTTTGAACCCCGCCCCTACGGGTGGTGCATTCGTAAGGACCTCCGTGTCTCTGTGCCTGGGATGTTCTCTTCTGAACATTCGTCGCCCTTGAAATCCCGGGTATTCACCTTGGAAAACGGCTTCATCACGGAGAGCACAAAGGACACAGAGGTTTCACGGAGGAAAAAGAGACCTCTGTGAGACCTCTGTGTTCATCGTGTGCTCTGTGATGAGCGTTTTCTTCGCCTTCGGTCCTGAAATTCCTGATTTTTCCAACGGAGTATCTCTGGGGTGAAAAAATCCACATGCGTGTGTGGGTGCTTGCACTGGGGGGCTTGCCAGGCGGTTTTCCCGGGCCCCCGGGGGGACGTGATATACTGAAATGCTTGGAGGAACACCATGGCATCTTCGGTCAAACGTTTTTTCAGACTCATTCCCCTCGCCATCGTTGCCGGCATCCTCGCGTTCGCGCCGGCCGCGTCCGCCACCCCCTGGGAAAACTCCTATGAGAAGGCGTTCCAGCCTGCCGCCGTCGGGCACAACCCGGTCAATGCCTATCTGATGATGCTGGCCTGCTATTACAACTACGAAAACCGCATCATGACGGCCAACTTCGAGGAGTTCAAGAAGAAATACGTCGAACTGTTCACCCCCTGGGGGATGACCGAGTTCGATTTCATCAACATCCGCCGCCGCAGCGCCGACACGCAGGTGGTCGTGATGTCGAACCGCGTGATGACCCTGGTCGTGTTCCGCGGCTCCGAGGCAAGTTCCGGGGCTTCGTTCAAGCCCGTGAAGTTTGTCTACGACTGGCTTCTGACGGACTTCAACTTCTTCAAGCACAAGGTGCCGGAGTGGGGCGACGACGTGAAGGTCCACCGCGGTTTCTATAACGCCGTCGATGTCGCATACCCCGAGCTGAAGCGGCTGTGCGAGAAGCATCTCGGCGTGAGCGGCCGCCGCCTCTGGATCACGGGCCACAGCCTGGGCGCCGGCCTCGTGCCGATCGCGGCGCTGCGGCTCGCCCGGGATGGCATTCCCGTTCACGGTCTCACGAGTTTCGCCGGCCCCCGCGTCGGGAACGAAGCGTTCGCGACCATCTTCGCCGCGCGGTTCCCCCAGTTCCAGCGGTGGGTGAACGACAAGGATCTCGTCACGATGGTTCCCTATGCCTGGATGAAATTCCGGCATCTCTCGAAGCCGAACAACCTGTATGCCGACGGCAAGGCGGTCATCGGCGACGCCCCGTTCAAGGGCCTCGGCAAGGTGTCCGCACATGCGCCAGGCATCTACCTGCAGCGCCTGTATGCGCAGGTTCCCCCCGAACTCCGGGAAAGCGTGCCGATGCCGCCAGCCTTCGAAAGCGGCAAGGGGCCTGAAGATGCCGATCTCGAGCGCGAATTCTCGAAAAAGCGGATCTCGATTCTCGATTTCGGCAGGCCTGATCCCGAAGACTGACGTTTGAACCGAACCCGGGCCGCGCGTATACTGGCGCGGCCCGTTTTTTTCGGGCGGATTCCGCGTCAGGGGGCCTGTGGTGCTGGATAGCGCGTCGTTTTCCGGATTTCTCGGTGTTTCGGTGCTGCTGACCCTTGCGCCGGGGCCGGACAATCTGTTCGTGATCACGCAGGGGCTGACGCGCGGCCGGAAGGCGGCCGTCGTGACGGCGATGGGGATGTGCTGCGGAAACAGCGTCCACACCCTGGCGGCGGCCCTGGGCATTTCAGCGGTGATTTACGCATCGGCCTTCGCCTTTGCGCTGGTCAAGTATGCCGGCGCGGCCTATCTGCTTTACATGGCGGTCACGACGCTGACCGACAAGCCGGGCGGGGCCGGTAGAGCCGCGATCGGCGAGATGAGCGCGTTCGCGATGTTCCGGCGCGGCTTCATCATGAACGTGCTGAACCCGAAGGTGGCGATCTTCTTTCTGGCGTTCCTGCCCCAGTTCGTGCAGAAAGGCGACCCGCATCCCGTCCTCACGATGATTTTTCTCGGCTTCGTCTTCGCCGCGCAGGCCGTCGTCATCTTCGGCCTGATCGGCCTCTTCTCGGGAACGATCGGCGGATACGTGCTCGAAAACCCGCGCCTGTCGCGCCTCTTTTCCTGGCTGACGGCCGGCATCCTCGCCGCCCTCGCCATCCGCCTCGCCCTCGCCGACCGCTGATGGAATCGTGGAAAATCCCGAACCCCAGAGATCCTCCGTTGAAACGCAATCGTTTGTGTATTTCTATTGCGAATAGTTTTGTTGTCCCAATCCGTTCGGCGATGGTAAAATACACCTCAATATAGCTTGTTTTCGGAGGAACTACCATGAGACGGCTTTTTAGCGGCTTCCTTTTCTGCTTTTACGTCATTGCGGCTTTTTTGCTTGTTTGCGCGCCGCTTGCCGCCGAACCGGACGTTTCCGCGGCGGTCTCGGCGTTGCTCTCGGATGCCCGGCCTGATCTGGCCAAAGCGGTTTCCGAACTTGATGAGCGCGATATTCCGGCGGCTCTGGGTGCGATCGAAGCGCTGAAGTTTCGCTCCCTTCACGGCGATGTCGCTCAGAAGCTCGAATCGATTGAAGCGGCGAAAAGCAGTTTGTTGAAACGACTTTCAGAATCCACAGGCATTTCCCTGTCGAAAACCGAGCGCTGTACGATAGTGGTTCCGGCCAGAACGGTGCGACTCGGCGATCTCGAGATCGCGATTCCGGCTCACTACGCGTCGGCTCAGCCTCTTCAGATTCTCGAATACGGCCCCGTCGGCGAAGCGGGCTCTCTGTTTCCCGATGTCTGGGCGACTTTTTCGTCGGACGGCAAACCGGTTTCGGCGCGCCTTCTCGTTGACGGAAAGCAGGTTTCGCAGCCTGAAATCAAGGGACGAACGGTTTTCTGGCGGCCGGCGATCACTGCCGAAACCATGTTCGCGATCGGCACGCATACCTTCGAACTGCATCTTACCGACGTCTCGCGAAAAACCGTTTCAGCCGCCTGGAAATGCACGGTCGGTATCGGCGCCCCGGCCAGGAACATCCCGATCGAAGAAGGCGTCGAGCGATCGCAACTCGTGCTCGATATGAAAGTGATTCTGCCAGGCGCGCCGGACGGATATCGCGTGGCGATCGTCGCCTGCGAAACCGCGAAGGGCGAGCGTTTCTTCCTATATCGCATCTACAAGCCCGGCCGCATGAGCGCACCGTATCTTGAGGGCCGCACGCTGGCATGGCTGCGCTGGTTCGACGGTTCGCGAAAGCAAAACAGAATCAGCATTTCGCCCAAAACCCAAGCCGCATTTCCGGGAAACGAGTTGCAGTTTTCCGCTTCTTACTCGATTGACGGCACCATTACGGAACCCCTGAAATGGCAGGTTTCGCAAAACGGTCAAACCTGGGGCACGTCTGAGCCTACCGTTACCCTGATCCTCGGCATGACCTCAATCGAGGTGATCGCCTATCTGTCGTTCACCAATGACGGCAGCACCTGGAATCTCTCCGAATCGAGATGCGTCGGTCCGATCCTGCCCCAAACGCAGTGCCACCCTGATCGGAGCGGTTTGGCGACGCCCGAAAAAAACGGTTCGGTAAAGATTTCAGGCCATCGAACGATCTCGAACGCTGGGAAGGAGATCGAGCTTGTCGAAGGCCGATCGATTCCAATCTACGGCGGCGTTCTCACCGTCGTCAAATCTCGATGGAAGATCGCGGGCGGCTCGGTGGCTCCGCGCATCGAAGAACCTACGGCGTCTGAAACTCGCCTCCTGTTTTCCGAGCCGGGCTATGCCGAGCTGGTTCACGACATCGCTCTTTCGTTTCAATTCGGCGATGAAACGTATCCTGGTAACTCGTTCGCTCCGAAATGCTCCGGTCTGTTCGGCCTTTTTCAGACGCGATGCCAGACCGAATACGACGCGTTTCCGGCGGGAGTTCTTCTCGGCACGTCTCGAAACATCGCGTTGAAAAAGCTGGTGATGCATGTCAACGGCTCCAAGCGCGAGATTTCCCCGGGACAGCCCCTCGATTTTTCTTGGGAACTCGGCTCTTCCGCGCTGTTTCCACAATCTCCGCCCCTTGCGTTCACCGGTGTTCGCCTCTCGATCGCGCAAAAAGAGCCTGACCTCACGGTTCAAATTACCGGCGACGCTTTTCAGTATCAATTGACGCATGATTCTCCTTTTTCCTCCGGCATGTACGTTCGCCCTGTGGCGAAGATTCATTCCGAATTCATCGATCAGGTCGACGAAGGTTTTCCAGCCGACTCTTGGAAGTGGATACCTTTTTTCGGAGCATTCCCATCGCTCGTTCGCGTCGAGATCGATCCGGCGCAGCCTCCGCCGATACGAGAGGGCGAAACGATCGCGTTCTCGGGTACGATACTGCCTCTCGAAGGAATGGGAACGGGCAAAATCGATGCGCACGAGAATACGATCGATCTTCTCGACGGGTATGAGGTTGTCGGGGTAAACGAAGTCTCGTGGTTCGGGTCTCTTTCCGAACGGCGGAAGAAGCCCGTATCGAGCAATCGGGTCGACTGGAACTTCGGCTTCACGCCGCAGACCGGATCAGGCAGCTACGTCGTCGGCGCTGAAGCGGACATGACGGCTCGCGAGAAAAACACGGGTACTGAAGCGCCGGTTCGGGGATCGGGCGACGTTTCTCTGCTCGTCAAGCCCGGCTTGACGATCGTTTCGCCGTTCGACGGGTTCGGGTATCCGCTCGGTGCCGAGATCGAAGTCGTCACCGGCCTGGACGGAACGCCGGAAGAGTGGCGAAATATCTCGTGGAAACTCAACGGCAAGCCGTGGAAGCCCGACTCTGAATCGCCGCCGCACCGGTTGCTGCTCGACAAGAAGGGCAAAAACGTGCTCGAAGCCGAGCTGCGGGTACCGTCGAGCACGGAGCCGAACGCCGAAGTGACGCTTTCGGCTTCGGCGACGTTCACCGTCGTTCCCGTCGAAGTCGTTTTGACCCCGACGCGGCAATTGAAGGCGTTTGCGCCGAATCTCGAACAGCACGTGCAGCTCAATGTCACGCTCGGAACGACGCCGATTCACGAGATCAACAAGCCGGTGCCGTGGTTTGAAGAGGGGTTCGTCGCCGAACTTGCCGGAATCGAGTGGCGATCGGGGTTCGAGCCCGACCAGAACGGGGAGTTCATGCTCGATGAGAACGAGTTCGGCGGCACGGCGCGATTTCACTCACCCGGAGCATTTTCGGCGCTTGCGACGATTACCTTGCGCATCCGTTGTACCGACTCGAAGCGGGAGGATTCCGAAGAGCTGATTTTCCGCATCGCGGCCGCTCGCGCCGATCTCTGGGCATTTCCGCCGCCCGTCTGGAAAAGCGGTATCGAAGAGAATCTACCGAGTCGCGCCGTAGCGAAGGCAAAGCGAACGTTCACCGCGCGCTCGGGAACATTCTCATTCGTCGGCCGTACGTTCGGCTGGTCGAGTTCGGGCATCGAACCGAGCGTCGTTCTTCAGCCGGCTCTTCCGGGCACCTTGCCGCTTCGGGCGAAAAGTATCGGTTTTGCCTGGAAAGGCCCCGAGGAAAACGCCGGCACGGGCCCGAAATACGCGCCCGTGATGGGCGCAGACCCTCGTCAGATCGTAATCTGCCAGGCCAGGCTCGGCTTTGCGTCCGGCGTTGAAATCATGTTCGAGCCGGTTTCAAAGGAAGTCGGCGTCGAGCGGCTTGAAGATCTGCTCTCGGTCGGCGTCGAGCCGAGAGCGTTCACGATCGTCGCCGGCGGCAAGCAGGAACTTGTCTGTAAGCTCTACAAGCCCGGCTCAACGGACGGCGCCCTCGCCATGGAGCTGCTCGTCGGGGCTTTCAGAGGCGAACTGCGCGATCTCTCCTGGACGCAGCAGGGGCATGCGCTCGGCAGCGGCAATCCGTTCACGTATCGACCAGTGGCGACGGAAGATTCCGCGAATGCGATTACCGCGAAAGCTGTCGTCAGTCTCTTCGAGCGTGAGCCCGAAGCCTCCGACGACCCCGACCTCTTCGAGTTTTCGGGCATTTCGCAGCCTACGATTCTCGCGCCGAAAATAGAGTTATCGATCACCGACCTGTTCGGCCCGGTTCCCAATGAAAACAAGAAGAACCCCGGCGCCTACGTTCATTTCAATATCGACAACGATAATTTCAATGTCAAACCCGGCGAAGACGAGTTCACGGGAAAGCCGATGCCCGATTACACCGAGACCGACCATGTCGAGGGCGAAAACGATCTTTGCACGGCGAAGATCGTGTTACCGAATCTGAACGTCGGCGTGGTGAGCTTGAGGCGCGACAACGCTCAGCTCCGCGTCTGGAGTTCCCCGACGAAAGAAGCGTCTTCGGCGATTCTGGTGACCGACGACGAACGCCATTGGAACCTGGCGATCGACACCGAGCGCGAGCAGTTCGAAGAGATCAAGGATCGGCTGTGGGTGGAAGGCTGCGGGCCCGACTCATCGGGCCTGGGCGTGACCTACACATATCGAGCCGAGAAGTATTCAACCGCCGACTGGGTCAAATACACATTCCTCTCCGCCGCCTGCGGCCGCCAGCCGACCGTTATCGAACAATCCTCCGTGGAATGGCAATGTCCGCACATCGTCGGTTGCGAATGGGGAATAACGTCGGAATCGTCAAGTCTCTACAACTGCATCGCTTGGTCGGTGGGTAGAACGGATATTCGCGTTCTTCCCGCCACAGGGTCGTATGATTCTGTCCTGCCGGGCGTGATGTACATTGATTGCGATTTTGGCAATCATGATAATGAGATGCAGGATACTGAACTGGATGCGTTTTACAAAGCGTATGGGTTCAGCCTTATAGATGTGTCAAGCGAACCTGATTTTGAAAAAGCCGATATAATCTATTATTCCAAATATCACGCTGCAGCGAAAAAGAAGGACTGTCACGACGGGTTGGGAAAATGGATTATGTTCGAGAGCAAATTGGGAACAAGCCGGCGAATTGAGCATGTTCGAGGCCAGATTGGCGGTGGCGCGTATGGTATACCAGCGAGATCTTATCGCCGAGATGAAAAGGATTGATTATGAAACTACTCACACGTATTGCTTGTATTCTTCTTTTTACGGCAATATGTTTTTGCAGTTCATCTTTTGGTGATGCTGCGGCATCATCTGCCGTAAAACTCCTTTTTGAAAAAAAATATTCAATCTGGAAAAAGGATCTTGAATCAAGCAGGGAATTCCTCGGCGATGACTCAGGAACAATGATGGGAACTTATGATGATATTACAGCGTTAGGCATTCCGGCCATTCCGTTTATCATGGAAAAATTACATGAAGACCCTTCTCTATACCTGGCTTTGCGAAAGATCACCAAAAAAATGTGGTATTGGGATGAGTGTAAAATGCCAGCAGATAGGATCCTTATAAACTGGTGGAGCAAAGGGCAAGATGCCGTTGAAAAAAAATTTTGTGCTCTTTATGAAAATTTCAAAGAAATCAAGTCCGCGAAAAAAAGCGCTGAAGAAGTAAAACTTCTCAAACGATTTGAAGATCTCGGTATCGCTGCCTTGCCCTACATGTTTGAAAAAATTTCTCAAGGCGAATTGGAGTTCATGCCTATTGTTTCCAGGCTGACAAACGGTGCTATAACTGAAAAAAACTCTGTGAACGAATTCATTGTGTGGTGGAAGAAAAACAAAAACGATTGGCTGATTCCGTTCCCCGACCAAAATCTCTATGATAGATAAATAGATGGAGTTGACCATGCCGAGGGCGAAAACGATCTTTGCTCGGCGAAGATCGTGTTTCCGAATCTGAACGTCGGCGTGGTGAGCTCGAGGCGCGACAACGCTCAGCTCCGCGTCCGGTGTCCGTCGCCGGCGAACAATGCCAATCCATGGTTGGTTTTGTTGTCACCCACAACAAAGGAAGTCATTCATGAAGCTTGCCACTCTTTGTTACGTTCGCCGGGAAGGGCGGACGCTGATGCTCCACCGCAACAAGCGGCCCGATGACACGCACTTCGGCAAATGGAACGGCCTCGGCGGCAAGTTCGAGCAGGGCGAGACCCCCGAAGAGTGCGCCCGTCGCGAGATCCGCGAGGAGAGCGGCCTCGATGTGCACACGCTCGATCTGAAGGGCGTGATCACGTTCCCGAAGTTCGCGAAGAACGAGGACTGGTATGTCTTCCTGTTCGTCGCCCAGGCCGACGGCGAGGCGATCGCCGAGTGCCCCGAAGGCGAGCTCGTCTGGATCGACGATGCGAACCTGCTCTCGCTCAACCTGTGGGAGGGCGACGAGATCTTCATCCCCTGGCTCGACCGCCCCGACTTCTTCTCAGCCCGCTTCACCTACGAAAACGGCCGCCTGAAATCCCACGAAGCCCGCTTCTACCCGCTGACTTAAGAGACCTTGAACTTGACGATGCCTTCGACCTTGGAGACGGCGCCGATGATGCGGTCGAGATCCTGGTCGTAGAGGACTTTCGTGATCGTCTCGATCTCGATCTCGTTGTTCTGAATGTCCTTCGAAAAGTTCACCGACTTGATCGAAATGTTGAACTGGGAAAGCAGCTCCTTGATCTCTTCGACGAAACGCGGCCGGTCGTTGCCCTTGATGTAGACCGTGCGCGTAGCGCTGCCGCGAAGATATTGTTTCTCGAATATATCTAGCCCTATCAATACAAATAGGACCAGGACCGTCGCGCCGACGCCGATGTTGAAATATCCGGCGCCGACGGCAAGCCCGATGATGGCCGTGGTCCAGAGGCTCGAGGCGGTCGTCAGGCCTTTCACGCCGGTGCCGTATCGGAAGATCGCCCCGGCACCGAGAAAGCCGATGCCCGAAATGACCTGGGCTGCAAGCCGCTCGGGATCGCCGTTCGTCGCAGAGGTGTGAAACTGCATCGAGAGATTGATCGAGATGCACATGGCGATCGCGGAGCCGATTGCGAGAATGATGTGCGTCCGCAGGCCGGCCGGCTGGCTGTGCTTTTCACGTTCGAGGCCGATCAGCCCTCCCAGGAACGCCGCGAAGAAAAGCCGAAAAATGATGTCGTATTCCGTCAGCATGACTCCCCTCCGGATGAAACGGATATCTGATCAATATAACACATCTTTCGCCCGGAAGAGGAGTGTCAGACTTGCCAAGCGGGCGGGGTTCTGATACAAATGCGCCCGTGAAAACATTCGCCGCAGTTGCGCGATACCGGTCGAACCGACCGGCGGGGTTGCTTGCCCGCTTGGGCATCGTGTTGCTGACGGTGATGCTCCTCTCAGGCATGGCCGGCTGCAGATCCGGCGGAAGGGCGCTGATCGTGGCGGGCTCGACGTCGGTGCAGCCGGTCATGGAGAAAATCGCCGGCGCGTTCCGGAAAACACGGCCCGATCTGCGTGTCGACATCGAAGGCGGCGGAAGCAGTGCCGGTCTCATGGCGATCCGGACGAAAACCGCGGCCCTCGCGATGTCTTCCCGGGAGCTGAAACAGAACGATCCCCAGGAAGCCGGCCTCTGGCGCCAGATCCTCGCGCTCGACGCGATCGCGATCATCGTGCATCCCGACAATCCCGTGGCGAGCCTTTCCCTGAGCCAGATCCGCGGCCTCTTCGCCGGTTCGGTGAAATCCTGGAAAGAGGTCGGCGGCCCCGACCGCCCGGTCCATATCCTCGTGCGCGAGGAGGGCTCGGGAACGCGCAGCGCCTTCGAGGAGCTGGTGATGAAGGACGGCAAGGCCGAGACGCCGATCGACGATTACGCGCTGGTCCAGGATTCATCCGGCGGCGTGAGGGAAGTCGTGCGCGGCGACCGCGATGCGGTCGGTTTCGTCTCGATGGGGGCTTTGAACCCCTATGTGAAAGCCATCGCCGTCGACGGGACGACTCCCACCTTCGAGACCGTGAGGGGAAAGCAGTACCGGCTCGTCCGGCCCTTCTTCCTCGCCGCCCTCCAGCCCCCGGCGGGCGATGCCGCAGATCTCGTGCGGTTTTCCCTGGGCAGCGAGGCGGCGCGTATCCTGCAGACGGAGGGCCTGGTCGGTGTCTTCGAGTAGTCCGATGGCGGTCGACGATCTGCGCCGGCGCGAGGAGCGCATCCGGCTCGCTCTGCTCTGCCTGGCCTTCTCGTCGGTGCTCGTGCTTGCGCTCATCATTCTCTTCGTGTTTCGCGAAGGGGTGCCGCAGATCCTGAAGACCGGCATCCCCGAATTTCTCGCCGGAAGCCGCTGGGCGCCGACGAAAGGCTTGTTCGGCATTTTCCCGATGATCGTCGGAACCGTCCAGGTGACGCTCGGTGCGCTCCTCATCGGCGTGCCGCTGTCGCTGCTGTCGGCCATCTGCCTGTCGGAGTTCGCGAGCCGCCGTGTCCGGACTGTCATGAAGCCGCTGATCGAGCTGCTGTCGGCGATCCCGTCCGTCGTCTTCGGCTTCATCGGCGTCACGGTGATCGTGCCGCTGGTTCGTGAAACCCTTGGCGGAAGCGGCTTTTCGGTGCTCTCTGCCGCCCTGATGCTCAGCGTGATGATCCTGCCCACCGTGACGAGCATCGCCTACGACGCCCTGCGTGCCGTGCCTGCCTCCTACCGGGAAGGGGCGCTCGCGCTCGGAGCCACGCCG
>DATCTT010000254.1:0-2452 GCA_036567845.1 Candidatus Ozemibacteraceae bacterium | reverse complement strand
GGTCTTGAGCCGGTCACGGATCTGATCGGCCAGGTCATATCGTTTGCTGGTCTTCATCTCTTTCCGGAGATCAAGGATGATCCCCATCAGCGGGTCGATATCGACGCCGTCGCCGGCAGCCCCCTGAAGCGGCGGCAGGATGCCGAGCACGTCACCGGCCCAGCCACGTAGTATATCAAGAACTTTACCAGCCGTATCCGAGGAGATCCCGTCCGCCATCAGGCGGTTCGCTGTAGTGACGAAGGTGTAGAGCTGCGCGATGGCGCCGGGCGTGTCGAGATCGTCGTCAAGCGCCTCGCCGATCGCCTTTTCCGTGGCCTCGGCCGCGGCCAGGAGCTCCGCGTCGTTTTTGCCATCCGCCACCTGGCGCTTCACGAGCTCCTCGAGCGCGGCGTGAAGCTGACCGAGGCGCTGAAGGCCGGTCGCGGCGGCACCGATCGCCTCTTCCGTGTAGTTGCTGGGCGAGCGGTAGTGGGTCGAGAGAATGAACACCCGGATGGCCTCGGGACTGTGCCGCTGGAGCAGATCCTCGCAGGTGCGGAAGTTGCCGAGCGACTTGCCCATCTTCACGCCGTCGACCGTGACCATGTTGTTGTGAACCCAGTAGCGCGCGAACGGCTTGCCCGTCACGGCCTCGCTCTGCGCAATCTCGCACTCGTGGTGCGGGAACATGTTCTCGAGGCCGCCGCCGTGAATGTCGAACGTTTCGCCCAGATACTTGGTGCTCATGACCGAGCACTCGATGTGCCAGCCCGGATACCCCGGGCCCCACGGCGAGTTCCACTGGAGGATGTGGTCCGGCTCGGCGCGCTTCCAGAGGGCGAAGTCCTGGGGGTTCCGCTTGTCGGAACGGGCCTCGACGCGCACGGCATCGCGCAGCTCGTCGACCGTCCGGCCCGACAGCCTGCCATACCGCTTGAAGGAGGCGACGTCGAAATACACGTTTCCGTCGGATACGTAGGCATGGCCCTTCTCGACGAGCTTCTGGACGGCTTCGATCTGTTCGCCAATGTGCTGGGAGGCCCGGACGTAGAAGCTCGGATGCGCCACGCGCAGCTTTTCCATGTCGCGCATATACTGAAACATGCACTTGTCGACGATCTCGTAGGGATGCACGCGGTCGATGCGCGCCTGGCGCTGGATCTTGTCCTCGCCGGCATCGGCGTTGTCGGTCAGATGGCCGACATCCGTGATGTTCTGCACGTAGCGGACATTGAAACCCCGGCGGCGCAGGTGCTTGACAAGAACATCAAACGTTATATAGCTTTTGGCATGGCCGAGATGGGGAGGGCCGTAGACGGTCGGGCCGCAGACATAGATGCCCACGTGTCCCTCGACCAGCGGGACGAATTGCTCTTTCGAACGGCTCATCGTGTTGTACAGCATCAGGCCCATGACCATGCCTCCGTGGCTTGTGAATTCAGGTGGAATCGAAGGTGCGTGATGATACCACAATCCCGCCCACGAAGAAACCGCCCCCCGAAGCGAACGCTCCGGGGGGCGGCAGGAGAGGTGTCAAATCACCATTGCCTCTGAAGGGAAAAGGCCCCCGCATCGGATTCGATCCCCAGATACATGTTCTTATCGAGATTCGACACCTTGCCGCTCATCATGTCGGAGAGTGTCGTGAATTCCCAGGACTCCTTCCCTACGGTGAAGGTGAATCGTGTTGAGGAGATTTTCCCGTTCACGATTGAGCTCCCCAAATGATCGGGTTCGGGTGCCCCCAAATCAATCCCGGCATCAGCTCGTTCTTCGTGACATCGATCGAAATCACCCCCGTAACCGTGTTTCCGCTCTGTTTCAGCGTCATGGTGACATCGCCCGTGACCTTGTAGGCCCGCTGTCCATACAGATTCAGGTTGTAGAACACGCAGTTCCGCCCTTTCCACGTCCCCGTCAGATCGACAGCCGGAGTGAGGTCGGATGTGAGTGACCCGACCGGAACATGGGTGGTAAAGCTTGCCAGTTCATTGTTCAGACGGGAGGAAAGAGTATTCACGGTCTCCCCCGGCGTCAGGAGCCATCCCGTGAATTTGTCCTTGAAAGCGGTCACATACTCCTGCTTGATCTCCCAGTTGGCCATCTGGGTGGCCGTGAAACGATACTGCTCCATCAGCCAGGCTCTGATCGTCGACTCGATATTGACGTCTTTATTATACATATAGGTGCTTTCATGGGGCACCATGACGCGCAGAACGAGGTTCTGATAGGTGAATTTCACGTCGTAGAAACTGGCGGTCGGAATCTCCGGGATTTGGAAGTATTTTGTCGCGGTCGCCAGAGAAAACGCCACGGCCTGTCCGTTGACCGTGCAGGCGCCACTTGCCGCAAACTTCGCCAGAAGCTGATCGCTCGTCAGTCCCCGGACGCTGGCAGCGATTGCCGGAGCCGTCACGGCGGGAGGCGTCAGGAAACCCGTGATCGTCGTGTTCATCGGCGGCAGGCTCGA
>DATCTT010000253.1:0-9919 GCA_036567845.1 Candidatus Ozemibacteraceae bacterium | reverse complement strand
CTGACGGTGCGCAGCTCCTCGATGATCTTCTTGCGGGGATCGAGTTCCTGGCGAACGGCTTCGCCGAAGCCGGTGGCGATGACGGTGATCTTGATCTGATCCTTGAGGTTCTCGTCGAGAGCCGTGCCGAGAATGATGTTGGCATCCTCGTCGACGCTTTCCTGGATGATGCTGGCGGATTTGTTGATCTCGTGGATACCGAGATCCGAACTGCCGGTGATGTTGATCAGCACGCCGCGGGCACCCTTGATCGAGGACTCAAGCAGCGGGCTGTTGATCGCCATTTGAGCGGCGGTCACGGCGCGATTCTCGCCAGAGGCGATACCGATGCCCATGAGGGCCGAACCGGCCTGGGTCATGATCGTGCGCACGTCGGCGAAGTCAGTGTTGATCGTGCCGGGGTTGATGATGATATCGGAGATGCCCTGGACGCCCTGGCGGAGCACTTCATCGGCATACCGGAAGGCTTCGATCATGGTGACGTTCTCTTTCGACACCTCGAGCAGCTTGTCGTTCGGGATCACGATGATCGCGTCGACACGCTCCTTGAGATTCTTGATGCCGAGATCGGCGGCATTGATGCGCTTCTTGCCTTCGAACCGGAAGGGCTTGGTGACGACGGCCACGGTGAGAGCGCCGACTTCACGGGCAACCTCAGCCACGATGGGAGCCGCGCCGGTGCCGGTGCCGCCACCCATGCCGGCAGTGATGAACACCATGTCGGCTCCGTCGAGAGCTTCGGCGATGCGGTCGCGGTCCTCTTCAGCGGCCTTCTTGCCAATCTCGTAGTTGGCGCCAGCGCCCAGTCCCTTGGTCAATTTGTCGCCCAGCTGGATCTTGACCTTGGCGTCCGAGAGCGCCAGAGCCTGGGCATCGGTATTCGCCGTGATGAACTCCACGCCGGCAAAGCCGGCCGAGATCATCCGGTTCACGGCATTGGTTCCACCGCCGCCGACACCGATAACCTTGATCTCCGCACTGTTTTCCGCGGTCGCCTGATTGAAATCGAACACTGGAAGCCTCCTTTTTCGCTATGCCCCGCCGGCAAATATATCTTTTACTTTTGTATCGAACTCTGTCGTAAACGATCAGTCACTGAAAAAACGCCTGAAAACCGCCCTGAGTCTGTCAACCACACCCCCGAGCACGCCCGGTTCGGGCGGAGAGGCCTGGAAATGCTGCGCTCCATACCGGATCAGCCCCACCGAGGTCGCGAACATCGGGTTTTGCACCCGTTCCTTGAGGCCGGTGACCGTGATCGGGAACCCGCGCCGCACGGGCAACCCCAGGCTCTCCTCGGCAAGCTCCGGGCAGCCCATCATGAGCGACGAGCCGCCGGTCAGCACCACGCCAGCAGGAATCATGTCGAGAGACACCTGGCGGGAGATCTGCTCCTTCATTTCGTTGAAGATCTCCTCCATGCGCGGCTCGATGATTTCGGCCAGATCTTTCTGGGAACACTCACGCGTGCGGTCGCTGCCCGCGACAGGCACCTGCATCTTGCACGCCGGATCGATGAACGTGTTGAACGCCACCCCGTATTTGATTTTCAGATTCTCGGCTGCTGCCGTCGAGGTCTTGAGACCAACCGCGATGTCGTTCGTGACATATTGGCCGCCAACCGGCGCACTGTAGGAGTGAACCACATGGCCGTTCTGGAAGATGATCAGGTCCGTGGTGCCACCACCGATGTCGATCAGCACAACACCAAGTTTCTTCTCGTCTTCCGAGAGAACCGACATGCTCGATGCATAAGGCTGAAGAACGACATCCTCGACCTTGAGCCGAGCTGTCTGGCAGCACTTGATGATGTTCTGCATCGCGGTCACGGCGCCGGTCACGATGTGCACCTGGGCTTCGAGACGACTCCCGACCATGCCGATTGGATTGCTGATCTCTTTCTGCTCATCGACGACGAATTCGCGCGGAAGAATGTGAATGATCTCCTGGTGGTGGGGAATCGAGATCGCCGTCTTGGCGTTCTCCACAGCTCGATCGACATCCTCGGCCGTGATCTCGTTTCCCGTGCCCTTGATCGCAACGATGCCCTGACTGTTGAGCGAGGTGATGTGGGAGCCGGCGATTCCGACGTAAACCCTCTCGATCACCACATCAGCGACCTTTTCGGCCTCCTCGACGGCATCCATGATCGCCTGGGTCACTTTCTCGATATCGACGATCGTGCCCTTCTTGACCCCGTCACCCGTTGCAGCGTGCCCCACACCGATGACATTGATGGAACCATTATCGTGCATATCGCCGATGACGGCGCACACTTTGGTGGTTCCTATGTCGAGACCGACGATCAGATCATCCGCCAGCACGTGGTTTGGAGGTTCCTTCCATGGAATTTCGGGCACGTCGTGGTTTGACGACGATATCAGTTGGTGCCCTCATGTCGAGGTATTCAGGTTCTACCCTATTTTTTTTCAGGTTGTCAAGGAGTGCACGTAAAAAAGCGTGCCGTTCCTTGAAGTCTTCGAGACTCTTGGGAAGCACTTTTTCGCCGGTAACGAGGAAGAGATACGGATTCTGGACACTAGAGAAATTCAGTTCGGAAATGTCTGACAGCGTGCCCGACCCGAGAGTCGTCACCCAGGTTTTCGCCTCGACGAATCGATCCACATCCATGACCGAATCCCCGACCTCCTTATCACGCAGGTCAATCCCGGTCACGATCGGCAGTTCACGCTCACCCATTCCCGTGTTCGAGAGGATGACGCCGTCCTCGGAAATCTCAAGGAACGACGTGCCCACCTTCACATACATCAGCGGCACCCGTTCAGTCACCCGCAGACGAACGGAACAGAGCCCCTTCAGCTCGACGGCGGCATCCTTCACCAGAGGGTGGAGCAACAACTGACGCCGCGCGGCTTCCCGATCGAGATTGATGACATTGGTTCCCGGAGCAATTCCCGCCAGTTTGAGCGCTTCCTCGCGCGTAAGCCCTGAAAGGCCCTCGACATCGATCGTCCGGATCTCGAAATACGAGGTGCCGAAAAACAGGTATTTCAACTGCACAATTGCGAGATATGAAAGCGATGCCATGAGTGCCAGAAATCCCAGCATTTTGAGGGGGCGGGCCCAGCGGCCCAGGCTCTGGAAGCGAACACGAAAGCTCCGGCTGCGAACCCGCTCCATGACAGAATCCGACATGGAGCTGCGCGGCGCCGGATAAAAGCTGCGTCGCCGCGGTGGAGCCGGGGTTTCGGGAAGGGTGTGACTCATGATGCCCTCGATCGAAGGTGCGTCATCTTACCATTCCTAGGCGGGGCACACAAGACCGTGCCCCGAAATCCCGGAAATCTCATCCCTTTCGGCTTAACGCCAGGGAAACGTCCAACAGGGGGGCAATCTGGTCGATGATCCGCTGCTCAACGTCGGGCGGACGGCTCGAACGCATCGCATCTGCCATCCGGGCACGCGTCTCCGGAGCACGAAGCGACTCGATCTCGCGACCCAGCGTTGATGCCCGAAGATCACGATCGAGAATCACCTTTGCCGCGCCAAGACGTTCGAGGGCACGGGCATTTTTCTCCTGGTGATTGTCGGTCGCGAAAGGAAAGGGCACGAGGATCGCCGGTTTTCCACACACCGCGATTTCGGCAAGAATCGTCGCACCAGCCCGCGAAACAAGCAGGTCGGCCACATCGAAGGCTTCTTTCATCTCGTGCAGATACGGCAACAGCTCGTAGTTGGGAAGTGGCACCGCGGCGGCCTTCACCCGTTCGTGATCGCGCTCCCCGGAAATGTGCACGAGATGAACTCCGGGGTGCTCTTTCAGCCACCCCTTCGTCAGCTCGACACAGGCATCATTCAGCGTGCGCGCACCGCCGGAGCCTCCGACGGCCAGGAGCCAAAACTCCCCGGGCTTTTTTGTGAACCGGTTCGCGGCCCCGCCGGTGTTCCGAAAAGCTCGCCGAACCGGATTTCCGGTCAGGATCACCCGCTCATCCCGACTGGAAGCAGCTTCCTCGTAGGTGAGCAGCACCCGCCGCGCGGACCCGGCGAACAGCCGGTTCACGACGCCCATCGCGGCATTCTGCTCGTGAATGACGAACGGAATGCCGAGAATCCGTGCACAGACAAGAACGGGGAATGCAACATAGCCGCCGGTCGTGATCACGAGATCGGGCCCGAACTGGCGGAGGCACGAAAGGGCATCGAAAAACCCCGCCGCGTTCCGGAAGGGAAACGTCAGCCATTTCATCGACAGGCTGCGGGGCATCCCCTGAGAACGCACCGGGAGGAACGGCAACCCCTCGACGCGGCCGACGATGCGGGCCTCCATGCCTTCGGCCTGGCCGGCATACGCCGTTTCGAGGCCGGGAAATCTCTCGAGCAGCGCTTCCCGGATCGCGAGCGCCGGATAGATATGGCCGCCGGTTCCGCCACCGCCGAAGAGAACGCGTTTCATGGGCGCCGCCGGTTTCCGGTCATCTGGCGGGCATTGTCGAGGTGGCGGGAGGAGAACGGCATACGCCGCATATCGATCAGGGCATTCTGGCTCGATCCATACTTCGAGATGCTGAGCAGAATCCCCATGCCGGCGGCCAGGAACAGAAGGCTCGATCCGCCATAGCTGACGAACGGCAGGGTCACGCCCGTCGTGGGCAGCACGCTGAGCACGACGCCGAGATTGATGGCGGCCTGGCACCCGATGATGCCGGTGATGCCGCTCGCGAGCAGGAAACCGAACATATCGGGCGCCCGCGTCGCGATGTAAAACCCTCGCCAGATGAGCACGAGAAACAGCAGAACGACGGCCAGGCCGCCCGCAAGGCCCAGCTCTTCACATATGATGGCGAAGATGAAGTCCGTATGCCGCTCGGGCAGGATGAAGAACTTCTGCCGGCTCTGACCGAGGCCCAGCCCCCAGATTCCGCCCGATCCGATGGCGACGAGCGATTGGATGATGTGATACCCCGATGTGCGCGCGTTCTCCCACGGGTCGATGAACGCCAGGAGGCGTTTCATGCGGTATTCCTTCTGGAACACAAGCGAGATGCCCAGAATCAGCCCGCCGCCCAGCATGCCACCGATGTGCGCGAACGAGCCGTTGCCCAGGAACAGCAGCAGCATGTAGGAAAAGCCGACGATGCACGCCGTCGAGAGGTTCGGCTCTTTCAATATCAATAAAAATATAGCACCAGTGATGACGAGATCCGGGAGCACGCCTTTCACCATATCATGGATCTGATACTGCTTTCGCGATATGGAGTGGGCCATATAGATCACGAGACAGAGTTTCGCGAACTCTGATGGTTGGACGCCGATTCCCGCGAATCGGATCCAGCGCCGCGCACCGCCGATCTCACGGGCAACGCCGGGGATCAGAACGACGACAAGGCCGATGACCGCGATGACCAGCAGTGGCAGTGCGAGCGGTTCAAGCTTCCGGTAATCGATCCGGGCGAAGCCGAACATGGCCAGCAGGCCGATCACAACCCACATCAGCTGCCGTTTGAAATAGAAGAGGCTGTCGGACATCTGGGCCATCGAGGTGATCGAGCTGGCCGAATAGACCATCGTGAGCCCGATGCCCATCAGGGCGATCACGACGAAAAAGAGGACATGATCGAAGGGGTTCTGCTTCATCGACGAGGATGCCCTTACTCGGGGAGCCCCCGGACCAGCTCCTTGAACCGGGCGCCGCGCACCTCGAAGTTCGGGAACAGGTCGTAGCTGCTGCACGCCGGGGAGAGAAGCACCGTGTCGCCGGAAACGGCCAGCCCGGCCGCCTTCTCGACCGCAGCCTCGAGGGTCGTCACGGGTGTGAGCGGGATGACCCCCTCCATCGCAGCCCGGAACCGCTCGCGCGCCTCGCCGTAGAGAACCGCGTGCCGCACCCGGTCACGCATCACCGCCACCCATTCCGCGAGGTCCGTGCCCTTGTCCCGTCCGCCGGCGATGAGAATCACGGGTGCCGTGCAGGCGCGGAGGGCGATGATCGAAGCGGCGCAGTTGGTGCCCTTCGAGTCGTTGATCCAGGTAACGCCGCGACGTTCACGGACCCATTCCAACCGGTGTTCGACACCGGGAAACTCCGCAACGACCTTCCCGAGCCGCGCGGGTTCGACGCCTGCAAGCAGTGCCGCAAGCGAGGCGGCCATGATATTTTCACGATTATGTTTCCCGATGATCCGAACGACGCTCTCGTCGAACAGGTGCTGCTCCGCTCCGTCCTCGCGGATGAAAACGAATGCTTTGTTCCGGATCGTCACACAGGGCCGGCGGGTGCCAGGGTTCCAGCCGAACCAGGCAATGCGGCACCGGACGCGGCCGGCGAGTTCGTGCATCGATTCCTGATCGGCGTTGAGGATCAGGACACGATCTCCCGTCATGTTGAGGGCGATCCGCTCCTTGGCGCGTCGGTAGGCCTCATACGAAGGATAGCGGTCGAGATGGTTCTCGAAGAAGTTCGTGATCATCGCGATGTCCGGATTGAACTCCGAGATCGTCTCGAGCTGAAAGCTGCTGACCTCGAGCACCTGAACCGCGTCCTCCGGTGTCTTCGCAGCGAACTCCATCATCGGGATCCCGATGTTGCCGCCCAGAAACACGTGCGGGAACTGCGTCTCACAGAACGCCGCGAGCAGCGTCGTCGTCGTGGTTTTCCCGTTGCTGCCCGTCACGACGAGGCGGCGCCCCTTCGAAAGCCGATAGGCGATCTCGATTTCGGAGTGAATCGGGATTCCCCGTTCCGCAGCCTGGCGCAGGATCGGGATATCCGTCGGGACGCCCGGGCTGAGAACGATGAAATCCGCTTCGAGCAGGCGCTCGGTGTGGCCGCCTCCCTCGATCTCGATCGTCTCCGGCACCGCATTCTGGCGGAACACCTGACGGAGCTTCTCGAGCGGCTGGATATCCGAAACCAGCACCCGTGCCCCGAGCGAGGCGAGCGTTTTTGCCGCCGCAAGACCGCTTTTTGCGGCCCCGATGATGCTGACCGGTCTTCCCTGAAGGTTCATCGCAGTTCCTCGAGTTCGGAATGAGCGATTATCTTACCACACGCGTCAAGAGGGCACGGTGCAACCTCGCCGCTACGACACGGACACATCAGTTCGCTGATCTCCCCGAAGCTGCCGGATCGATGCAGCAAACATCCATCGATTTTTTGTATCAGACGGCTTCGGAGATCTTTTTTACCATGCGGGCCATGAGGTCACGAAGAGGGGTCCCCGTCTCGATCGCCAGGCGGCGGAGACTTTCGTATTCCGGCACACACCGCACCGTCCCGTCGGGATCCGTGACGTTCTTTACGGCGACAGTGCCGAACGATGTCTTCATCTCGGCCGACTCCCGATGCAGCACTGCCCTCCGGACCGTCTGCCGGCGGATGCCGAGTGTGGGCAGCTCGGCAAACAGCAGCGCCAGCGCCTGATCTGCAAGGTCCGGCGGCGTCAACACCCGGAGAGCAATGCCGGGGCGCCCTTTCTTCATTGTCAAGGGAGACATTGTAACATCGAGCACGCCGATCTCCCAGAGCCTCTCTGCGGCATACCCGAGAAGCTCTCCCGTCGCATTGTCGAGATTGGTTTCGAGCATCACGACTTCATCTTCGCAAATGCCGGGCATCGCCCCCCGGCGTCCCTCCCCGAGAAACGCCCGGAGGATGTTCGGAATCGGGAACTCGCGGCTTCCAGCCCCCGTCCCGACCTTCTGTGCAACGAAACCCGCCGGCATTCCGTTTTTGGCGCCAAGTCCCTGCAGCAGTGCGGCCCCCGTCGGCGTAGTGAGCTCTCCTTCGACCTCCGGTATCGAAAACATCTCGTAGCCGCGCAGAAGCAGCGCCGTGGCAGGCGCCGGCACCGGCATCCGCCCGTGGCAGCACCGGACGAATCCACGCCCGACATGCACCGGCGAGACGTGAACCGCCGTCACACCCAGCTCTTCGAGGCAGATGGCAGTGCCGACGATGTCAGCAATACTGTCACGTGCCCCGACCTCATGAAAGTGCACCGTGTCGGGGGTCGCCCCGTGCACTTCGGCCTCGGCCCCGGCAAGGGCCCGGAAACAGGCAAGAGCACGCTCGGTGACTCCGGCCCGATACCCGGCAGCCTCGATCAGGGCACGCACTTCGCGGAATCCGCGCTCGGGTGCCTCGCCGGCGTGAGAATGACCATGTTTATGATCATGAGTCTGGTCGTGAATGTGGTCATGCCCACGGTCGTAATCATGCTTGTGATCGTGGGGGTGGTCATGCCCATGGTCATGGGCATGGTCGTGGGCGTGGGCATGGCCGGGCTCGTGACAATGCGTGTGATCGTGCGCATGATCATGGTCTTGCTGCTGATCATGGCAGTGGGTGTGCCCGTTTACTCCGGGATGCGGCGCATGAACGGGCTTTTCGTCATCCTCGGTGTTGAAATACTTGGCCCGGATGCCATTTTTCATGATATCGCGGGTATGCAGGACGAGCTTTCCCTCAGGGAACGGAAGTTTCGCGAGCTCCTTCCGGAGCAGCTCGGGATCCACACCAAGATCGAGCAGGGAGGCCACGGCCATATTGCCAGCAATGCCTGCGGAGCAGTCCCAGTAAAGCGTCGTCACAAACCCCTCCCATTGATCATCCGGATGGCCGCCACGGCGGCCCCGAAGCCGTTGTCGATATTCACGACGGTCACCCCGGCGGCGCAGGAGTTCAGCATCCCGAGCAACGCGGCGATCCCCCCGAAACTTGCGCCGTATCCAACCGAGGTCGGCACCGCGATGACCGGCACCGCGACCAGACCTCCGACGACGCTGGGAAGCGCCCCTTCCATGCCGGCCACGACGATCACGGCGTCGGCCTGCCGCACCGTATCGAGCCGGCCCAAGAGGCGGTGGATTCCGGCCACGCCCACATCGGTGCATCGGATCACACCGATCCCGGCAAACTCGAGGGTTACGACCGCCTCGTCCGCAACGGGAAGATCTGAGGTTCCGGCAGCAAGAACGGCGACATTCCCGCGCGGAGCCGGCCGCCGGGCAGGCAGATACACCGCCGTGCGCGACCGCTCGTCGATCCTGACTCCGCGCACACTCTTCCGGAGCACCGCAAGGGTTTCCGTCGGGCAGCGCGTGGCGAGCGCCCGACCGTTGGCTTTCTTCAGGGCCTGGAAAATCGCGCGAGTCTGTTCGGGCGTTTTCCCGGCGGCGTAGATAGCCTCGGGGAACCCGGAGCGCGCCTCGCGATCGACATCCAGCACGGCATCGGGAACGGAAACTTCGCCAGGTCTGTGCCGGCGGAGCTCCTCGAGCGCCCCGGCCGTGGACAGCCGCCCGGCAGCGACGGCTTCGAGAATACGTTTCATCGGGGTTTCGGGTGATTTCATGGCGTCAAAACTTTACCCGAACCGTCCCCGCATCGCAAGACTCCCCGCCACGACACCGCCGCTTCCTCGCACCACGGGCAGGATCCGCGTTGTCACGCCGTCCTACCGAAAATGCCCGGCAGCAGGGCCCCGGCCACGCGACACCACGGCGCATGAGCGCCGGGAAATCGCCCCGCGAGCTCGCAGTCTTCGCGATAGCAGGCGATGACGAACAGCAGGGCAGCGGCCGCCCAGGCAACCCAACCAAGGCGCATTCCAAGAATCAGTCCGCCACCAGCGCCCTGAAGGATGTGCGCCAGAGCCATCGGATGACGGATACGGGCGTAGGGCCCCGATATGACCAGGCTCCCCGGGGAAGAAGCCGCCAGCTCGCGGATGGCACTCCCGGCCAGGATGGTCGCCGCCAGATGGATTGCAACTCCCAGAATGGCCAAGACGATCATTCCCGGGGAACCGGAAAATCCGCTGTCCGCCAGATCCGTCACGAGTGCGTATTCGAGGGCTGGCGTCATGACCAGCAGCCCCGTCGGCAGCAGGTTCAGCAACAGGCGCTCTGCCACGCCCGACGGCTCATGGCCGGCAGCCCCTGCCGCGGGCGCGGC
>DATCTT010000252.1:0-18721 GCA_036567845.1 Candidatus Ozemibacteraceae bacterium | reverse complement strand
CATTATACGGCGAACCGCCCCGCCCCGCCACCCCAAGGTTCCGGAGCCCGGTGCCGGTCGGGTCAGTCGAAGGTGCTGAACTCCTCGACAGTCGCGGTGTCGTCACGCCAGGTGATGATATTGAACGCAGCCGGGGGATATGGCGGGAAGTAGTCGCCGCCGCCACGCGCGAAGGTAGGATCCCAGGAACGACGTCGCACGATCGGCTGGTCATCCCGGAGTCGGCCGTCAAGAAACACGTCGGCCTTCCTGTTTCGCAGATGGATCATGCCCCCATGGTGCCGCAGAATCACCCGCGTGTCATCCCCGGCATACCGGAAACAGCGCATCGTCTCGTTATCGATGTTCCCAAGCTCGTTCGTGACCTTCCCCGACCCGTCGAGGGCATCCCATCGGGCATTCAGTTCGGCGCTGTCGATAAGCAGGGCATTCACCGTCATCTCCGGCAAACGGAAGCCGGTCTTCGGGTTTTTGACGGCCATCTTGAACAGCCGATCACATGCATTCCAGATGCCGAGCGACCGATTGGGCGGATCGTCTTCCATCTCCTTTTCCATCTGCTCGAGAATCATATTTATAGCTATATCACGCTCAAGAGGGGCGAGGATGCCTGTCATGAAGCAGGCTCCGCCAATCGCACCGACGATCTTCTGGCGAGCCACGAATCCCTTGACCCCGAACCGTTTCCGGTTCTCCTCGGGATTCTCGGAGATCTCAAGATACTCGCGGAGCGGCTTGAGGGCCGGATGCACGGCCAGGCTTCCCAGGGTCAGCGGGATGACTTCCGGCGGGGTTTTGGGTAGGGCGAACAGCTCCGAAATCTTGTTGAAGTTCAGGGCGAGCATCGGCAGCCGCATATCACGGGCGGTCGTGCCAAACCGGGGCGGGTAGACGATCGGGATCATGGCCAGCGGGTTGAGCTCGTCGCCGCCGAGCCGCATGCCGATCTCGTAATCGATCAGGGTCTTGAGCTCCTCCCGGAGGAAATTGAGCGGATTCGAGTAGTCGAACCAGATCCGGCCCATGGAGATGATCATGACCCCGTTCTTGTCGGTGCCGTTCTCGAGCTCCTTGTCATATTCGCGCCAGCCCGTGGTCCAGTTTTGTGGGTTTTTCGGGTTCTGATTGAAATCGCCCGCGATATACACGTCCTTCTCACAGACGATGGTAAGCGCCTTGAACGGCGGGTTACCCCAGATCCGCAGCGGGACCATAGAATAGATGAGGGTCTTGTCCCCGTTGTTGAAATACTTGTCCGGGAACTTCAGATCGTAGACGACTTCGGACGGCTTCGCCGGATTCCGCCATTTCGAGGGACCGTAGCCCTTGAACGAGAAGCCGGGAACAAGCACGATCGGGGCCGGATCGCCGGCCTTGAGCCAGTATTGTGTGTTCAGCTCCGGGAACCGTTCGGACTTGCCTCCCCGCATGCCGTCGAGGACGAACTGGCACAGCACCTTACTCATTCCGATCTCGGGAAACGTCTCAAATCCCTCGGGGAGATCCGAGTCTGCATCGGGCTTGAGATGGCCGCCCTTCCCGTTACGGAACTCGACACGCATGCCCGAGGTGATCTTGAAATATCCGGGGGTCGATATTTTTTCCATCTCGAGCAGCTCGAGGCCGGCATCCGTGACCCCGCGTTTACCGACCTTCAGCATCTCCTGCCCGTACAGCCGCCCCCGCCGGACGACGCCCGGCACGAGGCGGTTCGGGCCTAGCGCCGCGAGATCCAGTACCTGGCCATCGTATTCCATATACGCGCCCGGCACGTATTTCTCGATCACGGCCTCGACCTTGCGACATGCGTCCCCGACACGACCGACGGCCTCGAGGATGAAATATCGGTGGGCTTCGTCGACGGTTTTCGTCTCGACGGCATTCTTCGCGCCAGCGAGCTTGACACGCACCTTGAACTCGCCGGTGATGCGGGTTTTCTTCATCGTCAGGCGGCCGGTATAGGTTCCCTTGTCAGCATGATCGAGCTTCAATCCCTCGACATCCCCGACAAGCCAGTGTTTGTGCTTCGCCGGACTCGTCCACCCCTTCTGCGGAATATAGGGATTCCCGTGGGTAACAAACTGATAGTCTGCCTTCATCTCGGCAAGAACCGCATGGACGCCGGCTTCGGCGACACACAGCGCGAGATAATCCTTGGCACCTCTCGACAGCAGGTGGATCTGACCACGCTGGAACTGGAACACGGCTCCGGCCAGGATGCCGAGCACCAGGGCAATCATCAGCACCACGAGCAGGGCCTGCCCACGACGCGTGCCCCTCCGTTCCCATCGGCAGCTTCTGTTCATGGAATCACCCCGTTCGGCCGGCCGCGCATCGAGAAACAGCTCCGGAACTGGAAAACCGATGTTTTCCGGTTGTCCATGGCAGATCCGCCCTGCTTGACGAAGGAGATCTGGACATGGACCAGATAGGGCCCCGTGCCATCCGTTTCGTAGGGTTCGGTCACGAGAAAACTCTTCAGTGGCAGCCCAGGCACCGAGCCGAACCGCACGGGCCTGCGTATCTCTGTATAGACGATCATATCTTTCACACCGCCACAGACAGTGCGGGTGGCTTTCCAGGGCGCCGGGCCACCGGGCTTCGTCGGCACATCCGACCGGATGTCGCGTACGAGATCGAAGGTTCCGTCCTTCGCCTTCACCAGCCGCCAGTCGATCGTGGTGAGCTTGAGGAACTCCTCGTCGGGAGGTTTCACCTCGAAATCGAGCATCTGGCTCTCGAACGTGCAAATCTTCCCCTCTCCCGTGGAGATCAGCTTGCTGACCGCCTCACGAACGACCGGCGAGGGGAAGACGACCCGGTTCGAGTTTCTCACGTCGTTGGCGAACTGGGAGAGGAACAGGCGGGCGTTTTCATTGACCCCGATATGTTCGAGCGCGACGCGGATCGATCGCACCTCGGCGAAGAAGAGGCGGTAGACGGCCAGGAGAAGCAGCAGAAAGAGACAGAAGCCGATCATGATCTCGATCAGCGTGAGACCGGTGCGGGAACAACCTGCTCGGCGTCTCAGCATCGGTTCACCACAGGTCAGCCTGTGTGGTGGCAGCCTCGAAGGTCAGGGGGGTCCCGTCCTCGCTCGCCTTCCAGGAAACGGTGACGCGGATCAGCTTGAGCCCCGAGGAAACACCGGCAATCCGCGACGGACAATCGGTCACGGAGACCTCGCGCCGAAACTCGGTCGCGCCGATCTTCACGATCGGAACGAAGCCTTCGTTTCCGTCATACGTCTCCTTCGCCGAATTGAAATCCGCCATCAGGGTGTCTTTTCGCAATTCGCGGGCAACCCCGATCTGGCAGAAACGGGCGGCCCGAACTGCTTCAATGGCCTGGCTCGCGAGGGCAATTGCCGTCTCGAAATCCCGGGTCTTCCGGACCCCGGTGAAACTCTGCGAGATTGTCCATCCGATGAGGAACAAAACACTCATGAGCGAGGCCGCGACGGTCAGTTCGACCATCGAAAAGGCTCTCCTACGGGGTCTGATCATCATCCTGCCTTGGAATGACAAGCGGGAAACGGCCAGTTGCCGTTCCCCGCAGTTGTCACCGGAACTCCGTTTCAGAAAAGTTCTGTGGGATTGAGCCCGGCCTCCATCATCACCGCCTCGGGTTCGGGAATGGCTTCTCCGGCGCGAGTCGTGACGTTTGAAGGCCCCTGAATGATCTCACGGATGAACTTCGGATCGAGGTTGGGATTTTCCTGGACGGTGTTGGGCGGGTTCGGGGCATCCCCGGTCGGCACCCAGACAAAGTCGGGATGTGTGTCACGGCTCTGGCCGGTCCACTCGCCGCCAGTGATATTCCCGTTGCCGTCGACGAACAGGTTATAGGTGTAGGTGGTCGAGAACCATTTGGTACCGAGGTAGTCAACTGAAACGCCATCGTCAACATAATAGACGGTCGTCTTCACTTTGAGCTTGCTCTGATCGAGCCAGCCGGAGCTCCAGCTGGACTCAAACTTGAACAGCGGGTAGTTCCAAACCTGGCGGTCAGGGGTCGTGTCGCAGATTATGGCGCTCTTGCCGCTCTGGATGTATTCGAGCAGCAACCGGTGGAACTCGTCGGGGTAGATGTCCTGCGGATCGTCGCCGGGGTTTCCCCAGTTGCGGTTGCCGTAGAACATGCAGTAGGTGTTCATGTGCTGCTCGCTGAGCAGGCCCTTCTGATCCGAGGTTTCGAATACGATCCCGTTGCGGGTCTTGCGTTCGCGGGGTTCGGGGGTCAGCATGGCGGCGGCGGCCCAGCCGTTGCAATGCCCCTCCCAGTCCTCGGCGCGGGGATTATAGTGCGTGTTATTGACATTCGACTCCCACGCGTGGGCACCGGGATTGCGGCCAGTGCGGCTCTGGACATAGGCGTCGTAGCGGCCGAAGGGGGACGGCTGATGGCCATTCCATCCGTTCACAAGCAGACCGCGTTTCCGGGACCACCAGTCGCCGGACCAGGGAGCGGGCTTGATTTCACCCCGCGCCGAGCCATCCTCGGCGGAGGCGGGCATCGCGGAAAGCAGTGGAAGCGCGAAGAGAGCGGCGGCAAGCAGTGTTCTGAGGTTCATCATTCTTCACCCTCCTTCGAGTCGTCGGTGGCGTTGGGAAGCACCGGCAAAGCCTCGGGGGCCGCAGGCGGGATCAACCTGACACGCCTGTTCCGGCTCTCGGTGGAAATGGCCCAGGGCGATCCTTCCTGCCAGAGCTGGGTCTGGACGGTGCCGAGGCGGGAGTCGGTGAGCTCGATCTGGAATGTCTCTCCCCCCAACCGGTAGGCCGCAAACGCGTCGGCATGCTGACGGTCGGGCTTTGCGTCGGTCTGGCGCATTTCCCGCTTGAAGCTGAAGCCGGCAACTTTCCTGATCTTTTCATAGACCTTGGGCTCGGGAGCCGCATAGGCGCCGAATCCGTCCGCGCGCTGGAGGACGGTGCGCATGAGCGGGAAGACCGGCAGGTCATAGGGAACGAGCGTGTCGTCACCGATCAGGGGCTCGGCATGGAAGGGATCGATCGGTTTTTCCCGGCTCTTCACGCCGAAGGCCGTCGGAAAGATCTCGATGACGCGCATGGGCCGCAGATCGCGGACCGAAAGATACAGGATCGCCTGCATCTTGAGATGGCTCTTTTTCGGGTAGATGTGCAGCACGTAGCAGTCGGTGCGATGGATGTTCTTTTTGGCCTTCACATGGAAGGTCCACCGGATCGGGGGCATCCAGACCTCTCCCGGGGCGCGCTGATCACGGTAGGTAGCCTCGAGGATCCACTGGTCGCCAACCTTCCACTGCGGGACGAACCCTTCCTGGGCAGGCGCTTCGGACGGCTCTTCGACGGCGGGAGGTGCGGGCGGGATCGCCGCCTGACCTGTCTGCCCCGGATTCGCGCCCTGAGCGGCACAGAGAGCCGGAATCGTCGCGAACAGTCCGGCCACGAGCAGTTTACCGACGGATCGGATCATGAAGTCACCTCCAACAGTGATGGAGCGGCCACAACGGCGGCAGATAATTATTCTCAATTCTACGCACGTTCGCCCACACCGTCAACCCATAGGTACCCCCTCGGTGGAGCAGCGCCCCTTGAGCCTCTGCGGCCAAACTTCGCCTGCGAGGATTCCCGTGAGAAAAGCCGCCCCAGAAACGATGATCCGGAGCGGCTTCATGGGTGCGCCTACCTGGACTCGAACCAGGGGCACCAGGATTAGGAATCCTGTGCTCTATCCACCTGAGCTATAGGCGCAAAGGCAATCGTGCCGGAGGAAGTTTACCTCACGCGGGTCCGGGAAATCAAGCGGAACGGTGCAAGGAGATGCGTTCGGGACAAGGCTGAGGTAGAATGGTCGGGTCACGAGATCCATTCCTGCCTCGAGAGGTGATCGATCATGGGTTCGAAACTCCGCTTTCTTCTGAAGCTGTCTCTGTGCATGGCCATTCTTCTGTTCCCCCTCCAACCGGTGAAAGCCGCGGAGCCGGGGTTCGAGCTCGCAAAAGCCTGCCGCGCCAACCTGGCCAGGCTTCGTGAGGCCACAGAGAAGGCGATCAAGGCGGGCATCACCCAGTTCCCGATGTGGGGCAAGATGCAGGACGTCTACACGATGATCCTGACCAACAAATATCTTCCCGAACGGCCACAGCCGCCGACGGCCGACTGTGAATACTTCATGGTATTCAAAGACCCGACTACCTACGACTGGTACTGCAATCTCCACGGGCTGATCGGCGGGGACAGTTCGGTCACCTTCCGGTATCACGAGTATCAGTTCACGGCCTACACCAACAGCAAGTTCATGAATATACCAAAATATAAAACACACGCCGACAATCTGCTGCGATGGGTCGCCTACGATCCGACGCTGATCGAGAGCTTCAAATACCACTACGCCCGCAATCCGATGACGACCCTCCTGATGGGTTGCGGTGCGCTGCTGTTCGTCCTGTTCATCTGGCGCAATCTCTTCACCTGAACCAGCAGCAGGCGCCCCGGAGCCGACATCACCGTCCCCGCGGGCGGATCACGATCCCTCCTAACGGAAACGGCGGGCGGGGCCACTCCAGCAACCCCCGAACGTCACTCCCGCAGGCCGAGGTCGCGGCGGAGCATGTCAAGCGTGGTGTCGACCCAGTAGCCGGCAAAGCCCTGTCGGCGGGCCTTCAGCAGATTCATCCAGGCGCGGCCACGCTCGCCCTTCTGGAGCCAGGCCAGCGCCAGAATGTAGTAGGACCAGCCACGCCGCAACGTCTTGCCCTCGAGCAGACGGACCGTCTCATCCGGCTGGTGGAGGGCAAGATGGATGGAAGCCATATCACAGAGAATCAATTCATTTGTCGGTTTGAGATGGAGGGCAAGCCTGAGCTCGTCGAGCGCATCCAGATAGGCTCCCTTCCCTGACAGCACCATCCCCATGATATGATGGGCATCCGCCGAGGCGGGGGCTTTCGAGCCGGCCAACCGCGCATACTCGCTCGCCCGGACGTAATCCTCATCGCTCGCAGCCCCGATCAGGGAGAGATTGAAATACACACGACCAAGCTGACGATACCCTTCGATGGTTTCGGGATCGAGCCGGATCGCCTTTTCGTAGGCTTCCCAGGCCTGACGCAGCATTTGCTCGTTCCCCAGGCGCAGACCTTCCTCGACGAGCTGTTGAGGATCACCGACCGGAATACCCTGCAGCACCCTGACGGAAACGGCATCCGCCGGCTGGCCGGCCGCGGCGATCAGCCCGCAAACAAGTATCCCAAGCACCCTGCAACGCATGGACATGTCGGTCCTCCCGATGGTATAACAAGATTTCCTGGATCACGGTACCCGATGAGATACCACGGAAATCTTCTATATGCCAATATATACAACACAGAAGCAGCAGTCGCCGGAAACTCCCTCGACGCCCGGCGGCTTTCGCCTGTTCCTGGGCTGGCTCATTGCCTTTCTGGTCTTTTTCGCCCTTCCCCTCGGCATCCTGCTCGAAGGATACCGTGTCTATCTCCAGAGTATCTCCCGGGATGAGCGGGCCGCGTTCAGCCAGTATCTGACCCGCGAGCTCACCTCGTTCCGGAACAACGCCGCGAACGACAATGTCATCCAGCAGCTGGCCCGTAATTATCGCGACGCCGTCCGGAAAAAGCTGCCCGACTTCCCGCGCACGGTCTCCCTTTCGACCGACCTTGCCTCCGCCTTGCCTTCGGGAAGCACGCTTCTGGCCTGGGACGGCAAAGGCCAGCCAGCCTTCCCGCCCGCCAGCGCCACCCCGGCTCCGGCACGGGCGTTTGTCCAGTCGCTTTCGCGGGCTTATACCGAAGTGTCCCAGGATGCCTTCGTTACGGGGGAAGCGCCAAACGCCCGTTTCGCGAAGGACAACGCCGAGACGATCCGGAATGCCGCCCCTCTTACCGGTCTCTCCTTTCCCTATCTCGACGTGGCGGCCGCGCCCGGGACCATCCACCATGCCGGCGCGGATCGGCAGCTGATTTGCTTCTGGGACACCTTCGTCACCGGCTCCCCGAAGTCCGGCGGTTTCGCCATTCTCGTTCCCGTCGACGAGCTTTCGGAAGCCTGGGGCCTGACCCAGCTCCTCGCCGCGGATCCCACGGCCAACCCGGAACAGACCAGTGGTTTCATCGACACGGAAGCCAACGGCCGCAGCGCCATCTCCTACAAACCTCTTGGAGCCACGGCACGCCGTCTGTTCGAGAAATACCGACAGTCGGCGCGATCCCCGGTCGTCGAGGGCGACTGGAACCTCCTCGTGCTTCCCTTTTCCCCGACCTCCTCCATCAGCCTCTTCACTCTATATTCCACGGCTCGCTTCAGAAACGAGCTCGAAGGCGACGAGTCCCTCGGCCTTGTGTTCGCGAGCGTGTTTCTCCTCGCGGGGATCGTCATCTTCTTTCTGTTCTACCGCGCCTCCTCAGCTGCCGGTCTCTCGCTCCGGACGAAAATCGCCGGACTTTTCGGCCTCTCGATGCTGCTGCCCTTGTCGATCCTGTCCCTGCTGGCCCTGCATTACTCGCTCGACCACGAAAAGATCCTCCAGGACGAGTCGAACCAACTCCTTCAGAACGAGATGAAGCGGCTCGACGACGGCGCTGGCGAGTTCTACCGAAATCGCGCGGCCTGGCTGAGAAGCCTCCGATCGCATCCCGCCCTTGCCGGCGGTGACCGGAAAGCGATCACCGAATTATTCCTTTCTCTTTATAAAGAGCGCAGGCTCCACCGTGCCTACCTCGTCGATGCGTCCGGCACCGTGCTGTTCGACCAGGATCATCTGTTTGACGAGTACGGCAGGAAAGCCTTCGTCGGTGAACTGGGCCGCAGAGCCATCGAAGCAGACAGCGGCCTGGGGCGTGATCCAGCGGAACAGGCCGGACACGACGCTCTCGCCCGGAATCTGATCGCGCGCCTTGCAACCCGACGCGGTGTCCTGCAGCCGGTGAACTGGCCGGGCACGTCGCGGCGCACGTCGGCCTTCATCGATCTTGTTCCCCCGCCGCCGGGCTCCACCACCCCGGCCTTCCCGCAGGCCCTGATCGTCACGCTCGACCTTGACTCGACGGATGAGGAGTATCTCACCGCCGCGATCCGTGACCAGGACAGCCGTTCCGAAGACCTGCGGCTGTTCGCCCTGAGCCGGGAGGATATCTCGATCACGATTCCAGCCCTGAACCCGACCCTGCGGGCGAATCTGCTTCCACTCGTCTCGCTGGCCCAGCTCCGGGAGTATCCCGAGGCGGCGCGCATTTCCGACGAACGTCGTCCCCTGCTCGCAGCCCTGACCTCGGGAAAGAATCTCGATGGATATTATATTGGTGCAAGTATTGGGTGGCAAAGCGTTACCGCACCCCTGCACCAGACCTACGGCAGCCTGCTCGCAGCCCTTCTTGTGAGTATCTGCGGTTCTCTTCTCCTGGTGACGTTCCTGATCCGGGGCGTGGTCGACCCCATCAGCAGCCTCTCCCTAGGTACCCGGGCCATCGCAGCCGGGGATCTCTCGCGTACGCTGCCGGTGCTAGAACGTGACGAACTGGGCGATCTCTCACGCGCGTTCAACGACATGACCAAACGGCTCCGCAGCCGTCTCACGGAGCTCACGGTCCTGTACACGCTCACCCAGAAAGCCTCGACCGTCACAAACCAGCGGGAGGTCTTCGCCCTGGCCGCCCGTCATCTCCGGGATCACCTTTCGGCCGCCGACTGCGGCACCGCCTGGATCGACGGCAGCGATGGATGGCCGAACCTCGCCGAAGCCCGGGACAAGGCGTCCGGCGATGTCATCCGGAAGGCTATTTCCACCGCCCTCCAGACCCGAGTGAACACTCTTGTGAAGCTGCCGGGCGATGCCGGCACGGTCCTGGGCATCCCGCTCTTCTTCGAGGAAAAGGATTTCGGGGGCCTGTATCTGATCTTCGCACCGCCCGGCCCACAGCCCGTTGCCCTCGAAGTGTTCACCGCCGACGAGCGGAGTTTCATCGAGACGCTCCGTCACCACCTGAGTCTTATCATCGAAAAGCAGCGGCTGTTCGAACAGGCGATCACCGACGGACTCACGCACCTGTATGTCCGCCGGTTCTTCCTGGCAAGCCTGGAGAAGGAAATCGCCCGATCCCGCCGGTATCGCACCGATATCGCGCTGCTTATGCTCGACATCGATCATTTCAAGCGGTTCAACGATACCTGGGGACACCAGGTCGGCGATCTCGTGCTGCGCGAGACATCCCAGCGCATCATCGAGCACATCCGCGCCGTCGACACCCCCGGCCGGTATGGCGGCGAAGAGCTGGCCATCATCCTTCCCCAGACCACGATGCACGATGCCGCCATTGTCGCCGAGCGCATCCGGAGAGCGATCGCTGATGCCGCATACACCACCGAAGGGAACAGCCTGAACGTGACCGTCTCGATCGGCGTCACCTCGTTGCGGGACCGGTGCCTGACGATGGAAGCCCTGATCGCCGAATGCGACAAGGCCTTGTACAAGGCCAAGGCCGAGGGCCGCAACCGCGTCGTCCAGGCAGAGATCGAGATGACCGGAGGCGCTTCATGATGCGGCTTCGTCACGCATTCACCCTGGTCGAGATCCTGATGGTGATGATGCTGGTGGGGCTCGTCGCCCTGCCCTTTACGCGCATGTTCGTGTTCGGCATGCAAGGCAGCACCGAGAACCTGGAACATATCATCGCCTACAATCTCGCCCGCGAAAAGATCGAGGAAGTGCGCTCGCTGCCGTTCCATCTCGTCAAATCTGATTATGAGAACTTTTCGACGGTGTTCCGCGACCGGCCGGATTTCGATGAGGCGTTCGAGAGCCGCGAGCAATTCGAGAAGGTCTTCACGGATGTCTTCACGGCCGAGTCATCAGCCCAGGAGCCGCATGTCGAGACGTTCCGGCGTCTGAAAGCCCTGTATCGGGCCGCGTTCCTCCGGGATCTCGAGCTGTATCCCGAAGACGTCAGAAACTACCGCCGCGTCATGGATGTCGACGCGAAATACGATACGGCCGTTCCGGCGCGATTGAAGAAGGTGACGGTGCGGGTGTATGACGAGCACCAGCACCGGCTAGCCGAGGTCGTGACCCTCGTGGGGCAGCACCGATGATACGAAAACCGCGATCCCTGCTCGGTTTCACCCTGGTCGAGCTGCTGATGGGCATGGCTCTGACCGTGCTGGTCGGCGGCGTACTGTATCTCCTTCAGACGACCGGGCTTTCGACGGCCAGCCGCGGCACCGTCCGTCTCACCCTGCAGTCCGAGATGCGACGCAAGATGGAGCGGCTTGTCAATGATCTGCGGTGCGCCAACGAGGTGCTCGAGGTCGGCCCGGGCCACCTCCGGATCGCCCGGTTCCGGGTGGGCGATGAGGACGAGGAGCTGACGGGTGACGCGGCCCTCATCACCGTCGAGTATGAACTCGAGCAGAAGGGGGGCCGGTGGGTGCTGTTCCGATCCGAACGCGGAGAACAGCCCGTCGAGATCTTCTCCGCCGAGCAGATCGAGCCGGAGCTGTTTTTCCCCTACTACGAGCAGCAGCCGGCCGAAGAGGGCGCCCCCTGCACCTTCGAACCATTCGATATGAAATCAAACGATTCGGGCCAGCGCAAGCGCATCTCGTTCATGCGCATCCGCATGCGGGCCAAGCAGAATCGCGAGCATCTCAGCCTGACGACTTCTGTCACGATGCGGACAGCGCACTCCCGCATCATGCAGCCCGGCTGGAAGTTCCGGTAGGCAGCCCGTGCTGACGGCAACGCTGCTGAGCGGACTCGCCATCGCTGTCCACCTCGGACTTGGCGTTTTAGTGCTGATGCGGGCGCCGCGCCGACCCGTAAACCAGTGTTTCAGCGTGCTGCTGTTCCTGTTTTTCCTCTGGTCCTTCGCGGAACTAATGCTGATCTGCATCGGCACCCCCGTCATCCCGCCGGGCACTCTGCCGGCAGGGGGTGCACCGCCGCGCTGGCTGCTGTATCTGCTGCTCACGCCGATGCTGCTTCTGCCGCCGGTGTTCGCGCTGTTCACCGCCCTGTTTCCCCGCCGTCTGGACGGCGCCTGGCAGCTCGGCCAGACCGGAACGCGCGTGGTGCTGTTCCTGCCAGCCATCATCCTTCCCCTGCTGCTCTGGACGGACCGCCTCATCGCGACGGCCGATCCGGTCGAAGGCGGGTTTCTGATCTCCCTGGGCCGGTTCGAGTATCCCGTCAAGATCATCGTCGTCGGGTATCTGCTGCTCGCCATGCGCACGCTTGGCCTCGCCCGAGCCAGCCTCGAAACGGATTTCCAGGAACGGAGGCTGCGGTACACCTTCGCCGCGTTCGTCCTCCCGGCGGCGGCAGGCTCCCTGTTCGTGGCCCTCGGCCGGATCTACCTAACCGGCCAGACGATGTACACCTACGGTCTGTTCCCGATGCTGGGCATCGCGATGGCCGCCATTCTCGGCTATGCGATCCTGCGGTACAAACTGCTCGAGATCGACATGTTCTTCTCGATCGGTCTCGTCTACACGCTGCTGACAGCCACCCTGGCCGGCGTCCTGGAGCTGCTGGAAAACGGCTTGCAGAGCTGGCTGAACATCTCGGGAGCCACCGCAACCGTGGTCTCGACGCTGGTCATCGCCGGGGTGTTTTCCCCCCTGAAAGACCTGATCGTTGCCGGGGTTGACCGGGTGTTCGGCCGGCGTTCGTTCGACACGGCCGGCGTGATCCGGCACGTGCTCGCCTCGATGCGGCGCGCCTCGACGCCCGAGGCCGTCATGGACACCCTTCTGCGCGAACTCCATCCCGTACTGGGCTTCCAGGAGGCGGCCCTGGTGATGCCAGGCGGCACCGTACGCCTCTGGCCGGTCCGCCCTCCCCCCTTCCCTGCCGACCTTCCATCGTCCTGGCAGCCGGCCGAGGAGATCGACGCGGTGCTCGAAGCTGCCAGTGACAATCCCCGGCTCGAAGCCGGTCAGTATGCTGTTTGGCGCGACCACGGCTTTCACTGGGCCTTCCAGATCCGAAGAGAATCGGCCACCCAGGGCGTTTTTCTGCTGGCCCCCAAACCCGGCCGTCTCCCCTACACTGATCAGGAGCGGAGTCTCGTCACAGGCCTCTGCCAGGAGCTTCTTCCGGTGCTGGACACCTTGGCCCTGCTGGAAGGTCTCGTGCGACATGACCGGGCCGCACGCGAGCTGGAATGGGCCGAGCGCCTGTATGCAGAACTCCGCAACGCCCCCGAGCGGTGCCGCCTTGGGGAATATGACTTGATATTATATTCATCTCTTGCACGCGAAATAAAGGGGGATCTGATCATCGTTGAAGCGGAGGCATCCCCGCCCTTCCTCGCCGTCTGTGACGCCTTCAACCAGGGAATCGCAGCCGCCGTCACCCTTCACGTCACCATCGCGGCTCTCCGGGCAGCCCCAGCCAGCAACCGGTTCCGGGCCGTCCACGAGAATCTGCGGCGATTCTCCACACCGCCCCTCCGCACGGCCCTGACCCTGGTCGAGCTCGGAGAAGCCGGGCTCCGTCTCCATCTCGCCGGCAATCCGCTGCCCCGGTTTCTGCGCGTGGAGCAGCCCCCGCTGCCCAAACTCCTGTCAGGAGTTCCGCTCGGCCTGCCGGAAGCAGTCCCACAGACCCCGGTCGAGCTTCCAACCAGCCCGGGGACCGTTCTCCTCGTCGCCACAAACGGCCTCGAAAAAGCCCTCGGGACAACACCGGACGGGAGCCTCGACGCAGTCCTGGCGGCCGTCCGCGAGGCCGACGGGGAGATCCTTCACCGGCAGCTTCAGGAGCGCCTCGCCCGGCGGACCGGGGTGGCGTCCTTTCCCGATGATATATCGTATGCTATTATTGAACGGAGGAACCCGTGATGAATCCGATGGAACGGCGGAAATCGAAGATGATCCGGCTGGGGACGGTCCCGGTGGGCGGCGGCGCGCCGGTCACGGTCCAAACGATGACGAAGACGGACACACGTGACGCGGAAACGACCCTGCGGGAAATCGAACGGCTCGCCCTGGCCGGCTGTGAGATCATCCGGCTGGCCGTCCCGGACATGGCTGCTGCGGAAGCCCTCGCCAGAATCGCCCCCCGGTCGCCGATTCCCGTGATTGCCGATATCCATTTCGACCATCAACTGGCTCTCCAGGCCCTCAAGGGCGGTGTCCACGGCCTCCGTCTGAATCCCGGCAACCTCCGGGACGCCGACAAGGTGCGCCAGGTGGCACATGCCGCCGCCGAGCGGCACGTGCCGATCCGCGTCGGCGTCAATGCCGGTTCCCTGGACCCCGCAATCGCCTCCAAGCACGGTGGCGTCACCCCTGCGGCGCTCGCCGAATCGGCCCTCAAGGAGGTCGCCCTCCTCGAAAGCACGGGCTTCGACGCCATCAAGATTGCCGTCAAGGCCTTCGACCTCCACACCATGATCGAGGCGGCACGCATCGTCGCCCGCTCCTGCGACCACCCTCTTCACCTGGGCGTCACAGAATCGGGACTTCCCGAAGAAGGGATCATCCGTTCGGCCATGGGGATTGGGGCGCTGCTGCTCGCAGGCATCGGCGACACGATCCGCGTATCCCTGACCGGAGACTCCGCTGACGAGATCGCGGCCGGCATCCGTATTCTCCGGTGCGCAGGCCTGCGAGAAGCCGGCCCAACCATCGTATCCTGCCCCACCTGCGGCCGATGCCAGATCCCGCTCCAGTCCATCGCCCGGGATGTCAGCCGACGTGTCGCGGGGCTGAAAGCCCCGATCACGATCGCCGTGATGGGCTGTGCCGTGAACGGCCCTGGAGAGGCCCGCCAGGCGGATTTCGGCATCGCCGGCGGCCGCGAGAGCGGCCTCGTGTTCCGCCACGGGCAGGTCGTGAAGACGCTGCCCGCCGCCGAACTTGTTGACGGACTGCTCGACGAGATCAACCGCAGTCTTGCCGGAAGCGAAGAAAAAAAATGACCCGGGCGGCCCTTTCCCGCACCCGGGAATTGTGGTAAAAACGCTTGTCCGGCCGCAAACGGCCGGGTAAAGACCATCGCCGGGGAACCACCATGAATCGCGCCTGCCGTCTCCTTCTCGCCGCGACCGCCATCGCCGCGGCCCTTCTGCCCCACCCCCTCGTCGCCGCCTCCGGGCCCAGCGAAGGCACAATCGTCTTCAGCGGCGAGCGCGTCCGGATCCAGTATCAATCCCCGCTCCGCCAGGGCGACGGAAGCGCGCTGAACCGCGATGTGGCACGCCTCAATCTGCTCGTGAACTTCGCAGACCATTACCTGGCCGCCCTCATCCGAATGGGAAGTATAGCTTCAAATACAGAATTCACCCTCGACTACTCCCCCAACCGGAACACGGGATTCCAACCCGGCCCCAACCGCATCCAGCTCACAGACCTCGGCGGCAACTCCTTCCTGATGGAACTGAATGCCGCGCTGAAGCGAAGGCCCGGCACCGTCTCCTCTCGACTCATCGACGACGTCCGCTCGCTCCTGATGATGCGCGACCATCTCCCCCGTCGTACCGATACCGTCGAGGCCGACTTGGGCTTTTCCTGCCTTTCGAACAGACTCACCGAGCTGTATCCCGACCTCGACTTCGAACCCGTCGCCTCCACAGCCGTCGTCGCGGTGCGCCCTGACGAAGTCGCGAACCATCTCGTCCTTCTCTCGGATGCCACCGGCAGCCTGCTGCTCCAGCACAGCCACAAACCCTACGGCTTTCCCCGCGCCTCCGCCGACGGCCGCTGGTTGAGCTTCACAGAGAATGGCCTTCTGAAGCTGCTCGACCTGCAGAACCCAGGGGAACCCGCTCTGCAGCTCTTCGAAGACCCGCAGCTCCAACTGCTTGACATGGAATGGGCCCCCTCGGGCACTTTTCTGGCAGGCATCGTCCTGGATCGTGTCTCGCTCGACCGCCGGCTGTTCGTGTTCGACGCGGCCACGGGGAAACACGTCGACCAGGTCGCCCATCAGACCGGGATCGACGGCAACTACCAATTCGCCTATCCCTTCTGGGCCCCCGACGGGAAGCGGCTGTTCTTCGTCACGGATCACGTCATCAACCTCATCGATCTTGGGAAGAACCGAACGGTTCCGCGGTTGGTGAGCCTCCAGGGCCAGCTTTCCGAGATCGTCTGGTCGCCCGATGCCCGCGCCTTCGCTCTCGTCGAAACCATCGGCCAGTCGCGCGACAAGCAGGAGTTCGACGATCGCGACTTCCAGTGCTCGATCCTGCGACGGTATGATCTGAACGACCTCGGCCAGGCCGTCGAGCTGCCAGAGCAGCAGCACACTTCGAGCGATACGATCAAACTCGTCTCTTTCTGGAGCAAAAACCGCGTCCTGTATCTCGAGGGTCACCTCCGCTCTCCCCGCGTCTCGAGCCCGCTCTGGAACCTCGGGAGCACCTTCGCGGCACGCCTGACCCCGGCGCCCGGAGACCGCACCGGCAGCGGCGCCCCCGAAGCCGGCGCGATCGACCTCCAGCTGGCGTACTGTTACGCCTTCAAGACGATGGATTCGAAGTTTCGCCCACTGTATGACACGGGGATGGCCCAGGGCAACCACCAGTTCATGGACCGGTTTGAAACGCGCTGGTTCCTCGGTCTCCCCCTTCCGCCCGGCTACCCGACCCGCGTCGGCACCTTCTGCCTCCGCCGTTCCCCCTATCCCTTCCCAGAGCGCAACATCACTCTCTTTACAGGGTTGTCGGCGACGGATGCCAAGTCGCTTCTCGAGTTCCTCGAGGCCTACAATATCCGGCGGTTCGAACTGTCGCGCGACTTCGACCAGATCCTCTTCCTTTCCAACACCCGCGGCCCGATGAGTCTGTGGCGCGGCCACACCACGGGAATCGGGGAAGTGAAACCGCCCCGTTCCGGTGACGATACCGAAGGCGGGAT
The DNA here is from genome assembly GCA_036567845.1 of Candidatus Ozemibacteraceae bacterium. Taxonomy (GTDB): domain Bacteria; phylum Muiribacteriota; class Ozemobacteria; order Ozemobacterales; family Ozemobacteraceae; genus MWAR01. The sequence continues at coordinate 1,859 of DATCTT010000252.1, read as the reverse complement.
GGAGGATGCCCCCCCGGAATCCGATCAGACATCCGGTTCGACCGCCCCCGCCACCTCGACGCCCCCCGTCGGTGCCGCCCTTTCGATCCCGGAACTGCCGGCCGAGTAAGGCGGACGTATTTCGTACCTTGCCCATCGCGGGCGTATTTCGTATACTTCCTGAAACGCCTCACTCTTTTCAGGGGGAATCACGATGAAGAAACTCGCGGTGTTCGTTCTTGCCATTCTCGCCGTTTTCACGGTTCTTGTGCCGGCTTCGGCCGCCGACGTGAAGGTTCTGTATGACGACACGCACGGCCAGACCGCCGGAAACGCGGACTGGATCGTCTCGGGCGCTTATTCCGAGATGTGCGACATGCTCGCGGCGAACGGTTTTTCCATCGACTCCCTCAGCAAGGTCTCGTCGAACCGCCGTTTCACACCGGAGCTCCTCGCCGGTTACGACGCGCTCATCCTCGCCGAGCCGAACAACCCCTATGAGCAGGCCGAGCAGAAGGCCATCGTCGAGTTCGTGAAGAACGGCGGCGGCGCCTTTCTGATCGGCGACCACGGCAACGCCGACCGCGACAACGACGGCTGGGATGCCGTGAAAGCCCTCAACAGCTTTTGCGGCGAGTTCGGCTTCACCTTCACCGGCAACTTCCTGTATGAGGCCCCCGTCAGCGGCACGGCCAACAAGGATCACCCCGCAATGTATGGGGTGCGCGGTGTTGGCGCCTGGGCGGCCTCGACCTTCACTCTGGCCCCGAAGGACGACGCAAAAGCCGTCAGTCTGCTGGACAGCCGCTCGAAAAAAGAACCGTATATCGTCGCCGCCGAAGCCGGAAAAGGCCGCGTGATAGGCCTGGGCGACAGCTCCCCCTTTGATGACGGCACTGCCACCCCCGTTGCCGATCCGTCTTCCCGCCGCGCCGGTGGCGTGAAGAAACTGCACGACAGTTACGACTCGTTCATGTATTCCCACCCGCAGCTGGCCTACAACGCGATGATGTGGATCACCGGCCGCAATCCGGCCAAGCGCATTCCTTCCCGCGAGGTCAAGTTCTGGAACGATGCCGCTGAGGCGGATCGCGCACACAACATCCTCGTTGACGCGGCTCACGGGAACGCCGCTTCCGACAAGATGGAGACCTTCGAGCGCCACATGCTCAAGAACGGGTTCAAGGTGTACTACACGCTGAACCTGATCACGCCCGAGATGCTGAACCGGTTCGGGATCGTGATGCTGCCAAACACCTCGCTCCCGATCATGGAGCCCGAGATGAACGCCTTCGTCGAGTGGCTGATGGCCGGCGGCCGGCTGGTCATGTCCTGCGACTGGGACTCGGCGGATCTCGACGGGCGCAATACCCTCAACACCCTGCTCGGCAAGCTCGGTTCGGTGATCCGGTACAATGACGACCAGGTGTGGGACAACACGAACAAGACGAACAAGCCGTGGGGCGTGCTGGCCCATGTGCTGAAGGCCGATTCGCCCATCATGGCGGGCGTCAAAACCGTCATCACCTGGGGCACCTGCTCGCTTCTGACCCGCGACGGCAAGCCGCTGACGGCCGATGCCGGCGTCGACATCCTGATCACCGGCGATGACGACACATTCAACAAGGACGGCGACAAGAAGAACGACGCGGTCATCTACCCCAAGGGAACCCCGATCGCGATCATGGCGCAGGAGAAGCTGGCCAATGGCATCCTGACCGTGATCGGCTGCTCGAACTTCACGGATTACCAGTATCCCGACAGCGACATCAACGCCTCCAAGCCCGGCCCAGCCCCCTTCACGCACGAGACGCCGGCGCTGTATGACAACCTGATGAAGCAGCTCTCCCCGGCGCCGGCCGCAGCCCGGAACCGCCCGG
>DATCTT010000251.1:0-16704 GCA_036567845.1 Candidatus Ozemibacteraceae bacterium | reverse complement strand
GGCTGGTCCGCGGTCTTCCCGCCTCGCTGCCGGCCGGAACCGTGTTGCGCCGCACCGACGTCTCGGCCGAAATGCCCTGGCTGAAAAACTGGAACCGCGACTGGGAGCGGTATCCCGTCGACCTGTTCTGGTCAGGACACGAGGGCCAGCCTCTCGCCGTCGAGACGGTCGTCAACGGCCGTCCCGTCCGGCTTCAGACCGATGCTCCGCTCACCCACGCCCTGGGCGGCAGAGGGCTCGAAGCCGGCCCGCTGCCTCAGAAGTTCCACCTGCTAGGTGAGGCTTTCGCCGCCCGCCGCCACGTCACCCGCGCCCTCGAGGAGGGCATGTTCATCCCACCCGGCGATCTGAAACGCCTCAAGCGCAATCTGGTCGACGCGCTCATCCGGCTGGCGGCCCTGCCGCCGCCGTCACGCCCGGCTCCCGCCGGAGACATCACGGCACCGGCTGATGCGCCCCGCCCCGCATCCGTCTCGAAGCAGGGGATCACCCTGCGCCTGTTCAACCGGTCTTTTCCCGTCCATCGCGACATCGGACCCGACCGGTGGCTTTTCCCGTTCGAGGATCGCGGCGCGCTTCCGGAAACGATCGACCCGGCCCGCATTGGCTTCTGGCTCTCCCCCGTCACTTCGTGGCGCCGACTGGGCGAGCTGGCCCGAGCGTTGGACGAACTTCCCGACCAGGAGTTTCTGTGCATGGGCTGGGAAGCCTTCGAACTCGCCCGCCGGCTGCCGCGTCACAGGTTCCGCCTCGACTGGTGCTTCAACCTTGCCAACACGACCGGCTGCGAAACCGTGCGCCAGGAGGGCGTCGTTCCGACAGCGGCCCGCGAATGGCCGGCCCAGCACCCCCCGGCGGCTTCCGACGTGTTCTGGAGCCTCGGCCACAATCCGCTCGTCTCGCTCAGCCGGTTCCCGGCCCTCGCCGAACGCAACCGGATCATCACGAACCCGCATCGAGACAGGTTTTTTCTGATGGAACTGGCCCCCGGAACCACGGCTCTGTTCCTGGTCTCCCCCCTGGCAACGCTCGCGGCACCCCGCCATCTTCCGCTCCAGATCGACGTGGCGGTGGCTCCTCACGAAAGCCCCTTCCGGGTCCTGGGCCAGATCGAGCAGCTCATCGCCGCGGGCCGCAACCGGAACCGCGCCTCATGAGCCGAACGGGGAGAGGCATCGCCTCCCCCCGTTCGTTGTGAACCGAACCAATCCGGGATCAGACCCCTTCCAGCGTCCCGATGAAGGTGCGCTGTGTAGGCCGAACCGTCAGCACCGGACAGTCGGCCTGGCGCGACACGGCATACGACGTGTCGCCAAGCAGTGTCTGGAGAAGCCCTGAGCGGCCATGCGCCCCCATGATGATCATGTCGATCTTCTGTTCTGTAGCATATTCTATAATAGCATTGGCGACATTTCCGCCCCGCACCGTCGTGACGATCGGGATATCCTTGCGGCTCTCCCCGACGAACGACCGAAGCTGTTCGTGGATGTCCTGCTGCTTCTGGATCCCCGCCCCGGTCGGCAGGGCGATGGGGATCTCCATCGGCACCGGGGGCATGAACTCCTCCTCGAAGACGTGGAGCAGATGCACTTCGGCCGCGTACTGACGGGCGAACGAGGCGGCATACTTCAGCGCGAGTTCAGCACCGTCCGAGAAGTCGACCGGGACGAGAAGGCGCTTGAGATGGATCACGACGGCCTCACTTCACCCAGCAGGGGGTGCGGCCGGGGGCCAGCACCTTCACGTCGAGGCCGTTCGACCGGCAGACGTGCAGATGATCGGCGTTCTCGTAGGCAAGGCCGGTGTTTTCCGGGGAAAGGCTCGGATACAGGCCGGTGACAATCGGACGGGTGAGCTGACGCGAGTTCAGATCGATGTACTCGAGCTCGCTGGCGCCGTGCCGGTCGGAGATGAACACGAGCTGCTTTGCATCCTTCGAGAAGCACGGGAACGACTCGTTCACGTCCTTGGTCTCGGTGAGGCGGATGATGCCCTGGGCGAGGGTCGAGATCATATACAGGTCGTTCGTCCCATCGCTCGTCAGCACCGAGGCGGCGATCCAGTCACCCTTCGGCGACCAGTCGGCGGCCGTTACGCGCAGATCCTGGGAGATCTTGACCGAGGTCTTCTTCTCGATGTCGTAGGAATACAGCCCGGCCGCCTGGTCACAGGTGGAATACAGCAGATACTTGCCGTCGGGCGAAAAGCCTTCGAGGGCGCTTCCCTCGAGGATCTTCCGGATTTTGCTGCCATCGCGGCTGAGCAGATAGATCTCTGAGGTCATGTCCGGCAGCTTGTTGGTGAAACCGATGCAGCCGGCAGCCTCACTGAGCTTCGGGAACACGATGTTCGAATAGGCAGGCGTGATCCGCTCTTTCCCGGTTCCGTCGGGGTTGATGAAAGCGAGATAGGTTTTTCCGGCTTCGGAGGTATCGACGAACAGGATCCGGCCCTCGAGGGGCTGGGCGGCGGCGGGCAGCTGCGGCCCGGCGAGAACGGCGATGGCCACCAAAAGGGCGGCGGCACTCACGAAAAGCCTCTTCATGACAATCCTCCTGTGTTGGTCGGGGAAAAAAATCAGGCGGGGTCGCCCCCGCCCGAGAGTATATACGAATTTCCCATCGAAGCCAATTGGCTTCTCAGATTTTGAACAGCGTCCGGAGAGGTTCGAACTGGTCGACGAGCTTCTGGTTTTCCTTGTTCCGTTCCTCGATGTCCTTGATGGTCTTGATCAGGTCATGCACCTGGGACGCGTTGGCGGAATCGTTCTTGTCCAGCTTGTTCAGCTTCTCCTGAGCTTCCTTGAGCCGCGGGCCGTCCGTCTTGATCGCGGCCGCGGCGGCATCCGCCTTCGCCCTGGCATCACCGTAGACGCCCTTGAACTCGCCATAGGCGTCGGCAAGGCGTTTGCGGGCCTGCTGCACCTTTTCGGCCGAGGACTTGATGTCGTCGTCGAAGGGGTTCCACGCGCGATTGGTCACGTCGCCCGCCTTTACGTTCTTTTCATAGGCGGTCTGTGCGGCCTTGAGTTCCCGCTGCAGGTCGACGAGGTTCTTGAGTCCCATGAACTTGAAGAAGGGGGAATCCTTGAAGAAGGTCGGGGGCAGAACCTTCATGCCGGCGCGAAGAGCGTTCTGATACTCGCTGCTCTTCCCGGTGAGATCCTGCATGCCAAGAGCATTCAGCTCTTTCTCGAACTGGGACTTGGCACTGGCCTCGGCTTCCTTCTGCGCCTTCTCTTCGGCCGCCTTCTTCTCGGCAGCCTTCTTTTCCTCGGCCGCCTTCTTCTCGGCAGCAGCCTTTTCCTCTGCGGCCTTCTTCTCGGCAGCAGCCTTGTCATCGGTCTTCTTGTCGGCATCAGCCTTGGACTCAGACGTTCCGCCGCGCTTGACGAGCTTTACGTTGCCCTTTTCGATCGCCCACACATAGCCTTCGGGCGGATTGAGGCCCATCCACTCGGCATCGGTGAGCAGCTTGTTGTCGATCATCATGCGGACCGTTTCGGCCGTGAGGGCCGTCACCATCTTGCCCTTCGCGACGAGAATGCGGTTCAGACCGTCGATCGCCTTCTGGAGGCGGGCGACCTTCTGCTCGGTCGTCCACTCGGGAACGTTGACCGCCGGCTTGGCGGGTTCCTTCTCTTTTTCCTTGTCGGCCTTCGGCGTTTCGGATTCCTTGCCCTTATCGGACTCCTGGGCAGACTGGCCGGGGGTGGTTCCGGGTTTGGCTTCGGGCTTTGTGTCCTTCTGCGGGATCTCGATGGTGAGCTCCCAGCCGTCGATGATCAGATCAGGATTCTTCGCCAACGACGGATACTTCGCCTTGTTGGCGGCAACGATCTCGGGATAGCGATTTCCATCCCCCAGGTATTTTTCGGCAAATCCCCACAGAGTGTCACCCGCAGAAACGGTCACCTTGACCACCTGCTTTTTGGCCTCTTCCTTGGGTTCTTCCTTTTTCGGCTCCTCGGCCTTCGCGGCGGCGGGCGCCTGGGCTGCCTGAGCGGCTGCAGGCGTGACAATTGCGTCGGTATCGGCAGACACTTTGCTGTTGTCTGTTCCGGCGTCATCCTGGACGGATACGGTTCCCCCGGTGACGGGGTTCGCCGCATCGGCAGACCAGACCTGGCCGCACAGGAGGCCGCAGAATGTCATCACGACGAGAGGGGAGATTCGTTTCATACGTGCATTACCTCGCTCTTCTCGAAATTCGTAGTGTACCGATTATACCCATTTTACGGGGAACAGGGGGAAAAGTTTTCACATTTCTCCGGTTTCCGTCCTTCCCGGTATTGTTTGGCCCACCACTCCCGCGATGTCTCGTTGAACCGGTCGCAGGGACTTTCAGACGATCGCTTCGCACCCACCTGTCGGGCAGGTGAGGCATCAGGGGTTTGGCGGCCGGGACCGGGTGTGGTATGCTTGGGCCGATCCCACGGGAAGCACAAGGAACGGAGGCAACGACAAAACATATGTGGCCAAAATGGTTGAGAGGGTTGGTAACGATCTGGGTCGCCTGGGACAGCCATACCCGCAAAGGTCCCAGCCTGTTCTGGACGGCCGTCGTCTTCATTCTCGGCCCCCTGCTTGTCCCGTTCTACCTGGCCGGCCGGCCCCTTCTTGCCGGGGAATCGCGGCGCGGCTCCTTCTGGTGGAACGCGGTCTGGAACTTCGAACGGCTGTTCGCGGCTCTCGCGGCCCTGGCCGGGTTCGCCGTCTGCGCGCAGAATCTCCAGCTGGCCGAAACGAAGGATCTTGCCGTCGTGAAACGCGCCGAGATCAAGGCCGGCACGTTCGCCGGTCTCATTGCCACCCTCGTCCTGCTGTTCATCGAACGCGTCGGGATGGATGCCCTCAAATCGAGCATGGAACGCAATCTTCCCCGGGAATCATGATCTGCCCGGCCGAACTGCACCGTCCGTGCGCCGCTGATCGGGGATTCCCCCGCGTCTTCCCCGACATCCGGCTCTGGCCGGTGCTGCTGTATCTGCTGCTCATCCTCGCCCCGCTCGGGGCGGCCGTGACGCTCCCCACCGGCCCGGAACAGCCCGCCACGGGTCCGGGCGGCAAGGCGTATCCCCACGCCGGTTTCCGCATCACGCAGCTCGGGGTCTCGGAAGAGCGGTTCGTGATCTATGAACCCGCCAATCCGTCGCCGGCCAGCGCGCCTCTGATCGTCTTCCTTCACGGCTGGCTCGCCTCGGATCCGGGCTACTATATCGGCTGGATCGAGCATCTCTGCCGGCGCGGCAACACCGTCATCTTCCCGTTCTACCAGGGAAGCGGCGCCCACCTTTCGGAATACACCGCCAATGCCGTCCGCAGCGTCAAGGAAGCCCTCACGGTGCTCTACAGCGGCGGCCACGCCGAGCCCGACCGGGACCGGGTCGCCCTGATCGGCCACGAGTGCGGCGGCGCCATCGCGATGAACATCGCCGCGTCGGCGAAGTATTTCAAGCTGCCCCGGCCCGGAGCCGTCATGGTGCTGCATCCGTCCCGCCAGGGCGGCCTGGGGGCCAATCTCAACCTCGATCTGTATGACCTCTCGGGAATCCGGCCCGGAACCCTCCTGCTCATCGCGGTCGGCGATGAGGACGGCCCGTCCGTCCAGGAGACGGCCCGCGAGCTGTTCTACGCCGCCGACGCGATTCCGGCGGCAGACAAGAACTTCCTCACCTACCGCTCCGACATCCGCGGCACGCCGGCCCTGGTCGCCGACAGTGCCTCGGTCTACACCCCCCGGGAGCCCCGCTACGAGCGGCTCATCGAGCAGCGCCGGTGGGAGTTCATCCGGCTGAACCGCCAGACCCGCCTCTCGCGCCATATCCGCTGCATGGGCAACGACGCGATGGACTGGCTCGGCAACTTCCGCCTGTTCGACGCCCTGTGCCATGCGGCCTGGACCGGCCACGACCGCGATCTCGTCCTCGGGGACGGGGAAGCGGTGCGGTTCATGGGCATCTGGAGCGATGGCCGCCGTATCGACGGCCCGCTTGCGACAAACCGCCCGTGATGGTCGGGAGGCCCCGAATGAAAATCCACTTTCAATATATTGTACTAGCTTTTATATTTATTTATATTTTATTTCCCATTTCTTCCGAGGCTGCCGGCGAGCTGGCGCTCACCGAGGAGATGGTCACGCGGTATCTGGCGGTCTACGACACCCTCGTGGCCACCAGCCCCGAGACAGCCGCCCGGCTGTTCCGGAACGAGCCCCCGCCCGCCGGCTCCCCGGAAGCGTCACTGGCGGATGCCGCGGTGCGGGCGGCCGGCTTTGCCGATATGGGCGAATTTTCCGCGGCGGATGTGATCATCGGCACTGCCTGGCTCCAGCTGACCGCCCAGGAGATGGCGGAGTCCGCCGAGGCGAAGAAGCGCGAAGCAATCGAGACCCTCGAATCGACGCTCGAGGAAGGCAGCCTCCGGACCGAGCAGCGCGCCGAGCTCGAGCTGGCCCTCGAACGGCTCCGTGCCGGGGACGAGCCAGCCCGGGCCGCCACGGACACGGAACTCGTCGATCCGGCCGGGATCGAGCTGCTGCGTCGGTATCGCGAGCGGCTTCAGCCGGTCATGCAGCAGAACTCGGCCGGTTCCGTCACCGGATTCTGACTCCCACCGAGGCGAGGCCGGCACGCAGTTCCGACGGTTCACGCCAGAGGAGCAGCGGAACCCCGTTTGCAGCGGCTTCCCGCCGGATGCGCGTTTCCCGTTCGGCATCGAACCCCTCGATGAGCCGGATGACGATCCCTTTCACCGGCGCCAGCCGACGGCCAGCGAAGGCCAGGTAGATTTCGGGATCCCGTTCCCCGCTGTCGCCGACCAGCAGCATCGGTGCGCCTCGGAACAGCTCACTCAGCCGTTCCAGCCAGGCGCTCTTGTGCGCAACGGTCTGGTGCTGCGTGCCGCTGATTCCGTCCCCCGTGATCAGCAGACCGGCAGGAAAGCCCTGGCAGGCGAGGAACGAGCCGATGAACCGCTCCAGGGCCGCCGGGGAAGCGCTGAGATACACGAAAAACCCCGTTCCGCCGGTGGACTCATATATGTTACGATATATTTCTGGCGTACCGGCCACCGGCTGACGGCCGGGCAGGCTTCTCAGGAGCGAGTTCCAGACGAGGTTCAGCCGCTTCGTCACCTGAGACACAAGAATGGTGTCATCAACATCGCTGACGACGAGCAGGGACGCCGTGGCAGGAAGCACCTGGCGCATGCAACGAAGTTCGGCCCCGCCCGCCGCCCCGTCGGCAACCGATACCGAGATCGTTCCCGTCCCCATCGGCCGGGAGAAGACAGCCCGGAACGCCCCCCGCTCATCCAGCACCAGTCGCTGCGTTTCGCTGCCCACGGTGACGAGGATTTCCGATCCCGATGCCGGCCGGCTCAGAAGGCCCCGCAGACGATCCCGCCGGTTCGTGCCGTCCCGTGGCCGGCCCTTTCTGACCAGCCCCTCGGCGACCAGCCGATCGGAGCGCTCCTCCGGAAGCAGCCGCAGCGACGGACAGTCGAGGCCAAACGCAGCGGCCGCCACGGCCAGCCAGGCGACAAGAAGCCCCGCTCCCCGCAGACGCATGAGATTCCTCCAGCAGTGGCATGAGAACTCTGACGTTCAGCTTCGCACGCAGATGGACGAAATGGCAAGCCCGCCTTCCCATCCGGGGCGGATTGCGATAGAATGGCGCGCATGCGAAACACCCTCCTGATCCTGATGCCGGTGCTTGCTCTCTTCATCGTCGTCGCAGGCTGGGGCGGAGTTGTTCCCCCCGCCGGCTTTCCAACGACCGATCAGCTCGACATGCTGCTCCAGCAGAAGCGGCCCGCAGAGATCCATGAGGCGCTGACCGGCTTTCTCCACACCCCCACCCTCTCGGGAGACGCCCTGCGCGCGCTTCTGAACGCCCTCGATGAGATCGAGCGGCGGCCCGACACCCAGCGCCGCCGGGAGGCCGTTGAAACCTACCGGGCCTGGCTGCTCGCGATTCACGGCTACGACACGGCCGCCCTCACGATCGTGCACCGGCTGGCCAACGACCCCGTCCCGCTCCCGACCGTGCTCCAGGCGGATCTCGCCCTGCTCGAGGCCACCATCGAACAGCGTGCCGGTAACGCATCGGCCGCAGCAGCAGCCGTCGCCCGCCTCTCCGGTATCGATGTCGGCGCTGCCCAGGCCCTGCAGGAGCGGCTCACAAGCCTCACCCCTGCGCCCGTGAATCGGCCGGGCTCGACGTGGCTTCTGGCCGCCGTGCTCTGGCTCGCCCTCCTGCTCACCCCGGCCCTCGTCATGGAGCGGGAACGCCGGCTTTGGCTGGCCCGGTTCCCGTCAGGCCATGACCGCACGGCCCCCTACAATGCGCTGCGGCGCTCCCCTCTGAGCGTGCTGCTCGCAACGGCCGGCGGCATGCTGGTTCTCACCCTCGGGCTTCCCCGGCGACTGGGCATCGGCCACGACCTCGCCTGCGCCATCCTGCACTGGCTGCTCTCCTACACCCTCGCCCTAATCCCTGTCCACAAGCTGGATCGCGAAGTCCGCAACGCCCTCTGGACGCTCGACGGCTTCCTTTCGGCCGTGTTCCGCCTCCACCTCCTTCGGGCCCTCCCTCTCGCCGCTCCGCTCGTGGCGTTTCTGATCCTCCGCCGTATGGCCGCAGCCCTCCCCTGGTGGGGCATCCACGCCCCCTGGGCCCCGGCCCTCGCCTTCGCGGCCCTGTGCGCCGCCGTTCTCCTCCTCATCCCCCTCGTGTTGCCGTTTTTGCTGGGAATGCGGCGCATCCCCGTGGAAACCCTTCCGCGCCGCATCCGCGACCTACCGGTGACGTTTTACCGCTGGAACCTCTTCGGAAGCGGCATCGCAAACGCTGTTTCGTTCGGGTATCTCGAATCAACGCACGCCATCGCGTTCACCGGCGATCTGCTCGATCAATCGCCTGCCGACGACCTCGTGGCCGTGGCGACCCACGAAGAAGCGCATCTGGTCCGGGAACACCTGTTCCTGTATTTTCTGGCGATGGTGAATCTGGCTCTTCTTGCCGGCTGCTGGGCGGCCCTATATCCCGCCGCGGCCGGCCGCCTGCTGATCTTTGGCCCGACCGTGATGGAGGGGGTTCTTCTGGTCATCCTCTGGATGCTGGCCAACCGGATGTTCTCGTCCATGGGCCGGCGGTTCGAGTTTGAAGCGGATGCGTTCGCGGCGGAGCGGATTGGCCGTGAGGCCTACATCGGCGTTCTCACCCGTCTCACCCGCGCCAACTTCATGCCTGTCCGTATCCGCGAAGGGGACGAGGCGCCCGGCATCCACCCCTCGCTCGCCGAACGCCGGCGCGCCCTGCGGGCCCGCGACGGAAGTGTCTTTGAGCCTCATGGGCCTCCGCCCGCCGAGATGATCCTGTCGCTGTGGCGAAGTCGTCTGGCCCTGGAATGGAGCCGGGGGGAGACCGAGGCCATCCATCTCTGTGCCCTCGACGACGATCCGCCCGACGATGTCCCGGCCATGCCACGTCTCCAAGCCATTGCCAGACGCCAGGCAGCCTTCGGGGCCGAATGCCTGATCCCTTCCGACGGGGCCGGCCTCGAGATCCTCGAGTGCGCCCAGAAGGCGATCGTGAAAACCGCCGAACCGCCGATCCCCGTCGATCGCGTCTGCGCCCTCTGCAGCGGCGGCATGCGCGAAGCCCTGGCCCCTGAACCCCATACCTGGAGCGGCACAACGACCGGCTGCCGTCTCTGTAAGGGAATCTGATCCCTGAAATTACGAAGCCGGCAGGGAGAATTCCCCTGCCGGCTTCGTCGTTCCGACGGAATCAGGACATGATCGCCTTCAGCGACTCCTGACGGTCGTTATACCGTTCAAAGGCAAACTCGACAAGCTTGGTCACCAGATCCTGGTAGGTGATGCCGGTTGCCTCCCACAGTTTCGGATACATGCTGATGCTGGTAAAGCCGGGAATCGTATTGACTTCGTTCAGAATGAACTTCCCCGTGTCACGATCGAGGAAAAAGTCGACGCGGGCCATGCCGGCACAGTCGAGGGCTCGATAGGCGCGGACGGCCATTTCCCTGATCTCGGCGGTCTGCTCGTCCGTGATTTTCGCGGGAATATGCAACTCCGATCGGTCGTCGACATACTTCGCCTTGTAATCGTAAAACTCGTTGCAGGGCACGATTTCACCCGGAATCGAGGCGATGGGGGCATCGTTCCCGAGAACCGAGACCTCGAGCTCGCGGCCGTTGATCGAGGCCTCGACAAGAATCTTGCGGTCATACTTCGCGGCCAGGTCAAGAGCCGTTCGAAGCTCCTCGCGATCATGCGCTTTTGAGACGCCAACCGAGGAGCCCGAGTTCACGGGCTTGATAAAGCAGGGATACGGGAAGGCGGCCTCGATCTCGGCAATGACCTTGTCGGGCTGTTCCCGCCACTCCCGCCGGAGGTGCTCGGTGAACGGGGCGATGGGCAGGCCGGCATCGCGGAAGAGGCGCTTGGCTGTGGTCTTGTCCATGCCGACCGACGAGGCCATGACACCGCACCCGACGTAGGGCAGGTCTGCCATTTCGAGCAGCCCCTGCAGAGTTCCGTCTTCGCCATAGGTGCCGTGGACGATCGGAAAGACGACATCGAGTTTAACCCGCTGCTGCACGTTCGTGCGATCGAGCAGGATCATGCCCTGATGCGACGGATCGCCGATCAGCGCCGTTTTGGTGGCAGCTTCCGCCGGCGCGGCGTCGAGCTGTTTCCGATCGGCGGGTGCCGGGAGAAACCTCTTGGGATCCGCTCCGACGACCCAGGTGCCCTGTTTCGAGACCCCGATGGGGATGACCTCGTATTTTTGCGGATCCAGCGCCTTCATGATCGACTGCGCAGACACGAGAGAGACTTCGTGCTCGCCAGAACGGCCGCCGAAGACGACTCCGACGCGAATCTTACCCGATGTGTTCATTTCCTGCCTCCTCGCGACAGACGAATTCTTCATATCTATCGGCCAAACCGCCGTCGCAGCTGAGCATTCGTTCGCGGGCCCTCCCGCTCAGGAGGGATCCGGGGCCGCCGGGGCTGCGGGAACGGGCGTCACGCCCGGTCGCGGGAACGTAACCCGGAAGGTGCTTCCCTCGCCGACACCGCTGTCGACCGAGACATCGCCGCCCATCATGGTCACGAGGCTCTTCACGAGATACAGCCCCACGCCGGAACCGCCGTAGCGGCGCCGGATCGAGCCATCGACCTGGCGGAACCGGTCGAAAATATACTGGATGTCTTCTTTCGCGATCCCGACGCCGTGGTCCACGACGCGGATGCACACCTCGCGGTCGTCGGCCGAGGCATACAGCTCCGCCTGGCCGCCCTTGGTCGAGAATTTGACGGCGTTGCTGATCAGGTTGATCAGCACCTGTTTGAGACGGTCGCCGTCGACGACGATGGCTGGCAGCGGGGTCAGCAGCTTCGCAACGATCTTCACCTCGCGGCTGATCGCGTATCCCTGGAGATGCTGCATGACCTCCTGGATCAGCGGGGTGATGTCGGTCAGCACGGGCTCGATCCGCATTCGGCCCGTGTCGATCGCCTCCATGTCGAGCAGGTCGTTGATCAGCCGCAGGAGGTGCTGGGCCGTTTTCTTGATCTGGGCCGCACCGGTCAGCACATCCTGCTTCCGCTCGTAATGGTCGAGGATCAGATCGGGCCAGGCCAGGATCGAGGTCAGCGGGGTGCGCAGCTCGTGGGACATGTTGCTCAGGAACTCGCTCTTGAGCCGCTCCGACTGCTGGGCTTTGTGGGTCTCGATCTCGAGGAGGCGGGTCCGGTCCACGACCTTCTGCTCGAGGGTCTGGTTCAGGATGCGCAGCTCGTTCTGCCGCTCCTGGATCGCCTGAACCATCTCGTTGAAGGTGTGGGCGAGGAACTCGATCTCCTGCGCCGCCTCGATCGACACCGGCGGCGTCGAGTAGTTCTGCTGGGAAAGCTTTTCGGCTAGGCGTTTCAGGGATTCTATAGGATCAGTTATCATTCGCCCGAACCGCCGGGCAGTGACCGTCAGGATGACCATCGAGAGGAGCACCACGCCGGCGACCACGAGATGGTTCAAAAACAGCTGGGCGTTGATCTGGTCAAGGGTGAAGCCCATGTAGAGGACACCGAGGAAGCGCTGGTTGAAGCTCAGCCGGTGGCGCAGATGGAGGACGCGGCCATCGTCGCGCGCCTCGATGGGGGCGTCGGAAAAATCCGTTTTCCAGCTGTTGATCGAAGCGAGCTCGGGGTGAAAGGAGGCCATCGCCCGGCCCGTGCGGTCGGCGACCAGGATGTAGGCCACTTCCCCGCGGCGGGTGAGGCCGTTGACGACCTCACTCAGGGCCTGGAGGTCCTCGAACTCGACGCCGGGGGCCATGTTGTAGGCGGCGAGATCGACCAGCTCCTCGGCTTTCATCTGGAAACTCTTGCGGATGATCGAGTGTTCGCGGATGACGGTGAACAGACCGAGAATGAGAACCCCGGGGATGAACGCGAGCAACAGAACCATGCGGAGCTGGGTCTGCAAAGGAGAACGGTATATCCAGTGGAACGGTTTCATCGGATCACCCGGCAGTGTTTGAGGAAATTCGCGTGGAAATCGGCACCGCCCGCTTTCGCTTCGGTCAGATTCACGTGGATGACGGGCCGGTTTCCCTCGAGACTCATCACGACGGCCACCCCCGACTCGAGCAGGGCGATATCGCTCCCGAAGGTCAGCAGGTGGTTCCGACGGGCGAACTCGGCGACCTTTTCCCCGTCCTCGTCCCAGTTCCCGATCAGCACAAGCATGTTGGGAAGCACCTCGGGCGCCTGAAGCGCGCCCTTGCGGAAGACGATCTTGACGGGCGCGAGCGGCCGGCCCAGGATCGTCTTCTTCTCCAGGGCTTCGGACACCTGGCGGAAGACCCGTTCGTCGGAACTCCCTTCGGGGTTCCGGAGGACGACACCGACCTGATAGGGCGCCGGCGTTCCGTTGTCGAACGACCGGTCATACGTGATGATCTTCAGGAAGATCTGCACCTGCAGGGGGATCGGAATCTCCCCGCGCTCGGCCGCCGCGCCACAGCACGGAAGAAGAGCGAGCATTATAATTATTACTACTATTTTATACATTCGCCTTCAGAATGACCGGATGAACTCGAACCGCACCACCGTCCCCGGAGCCCAGGCTTCGAGCATCTCCTGATAGGGCTTCCGGCCGATGTTCCAGACCGAGAGTTTCACGTGTTCCTTCCCCGAGATCGCATGCCGGAGGGCGGCACCCGTGACCGCGTAGCCATCGACATGCCGGGTGCCGACACCCGGGACATCCCGCTTGTTCGTGTCGATCGTGTCATCGACCCAGTGCGACTCGACCTGAAGACTGGTCCGGGTGTCGAATGCGTGCCAGTAGCCGATGCCGGCCTTCCGCTCGGCATCATACTGGAGATCACGCCCCTGATCGTCACGGGAGCGGAGCCACATTCCGGTCAGGAAGAGGTGGTTGTCCGGGTCGAAATGCTTGCGGAGCTCGAACTCGGCCCCGTGAATGCGCGCGCTGTCGCCGGGCTGCTGGGGGTGGAACTTCCCGAAGATTCCGTAAACGGTGTACTGCGGCTCCGCAATCAGGGGATCGAAGTTTTCCCAGATGATGTTGCGGTGCTTCATGTTGAAGCCGGTCACCCGGGCGTACAGCTCCCGCGGGAACATGTAATCCACCGAAAGCTCGATCGTGCGGATCTTCTCTGGCTGCATGTCCGGAGTGCCGCGGCCGCTCGGCTGGTCGATGTACAGCTGCCAGTTGGACGGCTCCTTGAAGGCGCGGCCGTAGCCGAGCCGCACGTGGCCCTTCGTGTCTGCGAAGGTGTGCAGCACCGTCACGTGCGGGCTGAAAACATTCTCGTAGTCGGTGTGCGTGTCGTATCTGCCACCGACCGTCATTTTCCACAGGCGCGCCAGGGTGATCTCGTCCTGGAAGAAGAGATTGAAATTATCCTTCGAGAAGGAGCGCCGCGTCGGAATGAAATCGTCGCCGCGGTAATGTTCGGACCGCAGGCCTGTTCCGAAGGAGATCTGATGCCGGCCGCGCGGGCGCATGTCCCGCTGGAGGTTCAGATACCAGCGATACGAGTCGATATCATAATTCAGATTGGGAATGTCGGCGAAATGATAGAAGTCTTCGTCGTACCCGTGCCAGCTCAGCACCAGCGAGTCGCGATCCCCGTTTCCCCGCGTCTTGCCGCGATGCCAGTCGATCCACTCCTCGCCGCGCCGCCACTTGTAGAGGTCGTAGACGGCGAAGTCGGCGCCGTCGTATTCCTGGTTGACGCGGCGCATGCCGACGTTGACCCGGTTGCCGCCGAACTTGTATTTCCCGTACAGATAGCCCCACTGCCGATCCGCGTGCTTGTCGGCCCCCGGGCGGTTGTGGTCCCGGACGATCCCGGGGCCGGTGGTGGAGTCGAGATGGAGATCCCAGAGCCAGGAGGCGCCGCCGTTGTTCCCGGCCACGGCCAGTTCCGACAGCACCGTGTCGTAGGTTTCGAACGCGGCCTGGTATTTGCCTGTCAGACCGTCGTGGAGATAATCCTCGGGGTCCCGGGTGATGATGTGGACGACCCCGAGAAAGGCATTGGCCCCGTACAGGGCCGAGCCGGGGCCGGAGAGGACCTCGATGCGCTTGATATGGGAAAGGGGGATGGTGATGTCGGTCCAGATGCCGCCGTCACGCACATCGTTGACCGGCACCCCATCGATCATCCAGAGAATCCGCTCGTTGATGACGGAAGCGCCCACCATGCCGCGGAACGAGGTGTTGGTGAACTCGGACAGCCAGGTCTTCGTCTGGAAGCCGGGAACGCGGCGCAGGAGATCCGAGAGGGTGAGGGCCGGGGAGCGGCGGATGTCCTCTTCCGTGATGACATACATCGTCGCAGGCGAGGTCTCCATCGCGGTTTCGCGGCGCGTAGCCGTCACGACGACCTGGCCGAGGAGATCGTCGAGTGAAAGCTCCGAGATATCCTGGAACTCCTTCTGCGTGGGCCTGGTCGAAGCCCGCACGGGGCAGAACGCCGCCGCGGAAATGACCAGTGCAAGCGCAAGCAGGACGTAACGACGCATATCAGGCACCAATCCCAGAATCATCATATCCTCCCGGGGATGTATCTCTCTCTGGATGACAGGGTATGAAAAAACCGTCGGGTTGTCCAGCACGAGAAGTTGACACCTTCACGAGGCCGGCTTAGTGTAGGCTGTCCAGCCATGATCGCAAGTCCCGCACCGCCACAACCTCATGAACCGCCAGCCCGGCTCCGGGAAACGGCGGAAACCGGTCTGCTGATCGCGCTTTCCCTGGCCCTGAGCCAGTTTCGCCTGTTCGAACTGCCGGCCGGGGGGTCACTCTCTCTCGGAGGCCTGCCTCTGCTGCTGCTCGCCGCACGCCGTGGGGTGAAACGCGGGGTGTCCGCCGGGCTGCTGGCAGGGCTGCTTCTCACGCTGCGTCGGCCGTTCATCGTGCATCCGGTGCAGTTCCTGCTCGATTATCCCCTCGCGCACGGGGCTCTGGGCCTCGCGGGGGCTCTCCGCTGGAAGACGCCGGGAAAAGCGGCAACGGCGGTGACATTTGCATGCAGTCTGAGACTGCTCTGCCATGTCACCGCCGGCGTCGTTTTCTTCTCTGATCCCGCGTCGTCCCTGGGGGCCGCGATCACGACGTCGAGCGTCTACAACCTCGGCCACATGGTTCCGGAAACCGTTGTCAGCGCAGCCCTTGCGGCCTGGTTGACGGCACGGCACCCCGAACTCACGGGAACGCCACAGGACACCGGTGAAGCGTGAAGAACCGCTTCCGGTGCAGATCGGAAATCAGATGACCGGGGTTACCTTGTCGCTGCCCAGGCACTTGGTGCAGACATAACCGCGCACCAGCTTGCCAAGAAGCATAACCCGCTTCTTCTGAAGGTTCACGCTCCAGCGCCGCTTCGAGCGACGATGCGAGTGGCTGAGCTGATAGCTGACCTGGGGTCCGCGTTCGCAAACCATGCAATACCGAGACATTCTTGTCACCTCCGAGCAATGGTCGAGTGAAGAGAGATGGTAGCAGATTTTTTGCCAAGTTGCAACAGCATTCTTGTACACACCTCGGAAAATTCATGCTACCATGGCCGCCAGGCCGCCCGGAAGGGCTTTCCGGAAACCGCATCCGCATCGGAGAAGAGAGAACCATGAAGATCACCGTCCGCTCACGCCCCACGGGACCCATCGACGGCTGGCTGTTTCTGCCCGTCAGGAACGATCGTGACGCGGCGCCGGCCCCGCTCCCCCGCATCCCCGGGGTACCCCGGCTTCCCGAAGCCGAATGGAACGGGAAAACCGAGTCTCTCGGCATCTTCGACGGCTCGCTGATCTTCCGCGCCGCGCCCGTTCTCCTCGACACCGAACTCCGCCAGACGCTCCCTGAAGCTCTGGGGACCGGCCTGAAGCGTCTCGCGGCCCGGGAAGCGCGCACCATCGCCGTCGTCGTGCCGCCCCTTCCCAAAACCACTCCTGACCGCACGCATCTTCTGGACGACCTGATGCAGGTCCCCGACCTTTTCTGCCATCTCTCCGCCCCCTATCGGAAGAACCCGGCAGACCGGGGTCCGGCGGGCTTCGACGCAATCCAGTTCCTCGTGGCTGGAGCGGCCGAAGGGAAGCTCCTCGAACGCCGGCTGAATCGGGCGCGCATCCTTGCCG
>DATCTT010000250.1:0-3404 GCA_036567845.1 Candidatus Ozemibacteraceae bacterium | reverse complement strand
CTCCTCGCCGGTGTCCCGCTCCGCCTCGATCTGTTCGCAGATGCGGTGGATCGCCCCATCCCGGCCCTCGAAACGGTAGCGAAAGGTGAAGCTGCCGCCGGGCTGGCGCGAGGCCTGATGCCGGTGAAACGTCGCGGAATCCCCGGGCCTGGTGACCAGAATGCGCTCCCGCGGCGGCTCTTGAGCAAATATGCTTGATGATATTATATATAATATGATAATAACAGCGGTGATGCGGAGGCTCATAAGTCGCGTTTTCCCGGTTTCCCCGTCGCGAACCAGACGGGCAGATTGTCCATGATGCGATACTCGGCTTCGCCGTTGCGTTTCAGGGCCGAAAGATACCCCGACAGCGTTGCCCGATACAGAAAGTGCTCCCAGCCGGTCTTTTTCAGCTCAAAACTGCCGAAAAACTGCTTTGCAAGCCGGTCATAAGGCTGCGGAATCTCGAGAAGCTTTTTCAACAGCGCAAATGCCGAACGAACGGCCGCGATGTTCTCGACCAGAAGCATTTCGATCCGGCTCTCCGGTGGAAAATGGCCTCCGACATAGGTGCCTGCCCGGATCTCGTGCAGTCCCTCGAGCGTCTCGAGATGGGCGAGCGGATCATAGATGAACAACAGACGGTGTTTCCGGAGGGTATGCAGCGGAAACAGCGTGTCGGCCAGGAATGCGACGCCGTCGACGAGAAAGCCCAGCTGGCCGATCGAGTGGCCGCCGAGAGAAAGCACCTCGATATCCACCCCGTCGAGATCGAGGTGGCCCGCTTCGATCGGTTCGGCTCTGGATGGCTCGGCCATCACCAGCGGATTCATCAGCTCGTCAGGGGGGGAACCGCCATACAGGGCTATGGCCTGCATGAGCGGATGCGCGGCGGCGGCGGCCTCGGCGGCACTGGCCAGGATCCGGCAGCCGGTGGCTGCCTGGATATACGCGTTTCCGCCGCAGTGATCGGCATGGGTGTGCGTGTTGAGAATCACCACCGGCCGCAGTCGGTAGGCGCCCAGCAGCTCGAGCACCCGTCGCGCCATCCGGCGGTCGATGCCGGAGTCGATCAGCGCGACCCGATCCTCGGCGAGCATGATCACGCCGATGTTCGCCGGCCCCGGAATCAGGCGCGTGCGATCGGAAAGGACCTGGAGCTCCATCTGGGCGGGCCGTCAGCGGGATCCGGCGGAACCGCGCGATTCCGGCGTCGCTGATCCGCCCGAACAGTCCGTCTGGGCGTCGCCGATCACCACGAGGCCGGTGTGACAGCCGGTGAGCACCTCGATCGTGCAGCCCGGCGTTCCCGTGAACGAGACCGGTGGGGCGATCACTTCGATATAGAACGGGTTGTCCCGGTAGGGGGAAAACTGGGCGCGGTAGATCCAGGCGTTGACCGGCTCCTGCCCTTCGACTGTCAGGCGGATCCGCACGAACTGGAATGTTTCGCCGCCCTTCACGATCCGGAAGGCCGGGTGCCAGGGAAGCGGACGGGTCGTGAAGTCGGGGGTGATCACGACGAGAGGCTGCTCGAGGAGAATGTTGATCGTGCCAGCCCGACAGACCCCGACCTCGGGAAAACACTCCTGAAAATACGGCAACTGCTCGCGGACCGTGTTCTGGCCTTCACCTGTCCCCTTCTGGATCTTTCCCTTGATGGCGGGCATGCGGTACTCCTCTCTGTGCGTGGTCGGCGTCCGAACTCGCGGGCGTTTCGTTCAGGATAAGCCAAAACACCCCTTTGCAACAACCCGCCGAAACTCGATGTCGATGAAGGTTGGCCTGCCGCGCGGGATATGATATCTTACTGCCTCTTCGATATCCCCACAGGAGCAGAATCACGATGGCTGACGAACGACAGACCAATGCCCTTCCGGACGAGGCGGTCCGCAAACGGAAGATGACCAAGCGGGAGCGCGAACTCGAGCTCGAGGCGATGAAAGCCCGCATGTCCCCCGATGAACTGGCTGCCGCTCATAAAAAATTCATGATCATCATGATCGGCCTTTTCGCTCTCGTGCTCATCCTGATGCTGGCCTTCAATCATCACGTCGAATTCACACCGGACGGCGGAATGTAAGCCGCCCTGCGAAGGAGAATCCCCATGCCCCGTCACGATCAGCGTCGCCCAGATCAGTTGCGTCCGGTTTCGATCGAGCCCGGCTTCGTGAAGTATCCTCACGGCTCGGCTCTCATCACCTGCGGTGACACCAAGGTCATCTGCACGGTCACCGTCGAGGAGAAAGTGCCCTCGTTCGTCGAATCCCGCGGGAAACCCCAGGGCTGGATCACCGCCGAATACGCGCTGATGCCCGGCTGCGGCCTTGTCCGCAACGCCCGCGCCGGGTATGGAACGACCACGGTCAAAGGCCGCGTCCATGAGATCCAGCGGCTGATCGGAAGAGCTCTCCGGGCCGCCCTCGACCTCGAAAAGCTCGGTCCTCGCACCCTCCAGATCGACTGCGACGTTCTCCAGGCCGACGGCGGCACCCGCACCGCCTCCGTCACCGGCGCGATGGTTGCTCTCGAGATGGCTGTGAAGAAGCTGATGGCCGAGGGAAAAGTCACCGAGAATCCGATCGTGAACAGGCTCGCGGCTGTCAGCGTCGGCATTTTCCAGAATGAAGCCCTGCTCGATCTCGATTATTATGAGGATTCCCGCGCCGAGACCGACCTGAACCTCGTCATGACAAGAGCCGGCGGCTATATCGAAGTGCAGGGAACCGCCGAACACGGCGTGTTCGATCGCGCCCAGCTCGATGCCATGCTCAAACTCGGGGAAAAAGGAATCCGGGATCTCTTCGTAGCCCAGGATGAGGCGATCCGGCGTTTCCCATGAAACTCTGGATCGCGACGGGAAACCGTCACAAACTTCAGGAGATCGGCGCGATCCTCGGCGACTCCGTGAGCCTCCGGTGCCAGCTCGATCTGCCAGGAATGGCCGATGTCGAAGAGACTGGTGCCACCTACCGGGAAAACGCCGAAATCAAGGCTCGTGCGCTCTGGGAGCGTGTCCGGGAGCCCGTATTCGCCGACGATTCGGGCCTGGAGGTCGACGCCCTCGATGGACGTCCGGGAATTCACTCCCAGCGCTATTCTGCGCCGAACCCCACTCATGAGAAGAATATCGACAAGCTCCTGAACGAGCTCGCCGACTTGCCGCCGGACAAGCGCTCCGCGCGCTTCCGCTGCGTAATCTGCTTCATCGACGATACCGGTGTGTCGCGGTTTTTCGAAGGCACCCTGGAGGGCCGGATCGGGTTCGAGCGCCGCGGGAAGGGCGGCTTCGGCTTCGATCCGGTGTTCATGCTTCCGGAACGTGGCTGCAGTGTTGCCGAGCTGACCGAGGAGGAAAAGAACCGGATCAGCCATCGGGGCCGTGCTGTCGTCGAATTGAAGAGGTTCCTCCAGCTCCCCTG